>NZ_JAACGB010000011.1:0-165062 GCF_029237345.1 Aeromonas sp. 2HA2 | reverse complement strand
GTTGGGCGATGAGGCCACGTATGACGGCAGACTTGGCGGTTGATGCGTTATTGATGGCCGTCTGGCGGCGCAAGCCCAAGCAGGCGGTACTGGTGCATTCGGATCAGGGCAGCCAGTTTACCGGTGGGGAATGGCAGGACTTTCTGAAGGCTCACAACCTGAATTGCAGTATGAGCCGACGTGGCAACTACCACGACAACGCTGTCGCCGAGAGCTTCTTTCAGTTACTCAAACGGGAGCGGAGAAAGCGTAGGATTTACTCGACAAGAGACGAAGCCCGCAGCGACGTATTTGATTATATCGAAATGTTTTACAACCCAATCCGGCGCCATGGTTCCAATGATGGGCTGTCGCCGGTAGAGTTTGAAAAGCAGTTCAATGTTCAACAACAGAGTGTCTAGAAAACCCGGGGCGATTCAACAAGGCCTTCCTGCTTGGGAAGGTCTTTTGTGTTCCTGGCCACGGAGTAGCTAGCTTTGAGCTTTAGCAGATTGCCATTGCATCACCAGCTGGATGGATATCTTGCCCTGTTATGCAAGGTGGTGGCTCGGTTCAAAAGCGCTCAAGCAATGGGGAAATACAAAGTGTGATGTAAGGGGCCGGAGGCGTTGGTCTGCGTGAAAGAGCCAACAGGAGGCTTGAGAATGTGCACATAAAGAAAAGGGGACGGCAGTTGCCGTCCCCTCAAGTCATCTAGTCCAGTCCATGAACTGCAATGCTCCCTGCGATCCCTGACTTTATCCTGATCCTTCGGAATATCCCCTTCCCAATCCGTTGAGGTGTCCTGTGACCATCCTGGTCTGGCAATCGTTCCTGATTGCGGCACTCTCTCCATCCTGGAGGTGTCCCTTACCACATCCTGTGGTGTTCCTTGCGCAGTCCTGACAGATAACCATCCTGGCTATCTCGCTTCATCCTGAAGCTGTCCTGCTCGCATCCGGCGAGGTCCGTTCTTCCTGAAGAGCGGTAATCCCTACTGCTCTGCCTCATCCCTAGGTGTCCGCAACCACATCCTGTGGTGTCCTGTTCAATCCGTTTGATAACCTTCCCGGTTACCTGCCTCATCCTGAGGTATCCCTGACCACGTCCTGTGGATTATTCCCTGTTTATGCGCTGTTCCTGCATCCTGCCGAACCAGCTTCGTCCTTGTGATACCCATATTAAGGGAAGCGCACAGAGTAACAAGGGAGCTTGGGTGGTTATCGGCATGAGTCAGCTTGATTAAATCCAATCATTAACAAGATAAATAGATAATAATCAATATGTTAGTTTGTTTCATTGGAAAGCGCATGGATTCAAAGATAGCTTCGCGTACGGTGCAACACAGTGGCCTCTTACAGCGACTATGGCGGATCTCTCACACGCAAAAACAGGGGGAAAACGATGGTACAAAACGACTCAATTTAGCAGGTAAGGGTTCAAAATTAGTTGAATAGATATGCTTGAAAAGAATACAAAAAGCCGAGGCTGAGCTCGGCTTTTTGGGATTAGCTAACCCGGCTGCCTGGTGTCGGGTATGCCTTGCGCAGTGACTCTGGCGCCAGCACTTCCAGGTTGCCGCTCATGTTATTGAGCCAGGTGCGAAATTCAGGGGTGTCCTGGACTTCGGTCTCCACCACCACACTGCGCTTGTCATAGCGAGTCATGCGTGGGTTGTGGCCCGGGATCTGGCCATCGACCAGTGTCGGGCAGTTTGCATCAATGCGACCGACAAAGCGGATTGGACCGCTGACGTCCTGGTAGCCCTGGTCACGGATCAGCTTCTGGATATTGAAATCCTTCGGCTGGGTTGCGCTGAAGTTGGTCAGTTCCACGCCCTTGATGTGATCGAACGGGATGCCGTATACCTTGGGATCCAGCTCGGACAAAGTACAGAGCAGGGTCGGACCATCGGCCTGATTCAGGATGCCGAGCGGATTGATGCGGTCATAGCAGAGCCATACAGTACGCTCCTTGATGACGCGCTGTATCTCGGCGCTGAACTTGCGACCACGCCAGAGGGCATCGCGGATCAGGGTGCTGCGACGGATCTCCGGGTTGCCGGCAAACGGACGCGGTGACTGATGCACGCTCTCGAGCCAGCGTTCGGCCAGTTCGCTCTGGCTGTCGCGGATCACCTGGCTGGCCTTGTCGATCAGCGGATTCAATTCGGTCAGCACACTTGCCGGTAGCAGTTGGCTTGCCTGATCACTCCAGGTTTTCAGGGCCACTGCCAGCGACAGCGGCATGATATTGGCGAAGTCGTTGAGGCCATGGCGCTCAAAGCACCAGCCGTGGGGTTTGCTGCGCTCATCCGAGGTGAGGTCGAACAACCCCATGCCGGACATCTCTTCCAGGTCCCGTTGCACGGTACGCAGACTGACATGGATACCTTCCTCTTCCAGTTTTACCTGAAGTTGGCTGGCGGTCAGCTTGTAAGGGCGGTGCGGGATGCAACGCGCCAAGGTCAGTTGTCGTAACAGCTTCTTACTCATGGTGCATGCCTTCACTGGTTTAGCGTTGAGTGTATCCTAGCCATGGCATGCGACAGTCTATGTCGCAAGTTTTGCTGCGACAACTGTCGCCATTTTCATACAAACGTCATTAACTACATGATATTAAATATGATTACTGTTTTGGCGGGTTGCAATTGAGGCTTTTAATTGATGAACAAATCGCAAATTAAAGTGCTGTCTTGCGGTTTTTAGGGAGAAGAAAAAAATAGAAATCACGTTAAAGGGCAGAAGATGATGTGGAGGGAATGGCTTCCCCCCACCAGATGGACATTCTTGTCAGGCCAACCAGGACCAGGCCGACATGGTCATGGCGGCCCCCACCATATAGCCAAACACCGCCAGCGCGGCGACACCCGCCATAAGCTTCTGGCTGCGAGCAGGCCGTTTTAACGCCATGACACCGAGCCCTATGTAGACCACCAGGGCGATCAGCTTGGCCATCAGCCAGGGTTGCTGGCTCGGGCTCATCTGCAACGTGACAGCCAGCAGCACCCCGAACAGCAGCAAGAAGGTGTCGTTGACGTGGGGCGCTATCTTCAGCCAGCGCTGTTGTAGACGCGCGCTGGCATTGAGAGAGAGCATCCAGCGATAGACAAACAGCAGCAGGCTGACGATGGCGAGGGTCATGTGCAGGTGTTTGAGCAGAGGGTAATAGGCAATCATATTGCTTCCTTGTCGTTGTCGGGCAGACCGCTGTTCCAGTTGTGAGCGTGAATACGCTCTTGTCCTTCCTGATCGTCTTGCAACAGATCGGAAAGGATGTCCCTGTATTGCAGGCTCTTGTTGATGTAGGTGTGTTCGTCGTCCAGGTAATTGGCCTGCTCCCGCAGCAACCAGTTGTCGTGTTGTTTGAAGGTCTGTCCCGCCCGCCAGGCCTGGTTGGCTCGAAATCCCAGCTGGGTCAGCGCTTCCACCCCCAGATCCACAGCGGAACCCAGGGTTTCCCGATGCACGCTGTCCACGCCGTGGCGCAGGATCTCGTGAGCATGGGGTCTGTCTTGGGCACGCGCCAGTATCTTAAGGTGCGGGAAGTGTTTCTTCACCATTTCAATCACCTCAAGCGAGGTGGCCGGGTCATTGATGGAGAGTACCAGCAGTTTTGCCTTGTGGGCGCCGGCGGCATGCAGCAGATCGAGCCGGCTGGCGTCGCCGTAGAACACCTGATAGCCGTACCTGCGCAGCATCTCTATCTGACTGGCGTCCTGCTCCAGTATGGTTGTGCCTATGCCGTGGCCGTGCAGCAGGCGCCCCACTATCTGGCCGAAGCGGCCGAAGCCGGCGATGATGACGGGGTGCTCCACCAATTCAGGTTGCTCGTGCTGCGGCGAATCGCTGTGGGTACGGTAATCGAACCAGGGCTGGATCACCCGATCGTTGAGGATCAGCAAGAGCGGCGTCAGCGCCATGGAGAGGGCCACCACCAGGGTGAGCAGCGAGATGGTGTCGCCAGGCAGCACCTTGTTCTGGGAGGCAAACGAGAAGAGCACGAAGGCAAACTCCCCACCCTGTGCCAGCGCCAGCCCGAAGGTCCAGCGCTGATTGGGCGAGATACGAATGACAAAGCCGAGCGCCATCAGCACCAGCCATTTCAATGCCATCAGGCCGATCACCAGCGCCGGGATGAGAAAGGGGTGTTCGGCAAACAGGCTGAAGTTGATGCCGGCGCCCACCGACATGAAGAAGAGGCCGAGCAGCAAGCCCTTGAACGGCTCTATGTCCGCCTCCAGTTCGTGGCGATATTCGCTGTCGGCCAGCACCACGCCGGCGAGGAAGGAGCCAAGGGCAGGGGAGAGCCCCACAGACTCCATCAGCACAGCGATGGCGATCACCAGCAGCAGGGCGGCGGCGACGAAGATCTCCCGCATGTGGGACTGGGCGATGGCGCGAAACACCGGCCGCATCAGGTAGTGGCCGCCCAGCACTATGCCGGAGATGGCCGCGACCACCAGCAGGCCGTGTTGCCAGCCAGCCAGCTCCGCACTGCCATTGCTGGCCACCGGTGCTATGGCGAGCAGCGGCAGGATCGCCAGTATGGGAATGACGGCAATGTCCTGAAACAACAGCACCGCAAAGGCGGATCGACCGCTTTCGCTCTGCATCAGTTTGCGCTCCTGCAGGCTCTGCAACACTATGGCTGTGGAGGAGAGCGCCAGGATGAGGCCGATGGCCAGTCCCTGCTGCCAGGGCAGTCCGATGAGATATGCCACGCCAGTCAGGGCACCTGTGGTGAGCAGCACCTGCAGGCCGCCAGTGCCGAGTATGGGCCCCTTCAGCTGCCACAAGAGGGCAGGGCGCAGCTCCAGCCCGACCAGAAACAGCATCAGCACTACCCCGAACTCGGCGAAGTGCATCACATCCTTCTGCTCCCCCACCAGCCCCAGCAGAAAGGGACCTATGATGATGCCCGCCAGCAGGTAGCCAAGCACAGAACCCAGCCCCCAGCGTTTGGCCAGCGGCACGGCGATCACCGCCGCCGAGAGGTAGATAAGCGCATCAAACAGTAATCCGTGACCCATCAGCCCGCCCTCCGTTTAAACGTCTGGTCAGGCTCATGGGGTCGGCCAAATAGCTGACAGTGTTTCATGAGAGCACCTCCAGCAGATCTCGCAGATAAGATTGCCCCGCGAGCTGGTCGGGGGTCAGTTGCTCGTCGCGCAGGGCACACAACAGCTGGCGATAATCCTGGCCACAGCGGCGCAATGCCTCCGGATCCTTGATCTTGTGAAAGGAGTGGAGCACGAACGGGGGCAGCCAGGTCATGCCGCACAGTTGTGCCGTTTGCTGGAACGGCAGCAAAAAGTCGAGCAGTGGGCGGCTGTTGTAGCCTGCGCTGCAATAGGACTCTGGGGCGCCACCCGTGGTGATGGCACTCAGCCACTGCTTGCCATTGAGGGCATGGGCCTCGGGACCGTAGGCATAGCCGTATTCCAGCACCAGGTCCATCCACTCCTTCATGATGGCGGGGCAGGAGTACCAGTAGAAGGGGTGTTGAAAGACGATGATATCGTGTTCCGACAGCAGGGCCTGTTCCTGTTTTACATTGATGAACATGTCCGGGTAGTGCTGATAGAGGTCATGAACTGTGACGCCCTCCAGCTCTTCGATAGCCTGCAACAGCTGCTTGTTGGCTCTTGAGCTCTGCAGGGCCGGGTGTGAAAAGATAACTAGAATGCGTTTCATGGGGTCATAACCTGAAGACTGAGCCTGGTACTGGCAAAAACCAGTACTGGCGAAAAGAAGATGCATTGAGCGGTGACGTTATCAAGAAGTGCCATGGCCCGCCAGTTCCGGGATCAGGTCCCGTTACGCCGGACGCGGGGATCCGTGGGTGAATCGCGCCCCGCCAGACTACTTACATCCCGCGAACCATAGAGGGGAGGGCTTGACCCTCCCCCTGGGCCAGAGGTTACCATAGGGCTCTTCTGCTTAATGAGTCATGTCATGGTTCTGACCCGTCGCCAACTCGCTCGCGCCCGCCGCTGGCTCCCCTTGTGGAGTCTGCTGATGGTGCTGATGTCGTTTGGCAGCCGGGCGGCGACCGATCTCTGTACACTGACCCCCCATTGCAGCCAGAGCGAGCGAACCCTGGAGAAGGCCATGCCGTGTGGCAGCTTTACAGCGGCGCTCGCCATGACGGTGCTCACCAGCGACAGCCTGACGGTGGCCGTGCTGGAGCCTGACAGGCCTGAGTTTATGTCCCCTTCCCTGTATACGCCGGATGCGCCGCCCGAGCGGCTGGAGCGTCCTCCCCGTCATCCCGGTTGAGTCGAGTTTCCCCATTTTTTTGGGTATTTCTTCTTATCCGAGGTGAGTCATGTACAAGTCCCTGTTACTGGCCCTGCTGGCCGGCAGTGTCAGCTTCTCCGCCCTGGCTGCGGAGCGGATGACTGTCTACAAGTCCCAGTATTGCGGCTGCTGCAAGACCTGGATCAAGCACATGGAAGAGAACGGCTTTGAGGTCAAGGTCGTCGAAACCGAGCAGCTTGAACCCATCAAGCAGCAGTACGGCATCACTCCGCAGCTGGCGTCCTGCCACACGGGTGTGGTCAATGGCTATGTGGTGGAGGGACATGTACCCGCTGCCGACGTGCAGAAGCTGCTCAAGGAAAAACCGGCGATCCGCGGCCTGACCATTCCGGGCATGCCCCAGAGTGCGCCAGGCATGGATATACCGGGTCAGCCCTATCAGGTGCTGAGCATCAGTCATGAGGGCGCGACCAAGACCTGGTCGAGCTATCCCGGCTGACGCAAACTGGTCATGAGCAGACATAACTCCATCATGTGAGGCACACCTGAGCGAATCCGTGTCGCTCATGGTCAGGTTTGAGGGCCACTGTCGCGAGACAGTGGCCCTTTTACGTGTTCTGGCGGGTTTTGCGCTGATAACTTGCAACTGGGGGCGACAAGGGGCAGATTGTTGGCCACACCAAGGAGCCAAGGCTCAGGTTTGCCAACCCTTTTAAAGCGCAAAGGATGCGAGATGTTCACCTTTTCCCGAGGGCTTCTGCTGCTGGCTTGTCTGGCCGCGGTCCCCTGTTCATATGCCAATGATGAGTCCGCCATGCCCACAAGTGACCCCCTGATCCAGCCTCCCGTGGCCGCCAAACATCCTCATACCATCAAAAAACACGGGGATGCCCGGGTCGACAACTACTACTGGCTGCGGGATGACGAGCGCCAGAATCCCGAGGTGCTGGCCTACCTCAAGGCTGAAAACGCCTATACCGATGCCATGCTCAAGCCCACCCAGCCGCTGCGCGATCAACTCTACAAAGAGATGGTGGCCCGCATTCCCCAGCAGGATGAGTCGGTGCCCTATGTGAAGAATGGCTACCGTTACCAGACCCGTTATGAGCCGGGCAAGGAGTACGGCATCTACTCCCGCACCCGGGTCGGGGAGAAGCACGCCGATGTGATGCTCGACAGCAACCAGCGCGCCGAAGGGCACGAGTTCTACGCTCTGGGCGCCCTGGAAGTGAGCCGCAACAACCGCTGGCTGGCGGTGGCGGAAGATTTCCTCTCTCGTCGTCAGTACCAGATCCAGTTCCTCGATCTGGAGAGTGGCCAGTGGGCCAGCGACAAGTTGGAAAATACCTCCGGCAACCTGGTATGGGCCAACGACAGCAAGACGGTGTTCTACGTGCGCAAGCATCCCAAGACACTGCTCCCTTATCAGGTCTATCGCCACGAGCTTGGCTCGGATCCGGCGAAAGACACCCTGGTGTATGAGGAAAAAGACGACACCTTCTACGTCAGCCTCTATGCCACCACCTCGGAAGACTTCATCGTCATCGCCCTTTCCAGCACCACAACGGGCGAGGCGCGTCTCATCGACGCCAACGTGCCGACCCAGGCGCCGCGTCTGTTCTTGCCCCGTCAGGTGGATCACGAATACAGCCTGGATCACTACCGCGGCCGCTTCTATGTCCGTTCCAACAAGGACGGCAAGAACTTCGGCTTGTACGAGACCAAAGAGAGCCCGGTCGATCGCTGGAAATCTGTGATAGCTCCCAATCCGGACGTACTGCTGGAGAGCTATGCCCTGTTCAAGGAGTGGCTGGTACTTGAGGAGCGCAACCAGGGCCTGACCCGGCTGCGCCAGATCAACTGGCAGAGCGGCGAGGAGAAGGAGATCGCCTTCGACGATCCCGCCTATGTCACCTGGCTTGCCTACAACCCGGAGCCGGATACCAGCGCCCTGCGCTATGGCTACTCTTCCATGACTACGCCCTCCTCCACCTATGAGCTGGATATGACGAGCGGCAAGCGCACCCTGCTCAAGCAGCAGCCGGTGGCGGGCTTCAAAGCACAACTGTATGCCAGTGAGAGACTCTGGATCACGGCCCGTGACGGCATGTCCGTGCCGGTGTCACTGGTCTATCGCAAGGACAAGTTCAAGAAAAACGGCCACAACCCGCTGCTGGTGTACGGCTACGGCTCTTACGGTGCCAGCATGGATCCCGACTTCAGCACCGCACGTCTGAGCCTGCTGGACAGAGGCTTCGTCTATGCCATCGCCCATATCCGGGGTGGCGAGGAGCTGGGCCGCCACTGGTATGAAGATGGCAAGCTGCTGAAAAAACAGAATACCTTCAACGACTTCATCGACGTCACCGATGGGCTGGTTGCGCAAGGGTATGGCGCCAAAGATCAGGTCTATGCCATGGGCGGCAGTGCCGGTGGCCTGCTGATGGGGGCCGTTATCAACCAGGCTCCCCAGCTTTATCGCGGCGTGGTCGCCCAGGTACCGTTCGTGGATGTGGTCACTACCATGCTGGATGAGTCGATCCCCCTCACCACGGGGGAGTACGACGAGTGGGGCAACCCGAACCAGAAGCGTTACTACGACTACATGAAGGCTTATAGCCCTTACGATCAGGTCAAGGCACAGGCCTATCCCAATCTGCTGGTCACCACGGGTCTGCACGACTCCCAGGTACAGTATTGGGAGCCTGCCAAGTGGGTCGCCAAGCTGCGCGAGATGAAGACGGATGATAACAAGTTGTTGCTGAATACCGACATGGATGCTGGCCACGGTGGCAAATCCGGTCGCTTCAAGGCGTACGAAGACATAGCGCTGGAATTCGCGTTTATTCTGGATCTGGCCCAAGCCGGCAGCTGAGACAAGATGACACAGGCCCTTGCCCTGCAAGGGTTACAAAAGAATCCGTCATCGCTTTTTATTGCTTCCATCAGGTAGCAGATGGAATTAATCTTTGGTAGGAAAATGAATGATCAGCGTCATAGTTTTCGAGATTTAATTCCGGGATTTTGCCATTTTGTTTGATTTGTGTTGGCTTAATGTGCTTAATCGGAGTGCTTATAACTTTTTCTTTGGCCCCTCAGGGGCCAAATTATCTTCAACTGGCACGAAGCCGGTTGACTCACCGCAGGATGAGGGTGATTTTTTGGGAAAGGCATCGCAGCCCAACCCTTTTATTGCATGAGGCAAGTTAGGCAAGCCCAGCGCAGAACAGGGTGTTGTCGTACATTCATCCGGGAATCGGATGAGATAAATCAATGAAAAGGATGGAAAACATGAAAGGATTATCCTTGGCGTGCGCCCTGTCGGCGGCTCTGGTCGGTGTTTCGTTTGGCGGCCAGGTACAGGCGCAGGAGCGCTTCGTGACCATAGGCACCGGCGGCCAGACTGGCGTCTACTATGTGGCAGGCCAGTCTATCTGTCGTTTCCTCAATCGCGGCGCTGCCGATCATCAGATCAAGTGCAACGCGCCCGCCAGTGGTGGCGGTGTTGCCAACGTCAACGGCATCCGCAGCGGTGAATTCAACTTCGGCATCATGCAGTCTGACCACCAGTTCAAGGCGATGAAAGGGCTGCCCCCTTTCCAGACCGAAGGGGCCATGGATGATATCCGTGCCGTCTTCTCCCTGCAGAGCGAGGTGTTCACCATTCTGGCTCGTCGCGATGCCAAGATCGCCAGCTTTGACGATCTGAAGGGCAAGCGCGTCAACATCGGCAACCCGGGCTCGGGTCAGCGTGACACCATGGAAGAGATCATGGCGGTCAAGGGCTGGAAGAAGGGTGACTTCGCGCTGGTTTCCGAGCTGAAACCGGCGGAGCAGGCTTCTGCACTGGGTGACAACAACATCGACGCCATGAGCTACTTCGTTGGTCACCCGAACGGCGCCATCCAGGAAGCTTCCACCACCACGGATGCCGTGCTGGTGCCGGTGACCGGCGAGGCCATCGACAAGCTGTTGGCAGAGAAGAGCTACTACACCAAGGCCGAGATCCCGGGTGGCCTCTACAAGGGCAGCGACCAGCCGACCCCGTCCATCGGTGGCAAGGCTGTGCTCTCCACCAGCGCCAAGGCCGATCCGGAAGTGGTCTATCAGCTGGTGAAGTCTGTCTTTGACAACCTGGATCGCTTCAAGCGCCTGCACCCTGCCTTTGCCGACCTGAAAGAGGCCGACATGATCAAGGTAGGGCTCTCTGCACCGCTGCATGAAGGGGCTGCTCGCTACTACAAAGAGCGCGGCTGGCTCTGATTGAGGGCCCAAGGGCCTTTGTCACTCCCTCGACACCCGTTGGCTGCGCTGTTTGCGGCGGCGGGTGTCGTTTTTGTTGTACTCGTTGGCACAAGTTAACCCTATGCAAGATACACAACTCTCTACCGAGGAACTGATCGCCCAAGATGTGGGCGCTCGTCTGCCGCTCGGCATCATGGGCTGGCTCATTACCGCCCTGGCGCTGGTCTGGTCCCTGTTCCAGCTCTGGATTGCCTCGCCACTGCCCTTCATGCTGGGTTTTGGCGTACTCAATGACACCGAAACCCGTGCTATTCACCTCACTTTTGCCCTGTTGCTGGCCTATCTGGTGTTTCCGGCATTTCGACGCTCTCCCCGGGACAGAGTCCCGCTCAGCGACATGGCGCTGGGGCTGATTGCAGCCGGTGCGGCCTCTTACCTGTTTGTGATGTATGAAGCGCTGGCCCTGCGTCCGGGCAGCCTCACCACCTCTGATCTGATCACGGCCTGTATCGGCATCCCCTTGCTGCTGGAAGCGGCACGGCGTGCTCTGGGCCCAGCCCTGGCGGTCATTGCCCTGCTGTTCCTCGTATACAGCCTGGCTGGCCCCTGGATGCCGGGTCTGCTGGCTCACCGCGGCGTGAGCTTCACCGCCCTGGCCAACCACCAGTGGATCACCACCGAAGGGGTGTTTGGCATAGCGCTCGGCGTGTCGACCAGCTTCGTGTTCCTGTTCGTGCTGTTCGGCGCCCTGCTGGAGCGGGCCGGTGCCGGTCACTACTTTATCCAGCTCGCTTTCAGCCTGCTTGGTCACCTGCGCGGCGGCCCGGCCAAGGCGGCCGTCGTAGCCTCCGGCCTGACCGGCCTCATCTCGGGGTCGTCCATCGCCAACGTGGTCACCACTGGCACCTTCACCATCCCCATGATGAAGAAGGTGGGCTTCAGTGCCGAGAAGGCGGGGGCGGTGGAAGTGGCTTCCTCGGTCAACGGCCAGATCATGCCCCCCGTGATGGGGGCCGCGGCCTTCCTGATGGTGGAGTACGTGGGCATCCCTTATGTGGATATCATCAAGCATGCCTTCCTGCCGGCCGCCATCTCCTATATAGCGCTGCTCTACATAGTGCATCTGGAAGCGCTCAAGCTCGATATGCAGCCTATCGGCGGCCATCAACCCAAGCCCTGGCTGCGTCGTTTGACCGGCTTTGCCTTCGGCGCGGCCCTCATCAGTGGCCTGTCGCTGGCAGTCTACTATGGCCTCGGTTGGCTCAAGCCCGCGCTGGGTGATTATGCCTTGCCAGGGATTTCATTGCTGCTGGCTGCCGCTTATGTGGGTCTGCTCAAGATAGCGGCCAGCAATGAACCATTGGCAGCGGAGGATCCCGACAAGCCGCTGATCAAGTTGCCCAACACCCGCGCCGTGCTGCTCTCCGGTCTGCATTTCCTGCTGCCCGTGGTGGTACTGGTGTGGTGTCTGATGGTGGAGCGCCTCTCGCCTGGTTTGTCGGCCTTTTGGGGCACCGTCATGCTGGTCATCATTTTGCTGACCCAGCGGCCGCTGCTCAACTGGCTGCGTACCGATGGCAAGCATGACTACGGCTCGCTGCTCGATGGCATGGTGGATCTGCGGGAAGGGCTGGTCGCCGGTGCCCGCAACATGATCGGCATCGGCATTGCCACCGCCACGGCGGGGATCATAGTCGGTGCCGTCTCCCAGACCGGGGTTGGCCTGGTGCTGGCGGATCTGGTGGAGTTCCTCTCCATGGGCAACCTGCTGCTGATGCTGCTGCTCACCGCCCTGCTGAGCCTGATCCTCGGCATGGGGTTGCCCACCACCGCCAACTACATAGTGGTATCCAGCTTGCTGGCGCCGGTGGTGGTGACGCTTGGCCAGCAGAACGGCCTGATAGTGCCGCTCATAGCCGTGCATCTGTTCGTGTTCTACTTCGGCATCATGGCGGACGTGACGCCACCTGTGGGTCTGGCCTCGTTTGCAGCGGCTGCCGTTTCCAAGGGCGATCCCATCAAAACCGGTATCACGGCTTTCTACTACAGTCTGCGCACCGCGGCACTGCCCTTCCTGTTCATCTTCAACACGGATCTGCTGCTGATCGACGTGGACTTCGCCCACGGCGTGCTGATCTTCGTGGTGGCGACCATTGCCATGCTGATCTTCGCCGCCGCGACCCAGGGCTGGTTCCTGGTGAAGAACCGCTGGTACGAGAGCATCTTGCTGCTGCTGGTGGCTTTCACCCTGTTCCGTCCGGGGTTCTGGATGGACATGGTGCACGATCCTTATCGCAGTACACCGCCAGCACAGCTTGCCCAGACCATGGGGGAGGTAGAAGCGCAGAGCACATTAAGGTTGCGGCTCAAGGGTGAGGATATGGTAGGCAAGCCCCGTCAATCCACCCTGCTGGTCGCAGTGCCGGATGGTGCAAATGGCGACGAGCGGTTGGCGAACCTGGGTCTGACGATCTATGAGCAGGATGGCAAGACCCTGATCGACAGCGTGGCCTTTGGTAGCCCGGCTGCCACCATGGGGCTTGAGTTTGACCAGGAGATCCTCTCCGTCAAGGCGCCTACCGAGCGCTGGCGTAAAGAGCTGATGTGGTTCCCGGGCTTCCTGCTGTTCGGGCTGATCGTCTGGCTGCAACGGCGACGTGCGGTTCGCCAATAAAAAATGCCAATAAAAACGGCGCCATCAAGGCGCCGTTTTTATTTTCCCAATCGGGGATTATTCTTGCGGAGCCTGTTCCTGCAGCAGGCTCTGGGTCTGTTGTGCCAGTGGACTGAGGCCCGGCAGCTCGCATGCTAGCCCCAGACGGCACATCGTGAGGGCGGGCTAGTTTGACTGAGCCTGCTGTTGCAACTGATCCAGCGCCTGCTGTTCTTGCGGACTGAGTCCAAGCTGTTCGCAGGCCTGCTCGAAGCTGATCCCCAGATGGCACATCATGATATCGATAGCGGGCAGATAGTTTTTCATTTCGTCTTCCATGGTGATCCTCCAGACCCTTCCTTATGCCCTGACCAGGGCCGGCGGGCAATTAGACTTTAGGCGTAGACTGCTCATTTGCTGAGCTCCCCTGCCACTGGCCGAGGGAATTTGCTACTCTGCTGCCAGTCAGAAGATGTTGCCGTATGACTGCGAGCAACACGTGAGGAGCAGGGCATGTTATTGAGTTTCTTGATCATCGCATCGGGCTGGTGGCACATTCGTGCGGCCTACGGCTCAGACTCCCGTCAGTTCTATATCAGCAAGCCGCTAACCATGTTGTTCATCATAGCGCTGGCGTTTGGCTATCAGAGCGATGACCATGACGGCTCACACGCTTGGATCCTGCTCGGGCTCTGCCTGTCGCTGGCCGGGGACGTGCTGCTGATGTTGCCAAGGGATCGCTTCATTCAGGGCCTGGCGGCGTTTTTTGTCGCACACCTCTGCTACATAGTCGGCTTTGCCCAGGGACCCCTAGTGTTGAACCTGGTGGATGGTCTCTTGCTGCTGCTGGTGGCTGGAATGGTATTCGGCCTGCTGTGGGGCCGGTTGGGGGAGATGAAGATCCCCGTCTTCTGCTACATGCTGGTGATCATCGGCATGGCCTGGGTGGCCGCCGGTGCCTGGCACGCCTCCTTGACTGCGGGCAGTGCCGCCGCCCTGGTGGGGGCACTGATGTTCCTCTTTTCCGACAGCATGCTGGCGCTGGACAGATTCCGGCGTCCCTTTCCTCATGCCACGGCCTGGATCATGAGCAGCTACTTCGCGGCCCAGTTTCTGATCGCCGCCTCCCTGGCGGGGTGAAGAGGTGCGGGTCTCTTTCGTCACTTGCAGCTGATCACCGGCAAGAAAAATGGGCCTGTTGGCCCATTCTTTGTGTCTGTTTTTACGCCTTGGCTATGCCTCGAGCGGTTCGGCATCGGCCGCTCTGGGGGCTGGCTGCTTGAGCAGCAGCATCAGGGCGCTGGCGATGAGCAGGAAGATCCCCATCACGTAGAACACCTGGTTGTAAGCCATGATGGCAGCCTCGCGGCTGATGGTGTTCGACAGCATGGCCTGGGCCTGCTGTTGGGCCAGCTCGGGACCCGAGCCCTGCGCCATCATGCTCCGGGCCAGCTGCAGCAGGTAGCTTTGCCCCTCTATGCTGCTGGCGGCCAGCGTGCTGCTGATCTGGCTGACATGGACGCGGGTGTCGTTGTCGATCAGGGTCGCTATGATGGCGATGCCAAAGGCACCCCCCAGGTTGCGCAGCACGTTGAGCAGGGTCGAGGAGGAGGGGATCTCGTCGTGACTCAGGCTGGCTGTCGCCACCAGAGAGAGCGGCACCATGATGAAGGGTTGACCCAGGGCCCGCACTATCAGCGACTGGATAAGCTGGGGACCGGCGTAGTCGGCACTCATGTTCATGTTCATGAAGCAGCTGATGGCAAATACCAGAAAACCGAAGCTCACCAGATAGCGCGGGTCTATCTTGTGGGTCAGCTTGGGCACCAGCGGCAACACCAGCAGTTGGGGCAGCCCCATCCACATCAGCACCTCACCGATTTCCAGCGCGTTGTAGTTGTGGATCTGCGCCATGTAGAGCGGCAGCACATAGATGGAGCCCATCAGCGCCATGCCGAGCACCAGATAGGCGAAGCAGGCCAGCGCGAAGCGCGGGTTGTGCAGCAGCCGCAGGTTGACCAGCGGATGGCGTCTGAGCAGCTGGCTGATGACGAAGAACACCAGGGCCACCACAGAGATGACGGTGAGCCGCACTATGAAGCTCGAGCCAAACCAGTCCTCTCTGTTGCCCTCTTCCAGCACCACTTCCAGCAGACCCAGTCCCATCGCCATTGTGATGATGCCGATGAGATCCACCTGCTTGATCACGGTCCAGTCCACCGGCTTCTTGTCCAGCCCATGGGCCAGCATGGCCATCACCAGCAGTCCCGGTGGCACGTTCAGGTAGAAGATGTAGTGCCAGGAGAGCTGCTCCGTCAGCCAGCCGCCCAAAGTCGGGCCTATGGCGGGAGCGAAGGTGGCACAGAGGCCGAACAGTGCCATGCCGGTCGCTCGCTTGTGCAGTGGCAGCAGGCTGACGATGAGGGAGAAGGCCATGGGAATGAGCGCCCCGCCGGTGAAACCCTGCAGCGCCCGGAAGACGATCATGCTGGTGAGGTTCCAGCTGAACGAGCAGAGCACGGAGGCGACGATAAAGGCCCCCGTGGTCCACAACAGGTAACGACGCACGCTCAGACCCCGACTCAGCCAGCCGCTCAGGGGGATGGCGATCATCTCCGCCACCAGATAGGAGGTGGATATCCAGGAGCTCTCGCTCAGGGTGGCCGACAGGGCACCCTGAATATCCTTCAGAGAGGCGTTGGTGATCTGGATGTCGAGGATGGCCATGAAGGCGCCAATGAGGCCCCCCATGACGGCGATCCAGTTGCGACGTGGAATGGGTTCCATCAGTTGGCTGCCACCAGGGCGGCAGGGGCACGGGTATCCACTATCACCTCGGTGGAGAGGCCCGGCAGCAGCTTGCCTGCCAGGGCACCCGGCTCGGGGATGCGGATCTTGACCGGTACCCGCTGCACTATCTTGGTGAAGTTGCCGGTGGCATTCTCCGGTGGCAACAGGGCGAATCTGGCGCCGGTGGCGGGGGCCAGGCTGTCGATGATCCCCTCGACCGGTTGATCCGGATAGGCGTCAAGGATCACTTTGACCTTCTGGCCCGGTTGCATATGGTGCAGCTGGGTCTCCTTGAAATTGGCCTCGACCCACACTTGTTGCAGCGGCACCAGACTGGCGACCTGCATGCCGGACTGAACGTAGAGCCCTGCCCGCAGGCTGCGCTTGCCAATGATGCCGTCAGCCGGTGCCCGCAGCTCGGTATAGCTCAGCTCCAGTCTGGCCTGTTCCAGCTGCGCCTCGCTCAATGCCAGCCTGGCCTGATTCTGCTTGGCCTCGGCATCCAGCACCAACAGACGTTCACGGGCGGCTTGCAGGGCGGCCCTGGCTTCCTGTTCCTGCGCCTGATTGACCTGCAATCCGGCCCGCACTTCATCCAGGCTGTCTTGCGAGCTGTAATGGCGCTGGTTGAGCTGGCTGACCCTTTGCACCTGTTGTCTGGCGCGCACCTGCTCGGCATTGGCGGAGGCGACCTTGGCCTCGGCCTGACGGATCAGGCTCAGTTGCTGGGTCCGGGTCGCGGCCAGATTCTCGGCGGTTGCCTGATTGAGGTGCAGGTCGGCCTCGGCCTCGGCCACCCTGGTCTTGTACTCCCGATCGTCCAGTCGGGCGATCAGCTGACCGGCCTTCACTGCCTGGTTGTCGGTGACCAGCACCTCACTGATGTAGCCGGGCAGCTTGGATCCGATCCCGGTCACTTCGCTCTGCAGGTAGGCGTTGTCGGTACTCTCGAAATAGCGGCCATGCAGATACCAGTAACCGGCGAACAGCAGGCCGAGCAGGGCCAGCACCATGGCGGCCAGCAGGGGGATTTTCTTGTGTTGGCTCATTTTGGGGATTCCTGAACTTAAGGAGCGCAGGCTAACACTGGCCAACTGTTTCGATTAGTATCCATTAATGAGATATACAGTTTCACTGGTGCAACAATGGATCTGAACGCTGCCTTGATCCTGGTGCGGATCGTCGACAAGGGTTCCTTTACTGGAGCAGCCCAGGATCTGGGCATGACCAAGGCGACCGTGAGTCGCCGCATCGCCGAGCTGGAGCAGCGCCTCGGCGTACGACTGCTTTACCGCTCAACCCGTCAGCTCACCCTGACCGAGGCCGGTGAGCAATACTATCTGCGCTGCAGCAAGGCAGTGGATGAGCTGGCTCAGGCCGAGCTGATGGTGAGCGCCAGCCAGCAGGAGGTGACCGGCATTCTCAAGCTGGCGGTACCCATCGAGACGGGGCAGCTGGTGGTGGGTCGGCTGGTGGCCAAATTTCTGCAAGTTTATCCGGGGCTGCAGGTGGAGCTGGAGCTGACCAATCGCATAGTGGATCCCATCAATGAGGGGCTGGACGCCATAGTGCGCATCGGCGACATGAGTGATTCCAACCTGGCGGCGCGGCGGCTGTGGAGCACTGAGCGACTGCTGTGTGCCAGCCCGGATTATCTGGCCCGCAGTCCGGCCATCACTCATCCCGAGGATCTGGTGCGCCATGAAAGGGTGGCGGTGAGCAGCGGGTTTCTGGCTTCGCACTGGTGCTTCGAGCTGGATGGAAGAGAGGTGCTGGTTGACCCTCCCTCCCGCTTTAGGGTTAATAATATAACCTGTGCCAGAGAGGCAGCGAAGGCGGGGCTCGGGCTCGCCTCCCTGCCCGCCATGCTTTGCCATGAGGAGCTTGCCAGCGGCGCCCTGGTGCCCCTGCTGCCCGAGTGGCAGCAGCCCAAGGTGCCGATTTATCTGTTGTTCCCGGAGCGGCGGCTGATGCCGCGCAAGTTGCGGACCTTTATCGATTTTATGGTGGCGCAGGGGGCTGATTACGGGATAGACAACTTGCTGTGACAGGCAGGTCAGGGGACGGGGAAGAGTGGATCATGGGATCCAGGTTCGATCCCGAGGATGGAAGAGGGGCATGGTGCCAGCTAGCTGTGTAAACCCACCAGGTTGTTCACAGATTGAAGACGGCTGATGGGGGGCTGGTAGCCCAGACTTGCATGAGGACGATGCCAGTTGTACTCATGCAGCCACGGTTGCAGGTGTTCTGCCCGTTGCGCTGACGAGTCATAGCTCCGTGCATACGCCCATTCACGCAGCGCTGTCTGAATGAAGCGCTCTGCTTTGCCATTGGTTTGGGGTGTGTAAGGTTTGGTGCGCAGGTGCTTGAGTCCCAAGCGACGACACAGCTTCTGGAAGCGTTTCGACCGATAACAGGCGCCATTGTCAGTGAGTAGCCGACGGAAGCGAATGCCGAGCCCGGCGTAGTAGCGAAGTGCCTGTAACAGCGCCAGGCAGGCACTGCGTCCCGTTTCATCAGGCAGCAGGGCGCTGAAGGCCACACGGGAATGGTCATCAATCGCCACATGCGCATACTCCCATCCAGCGCCACGGGAATCCTGGCGGCGGTCACCAGTCACCCGATGGCCGGGACGACGGAAGCGCCCCAACTTTTTGATGTCCAGATGCAGCAAGTCACCCGGTTTCTCATGTTCATAGCGTTGTACTGGAGGGGCAGGTTCCAGATTAGCCAGTCGATTCAGTCCCCTTCGTTGCAGGATACGGGCGACAGTACTGTGCCCTATGCCCAGAGATTGGCTGATGTGCCGATAGGTTTGTCGCTGTTTGCGCAGTTCGATAATCCGCTGTTGGCGCAGGTCATCAATGGCATGAGGGCAGGATGCAGGTTGAGAAGAGCGATTGTACAAGCCATCAGGCCCCTCCTGGCGATATCGAGTGAGCCACTTGTAAGCGGTGCGGGTACTGACGCCGGCAGCGTGAGCGGCCTCTTCAACGCGCAGGCCCTGCTCAATGATACGTTGGACAAGAAGCTGTCGACCAAAGACGGTTAATCGGGCATTTTTATGGTTGTTCACTGGGGCACCTCGGATGATTGGTTTGGTTGGCGCCTCCAGTTTTCCGGGAATGCCCCGAGTGAACAACCTACAGAGAGATCACAGCTAGATATGGCATCAACAAGCGGTTGCAGGGGGAAGGCATGGATCAATGGATCAATCTTTATCGGGCTTCCCATTCGCTGGAGGCCCATGCCCTGAAAGGGGCGCTGGAAGTGGAAGGGGTACTGGTGCGACTCAACGGCGAGGCCCTGTCGGGGGCGCTGGGCGAGCTGCCGGTGGATCTATTGCAGGTGACCCTGATGGTGCGCGAGCAGGATCGCAGCAAGGCAGGACGGGTCATCGAACGTTATCAGCAGCGCCAGGGCAATGGCTGGCTCTGCGGTCAGTGCGGGGAGGAAAACGGCGCCAACTTTGAGGTCTGCTGGCGCTGTCATCACGATCCCCACGATAGTTAATCCCTCACCCTGCCTCAGCGCAGGGTGAAGTCGATATCATCTCCTGCGCTGGCGTCGTGATAGGTCGCCAGATCCAGTTCCTTCTCGCTGCGAGCAATCAGCACTGACACCAGAATATCGCCGGACACGTTGACCGTGGTACGCGCCATGTCGAGGATTCTGTCGATCCCGGCGATGAGGGCTACCCCTTCCAGCGGCAACCCTACCGCAGTGAGCGTCAGGGTCAGCAACATGAGCCCTGTGCCCGGTGTGCCTGCGGTACCGATACTGGCCAGGGTGGCGATGCTGATGATGGTCAGGTAATCCACCATGTGCAGATCCACGCCAAATGCCTGGGCCACGAACAGGGCTGTGACTCCCTGGTAGAGGGCGGTGCCGTCCATATTGATGGTGGCGCCGATGGGCAGCACCTTGGCGGTGATGGCGGGTGAGACCCCGAGCCGCTTCTCGGCGCAGGCCAGACTGATGGGCAGTGTGCTGCTGCTGGAGCTGCTGGTGAAGGCCACAGCCTGGGCATCGACGATGCTCTTGAAGTAGTGCAGCGGATTGAGCCGCGCCAGCAGGATGAGCAGGCTGCTATAGACGCCAAGCACATGGAGCAGGCAGCCGAGATAGACGGCGCCGATCACCTTGAGCAGCGGCAATAGCAGACTCACCCCGTATTTGCCCGTCATCCAGGCCATCAGGGCGCAGACACCGTAGGGCGCCAGTGCCATGACCATCTGGGTCAGCTTGAACATGCCCTCTGCCAGCGAGGTAAAGAAGAGGATGGCGGGGCGACCGCGTCGGCCTGTGGCGTTGAGGGCGAGGGCGAGTGCGACCGCAAAAACGATCACCTGCAGTATCTTGCCATCCACCATGGCCTGCACAGGGTTGCGTGGTACCAGATGGCTCAGCACGCTGGCCAGGGTTGGCTGTTCCGCCATGCCGACCCGCTCATAGGGCCCCATGTTGGCGCCCATGCCGGGTTCCAGCAGCCAGCCCATCATCAGACCGATGCAGATGGCGATGGCGGTGGAAAAGAGATAGAGGCCTATGGCCTTGCTGCCGATCCGATCCAGGCTCTTGCCCTTGAGCAGGGAGGTGAGGCCGGCGATGACAGAACAGAAGATGAGCGGCACCATCAGCATCTGTATGGTGTTGACGAACAGGACGCCAAGGGGCTTGAGCTGCAACGCCTGTTCACTGAAGCCGAGTCCCAGCCCGATCCCCGTCAACATGCCGATCAGGGTCTTCAACCAGAGGGGACGGCGGGTCCAGATCCGCCAGGGCTTGAAAGCCAATCCATGGAACAGCATGACGCCAATGTCCTTATATTCTGTCTGCGATGGCAAAAAGGGGCGTTAGTGTAGCCATCCCCTTGTCAGGTTGCCACATTATCGACAAAGCGGTACTCACGACCAGCGTGCTATGAGGGAAATCGGCAATTTATTGGCCTATATCAAGGTCACTCCCTTCGGCGCAGGATTTAATAGGCATTAAATATGTTTATTAATGAGGTTTGCTATGACTCAATCGGTACACGGTCACGAGGTGATGGAGATGATGCTGGCACAAGGGGGGCAATTTACCCGTGCCAACCTCAAGCAGGCGATCGATGAGCACTTCGGTGCCGATGCCCGTTTTCATACCTGCAGCGCGAGTGAGATGGATGCCGAGGCGCTGATCGCCTTCCTGGCACAGCGCGGCAAGTTCATCGAATCAGCGCAGGGTTTCCAGACCCACGCCGACAAGATCTGCAACCACGGTTGACCTTCACGGCGGGCACGTCCTTGGTGCTCGCCGAATCTCTGTCCCTTTGTTAGTATTTCCTCCTGTTTTTCTCTGCCGAAGGCTTGGCCCGGGCATTGCCCTGGAATCGTATGGACACTTTCTCCGCTGCCGTCATGTTGTTTCTGATCATGGATCCGCTGGGTAACCTGCCGGTCTTCCTGTCGATCCTGCGTCATATCGATCCCAAGCGACGGCGCAAGGTGATGATGCGGGAGCTGTTGTTTTCGCTGGCCATCATGATGGCCTTCCTGTTTGCCGGTCAGCAGATCCTCAATTTCCTCAATTTGCGCCAGGAAGCGGTGAGTATCGCAGGGGGCATCATCTTGTTTCTCATCGCCATCAAGATGATCTTCCCGAGCGAGGGTGGGGTGACCGGGCTGGCGGCGGGCGAGGAACCCTTCCTGGTGCCCATGGCCATCCCCATGATTGCCGGTCCTTCCATTCTTGCCTCCCTGTTGTTGCTGGCAAACCAGGAGCCGACCCGGATGACGGATTGGTCGCTGGCCCTGCTGATGGCCTGGGGTGCCAGCGCAGTAATCCTGATGTTCTACGAGGTATTCAACAAGCTGCTGGGTGAGCGAGGACTCACAGCCGTGGAGCGGCTGATGGGCATGCTGCTGGTAATGATTGCGGTGCAGATGCTGCTGGACGGCGTGCACCACTATCTGGCGGTAACGGGTCAGGGTTGACGGTCAGGCTCTCCCCTTGCCAACACAGATAATCAGGCCAGTCGTTGGCAGCGGTATCCGGCTCACTCATGATGAGGAAGGCCGGGCGTTCTCTTGCTCGGCGCTGATAGTCAGGACGGCTCGGTTGCCGAGGGTTCCAGCTTGCTCATGATGAGGGCGAGCAGTGTTTCCCGCAGCCAGCGGTGGCCCGGGTCTTCTTCGTGGCGTTGATGCCAGATGAGCAGGTGGGAGATGCTGTCGAGTGCAATGGGCAGCGGCAGCGGCACCAGCGGATAGACCTGGGTGGCATGGCGTGCATAGAGTCTGGATAGGGTCACTATCATGTCCGAGTGCATGCCCATCCGCAGCGCGGCCTCGAACGAGGGCACGGTTGCCTCTATCCGGCGGTAGAGATCCATCCCCGCCAGCTTGTGATCCAGCATCCAGCGATCCCGTCCCTCGCAATAGGTCTGCACATGGGGATAGGCCAGGTAGCGGGCGAGGTTCCATTCGGGTTCGTGCAGGGCAGGGTGATCGTGCTGCACCAGACAGGTGAGATCATCGATGGCGAGCAGCCGTTGGCAAATGGCGTTGGGCAGGGTATCGAGCCGAAAATCCGAGCTGATGCAGTTCTCCCGCACCGTGAAGGCAATATCCACCTGGCCCTGGCTCATCTCGGTCAGGCTGTTCTCGGTCCACTCTTCGTAGCGCAGCCGTATTCCCGGTGCCTGCCGTTTCAGCTCGCTCAAATAGAGCGGGGCAAACAGGGTGAAGGCGCTGTCCATGCTGGCGATCACAAACTCCCGCTCTGTGCTGGCCGGATCGAAATCCGGCGGCTGGATCAGGTTGTCCAGGGACAGCAGTATGGGTTGCAGTTGCTGTTGCAGCACCAGAGCGCGGGCCGTGGGTTCCAGCCCGTAGGCGGAGCGCACGAACAGGGGATCATCGAAGGTTTCCCGCAGGCGCCCCAGGGCCTTGCTGACGGCAGACTGGCTCAGATGCAGGCGACGGGCGGCCCGGCTACCATTCCGCTCTTCCAGTAAAACTTGCAGGATAATCAATAGATTGAGGTCGATACGCCCCAGCTGTTCCAACAACATGATATGAATCCCTTTCAATTCTTAGATGAATTTATACCATTTGTTTTCATATCTTGGCGACCCTATGCTCGGTTCGTCTCTCGCCTTCATGGCGGCTGGTACAGGATGTAGCGGTTGAGGGGACAAGTAGCATCAATTCATACGGCGACCCTGGGTCGCCGTATTTTTTTGGTGATTTATTTGCAAACTTGCACCTGTCTTGATTTTGCCCAACAATCCTTGCGCCTTCTTTTGATACAAACAAAGCGTATCTATCAGTCAGGAGTATCCCGATGGGACTCGGTGGAATTCATATCTGGCATTTGTTGATCCTGCTCGTGGTGGTGCTCGTGGTGTTTGGCAGCAAACGCCTGGCCGGCGCCGGTGAGGATCTGGGCACCGCCATCAGGGATTTTCGTAACGCCTTGCGTGACGATGCCAATCATCCGAAATAAGTAGGAGTGGAAGTATGTCTGTAGACGAGAAAGTTGAATTGAACGAAACATGCGACAGCTGCGGCTGTTTTGCCGAGATCGGCACCATCATTGGTGAAGGTGACGATCTGATGGAGCTGGTGATCGAAGCTGCAACAGAAGCTGATGCCCGCGCCAAGCTGGCGGCCTATGAAGCGCTGGCCAAGCAGGTGACTGCCGAAGCCATGATCAGCAGCGAGCTGAGCCAGGGTGCCAGCGGCGTGATCCTGAAGGCCCGGTTGCAATTCACCTGCACCGCCGAAAAGCTGATTTTCGAGCTGCGCGCCCGCTCTATCTGAGCCCGGTAATGACACGGCGGGTTCGCCTGCCGTGTTGACCCTTCTGCTGTGGGTCTGCGTTCTATAGTTAGTTATCCCACAGACGGTTTGCCCGGCGGGAGTCGGCCAACAGAAGGCGTACACATGATGACGCGGCGAGATCTCTGCCGTAAATCCCACCTTCTATAACGACTTATCCTGCTGACCAACAATCCGGTGCTACCTGGTCCACAGAAGGCGATTACATCATGATGCAGCGATGGATCTGGGGCCTGCTGGCCCTCTGGTGTCTTCCTCTGCTGGCGGCGGACCTCAAGCCACAGCGCTTGCCCCAACCCGGGGATCTCGAACATATACTGCAAAAGAAAGAACTCAGGGCCCTGGTGGTCTATGAGCGGGGTTTCTTTTTTCTCGATAAAGGCGCCCAGCACGGCATTCTGGTCAATCAGCTGCAGGGTTTCGAGCGCTGGCTGAACCAGACCTACCTCGCCAGGGAGCAGATCAAGCTCAAGATCATCTACATACCGGTGCGCCAGGACAAGCTGCTGGACTACCTCACCGAGGGGCGTGGCGATCTGGTGGCGGCCAACATGACGGTGACCCCGACCCGGCGTGAGCAGGTGGCCTTCTCCAATCCGGTGATCACCCCCATCGAAGAGTGGATCGTGAGTCAGCAGGCTCTGCCGACGTTCAACCGTATCACCCAGCTTTCCGGCCGGCGCGTCTGGGTGCGGGCCAGCTCCAGTTATTACGAGAGTCTGCGCCAGCTCAACTGGCTGTTTCGAGAGCTGGGGCTTCCCCCCATCTATATCGAGACGGTCCCCGAATACCTGCAGGATGTGGATCTGCTGGAGATGGTGGCGGCAGGTATTATCCCCCTCACAGTGACTGACAGCTTCAAGGGGCGCATCTGGCTTGGGATGATCAGCGGCCTCAGGGCCCACAAGCTGATCCCGCTGCGGGATAATGGCCGCAGTGCCTGGGCCCTGCGTAAAAACAGCCCCGAGCTGCTCAAGGCGGTCAACGGTTACCTGGTCGATACGGGCAAGCACTCCCTCTACAACGACATGACATTGCGCCAGCTGCTGGTGCGCAGCGACCAGATGAGCAATATTCTGGCACCCGATCCCATGGGGCGGCTCTCGACCATCCGCAAGGTGCTTGAGCAGTATGCCGACAAGTATCAACTGGACTGGCTGATGCTGGCGGCACTGGCCTACAAGGAGTCTGGGCTCAATACCGGCGCGCGCTCGGTACGTGGGGCCGTGGGGATCATGCAGCTGTTGCCGAGTACCGGCAGCGAGGTGGGCATACGTGGCGCCAGGTTAGCCAGTCTGGAGGGCAATGTAGAGGCGGCTTGCCGCTATCTGCGGCTGATCCTGGACACCTATTTCAACGATCCTGCGCTGGATCAGCTCAATCGCCACCTGTTTGCACTGGCTGCCTATAATGCCGGACCGAACCGGGTACAGGCACTCAGGGCCAAGGCGCAAGCCGCCGGGCTGGATCCCAACGTCTGGTTTGGCAACGTGGAGCAGCTGGTGGCCAACGAGGTGGGGCAGGGCCCCATCAACTACGTCAGCACCATCTACAAGTACTATGTGGCCTATCGTTTCAGCCTGCCACAACTGGAGGGCAAGGCGGCCGCCATAGAGGCGGCCCAGCCCTGATCACCCCACCGGTCAGGGGGATCTTCAGTGGGGCTGCTCGGGAGAAGAAAAGGGTTCCCAGCCCTGATCCCTGTGTTGCAGATACCAGGGTGTCAGCTGACCGGTCGGGGAGGGATCCGGCTGGCTTGCTTGCGGTCGATAGCTGATGGCAGGGCGATCACTGAGTTCCATGGTAAATTCCTTTATCCACATTCCAACGAGGCCTGTAGCCAGCGTTATGCCATTCCTCCATGACAAGCAGATGACGCAATGATCCCGGGTGAGTTTGCACTGATCGACCAGCCCGAACTGGCACTCAAGGTGCGTTGCCAGCTGATCCGTAACGCCCGCAGCCGGATCCAGGCCCAGTACTACAGCTGGGAAGAGGACAGCAGCGGCAAGCTGTTGCTGTCCGAGTTGCTGCACGCAGCCCGGCGCGGGGTGCGGGTACAGCTGCTCATTGACGACCTTTATGCCGGTGACAACCGTTTTCTGGAGATAGTCGCGCGTCAGCCCGGCATAGAAGTACGGCTGTTCAATCCGTTCTGGTTGCGGGGCTGGCGTCCGCTGACCCTGCTGCTGGAGGGGCTGCTCAGCTTTCGCCGCATCAATCACCGCATGCACAACAAGTTGCTGCTGGTGGATGGCAGCCAGGCAGTGATCGGTGGCCGCAACATTGGTGACCGCTACTTCGGGCTGGGCGGTACACCCCGATTCGTTGATCTGGACCTCGCCTGCCGCGGCCCTGTCTGTCAGCAGGCAGAACAGGGCTTCGACCAATTCTGGCGCAGCCGCTGGAGTCACCCGATCCGCCGCCTGTTGCGCCGTCCCCTGCAGCGGGCCGAGGTGACAGTGGTGAACGACTTCCTGCTCACAATGACAGATCCGCACGTTGCCGCAGTCTACGACCTGCCTGCCAGTCTGTTCGAAGCCGATCCCGTCTCCCTGACCTGGCATCAGGGGCGGGCCGAGGTGTGGTTCGACCGACCCGGCAAGGGGCTGGTGTCGCGACCGACCACGGCGCCCCTGCTCTGGCGCAAGCTGGCTGACAACGCGGGCTCCCTGAAGTTGGTGAGTCCTTACCTGATCCTGACCCGAGGGTTGCGCCGTCGGCTCAGGCAGCAGCGCCAGGCTGGGGTGAATATCGAGATCCTCACCAACTCCCTGGCCAGTACGGATGTACCCCTGGTGTATGGTGCTTACCGGCGTCATCGTCCCTGGATGATCCGGCAGGGGATAGCGCTGTCCGAGCTGGAGGGGGATACCCTCAGCCTGCATGCCAAGTTGATCCTGATCGGGGACGGGGAGGCGCTGCTTGGCAGCTTCAATCTGGATCCTCGATCCCTGATGCTCAACACCGAATTGATGTTGCATCTCGAGTGCCCAGCGCTCTGCGCCGAGCTGCAGCAGTGGCTGACGCACTGGCAGCAGCTGTCTGCTCATTCAGTGGCTGCGCCTCACTCAACCCTGCGCCGGCTGTTGGCGAAAATGAGTGACTGGTTGCCCTTGCAGCGCTGGTTGTGAGCGTGTGCGAGATCTCGTAAAGCCTTGTGCGCCTTAGAGGATAACGTTTGCCATCCAAAGGCGATATTCTATTTTATCGTATTGTTTTTAATCAGATTGTTCTTGTGTAGGAATCCTGGTAGCGCACTGTCGCTTGCATGGCAGACTGAATAAAACGGTTTTTTATTTTATTTAAGTGCGTAATATTTCAATCGCAAGGACAAACACGGCGGCTCGTCCATCGTGTGGAAAAAGGTCGTGAAGGGAACCGCCAGTTGGATCGCTCCAGCAGGCACCTGATTCGGATGGGTAGCGGAAACTCAAGAAACAGGGCAGAACCCGGCAGGACCGGACTCCAATATGGAACATGCTATTTGCGAGGGGGTGACATGGAAATGTCACCCCATTTTTTATGGCCAGACCCCAAGTTTGTGCCCATAAAAAGACCGCCGGTTGGCGGTCTCTGTGTGCTGTGGCGGGGCCTGTAACTCAGGCGATGCCCGCCAGCAACCGACTCCAGTTGCGCTTGCTGGCAACGAAGCCGTCGTGCAGGTTGCGATATTCAAGTTGCAGTTTCAGCTTGTCGTAGCGGGCCAGCGCCTTGCGTTTGCGCTGTTCCAGCAGGGATTTGCGGCTGGCATAGTAGAGCTGCAACTGCTGGCTCAGTTTGTCGTACTCCTCCTGCAACAATGCCTGCCACAGCTCCCTGTCTTCGCGTTTGCGCAATTTGGCCTGCGCGCGCTTGAGTTGCATCTCAAGTCTTGCCTGTTCGATCCGCTCTTCCGGGCAGGACCTCAGATCCCGGGCTAGCCCGCACCAGGAGGCGCTGCGGATCAGCCACTTGGTGGGATCGAACTGCCACCAGCGGATGCCGTTACGGTAGTCGTTCTCGAACAGGTGGTGGAAGTTGTGATAACCCTCGCCGAAGGTGAAGAAGGCCAGGATGCCGTTGTCCCGTGCCGTGTTGCGGTCAGTAAATGGCTGACTGCCCCAGATGTGGGCCAGGGAGTTGATGAAGAAGGTGGTGTGATGGGTCATCACCATGCGCAGCACCCCTGCCAGCAGCAGCATGCCGAGCAGATCGCCGTGGACAAGCCCCAGCAGCAGTGGAATGCCCAGATTGGTGGCCAGGGTCAGCGCCAGATAGTGCTTGTGTTGGAAGGCAACTATGGGGTTGTTCTGCAGATCCCGCACGTTGCTGTAATCGTTATAGATCTCGCGTTGGTACTCGCGCAGCATCCAGCCAATGTGGGAATACCAGAAGCCGCGACCCGCGCTGTAGGGATCCTTCAGGTTGTCATCCACATGGCGATGGTGACGGCGATGATCGGAAGACCAGTGCAGTGCCGAGTTCTGCAGGGCGAGGGCGCCGCCGATGGCGAAGATCCACTGCAGGATCCGGTGGGCCTTGTAGGCCTTGTGCGACCAGAGGCGGTGATAACCGGCTGTGATGGAGATGCCGCTGTAACAGAACAGCAGCAGAAAGCAGCTCCACTGCCAGAGGTCATAGCCATGGGTCATACCGTACCAGGGCACGGCGATCAGTGCGGTCAGCCCGGAGAGGGCAAACAGCAGGGTGTTGGTCATGATGATAGGTGGGCGTTCCATCTCACTCGGTTCCTTTCAGCGAACAGCTGTGCGCCATTCTCCATGTAGCAAGAATTCGGGTCAATGGTAAAAAAGTAGGAGACAAACCTGATCCTGGCTCGGCCTTCGGGTTATCATTTGGCCTCGATAACCTGAAGGTGACTGTTTTCGTGGGTATTCGCGCGCAACAAAAAGAAAAAACCCGGCGTACTCTGATCGATGCGGCGTTCAGCCAACTGTGCGCCAATCGCAGTTTTTCCAACCTCAGTTTGCGGGAAGTGGCGCGGGAGGCCGGCATAGCACCGACCTCCTTCTATCGCCATTTTCGCGACATGGAGGAGCTGGGCCTTACGCTGGTGGATGAAGGGGGCCTGACCCTGCGCCAGTTGATGCGTCAGGCTCGCCAGCGCATCGCGGGTGGTGGCAGTGTCATCAGCACCTCGGTGCAGACTTTCATGGAATTTGTCGAGAACAACCCGAATATCTTCCGGCTGCTGCTGCGCGAGCGTTCCGGTACCTCGGCTGCATTTCGTCAGGCGGTGGCACGGGAGATCCAGCACTTCATCGCCGAGCTGACCGACTACCTTGAAGCGACCTCTGGGGCTCCGCGGGAGGAGGCCTACATCCAGGCCGAGGCCATGGTGACCATCGTCTTCAGCGCCGGTGCCGATGCGCTCGACATGACCAGCGAGGAGTGTCGGGCCCTGTCAGATCGCACCATACGCCAGCTACGCATGATCGCCATGGGCGCCGAAGTTCAGAATCAGAAGCGCCGCGAACCTCTCTCTTAAGTCAACAGGATGGACAGCTCCATGCATGACCAGAATCTGATCCCGAAGAAACCCCTGCTGCTGGCCCTGCTCGTTGGTATCTGTGGCGATGCTTCCTTGTCGGCCCTGACCGAGCCTGCGGTGCCCTTCTCCTTCTTTCCCATGATTGCCCTGGTGCTGGCGGCTTATCAGCTCTATCAGCACTACCGCCATGTCTCGCTGGAGGGCAATACCCCGGTTTGCATGCTGCTCTGCTTCTTCATCGGCGGGTTCGGGCATGCGGCGCTGGTCAAGGTGCAGTATCCCGAGCTTGGCAGCAATTTCTTCTCGCTCATCATGATGCTGTTGCTGCTCGCCGTGTTGTCGATCAAGCTGGGTATCAGTGTGGGGAAAAAAGAGAAGGAGTGACCAGCACTCCTTCCTGAACCATGACAGTGCCGGCATCAGTCGGTGCTGTTGATATCTGTACCGTGCTGTTTGGCTTCTATGATGGTTTTGAGTCGGGCGCGGATATCAGCCATGCCGAAGACGCCGAACACCAGTATCAGTATGACTTCGAGCCGGGTGACCACGAAGTAGGGTTTGCAGGCAGACTTGACCATGCTGGCCTGCACCAGGTGGACCAGGGCGATGAGCAGGCCGCAGATCGGCAAAAGATCATTCAGCTTGCCGGGTAGCGGAGCCACCAGACTGACCAGCACGCCGAACCAGAAGAACAGGGTCAGCCCCATCGCCAACAGATTAAACATCCGCTTCATTGCTCACCTCCCGTAGATAGAGTTGATAGCAGACCTGACCGGCCTGCTTGTCCTTGAGTCGTTGCCCAAATTGACGGGGAGGGGCCAACGCTTGTTCCCCTTCCTACACGGAATTTAAACCGCAGCGTCATTCTTGGTGTCCCGCAGATAGAGTTGATAGCAGACTTGACCGGCCTGCTTGTCCTTGAGCAGTTGCCAGCTGGCGGGCAACGTCAGGTCGGCCATCTCTTTCTCCCGCTCCAGATAGATCAGAGCATCCGGTGCCAGCCAGCCGTGCTGTTCCAGCAGATCGCACACCCGGGGCAGCAGCTCGCGCCGAAACGGCGGATCCAGAAACACCAGGTCGAACGGGGTGGCCGGGCCTTGCAGCCAACTGACGGCATCGGACTGGATCACCAGGCCCTTGCTGCTGCCAAGGGCGGTCAGGTTCTTTCTGATCTGGTCGGCGGCACCTTTGTCCATCTCGACCAGAGTGACCTGCTCGGCATAGCGCGACAGCGCCTCCAGCCCCAGGCCGCCGCTGCCGGCAAACAGATCGAGACAGCGAACGCCACGCACATGGGGAGCCAGCCAGTTGAAGATGGTCTCCTTGACGCGATCCGTGGTGGGTCTGAGCCCTTCTACATCCTTGACCGGCAATTTGCGGCCCTTCCACTGGCCGCTGATGATTCTTACAAAGCCCGATTTCCCCTGCGGGGCCGGGCTCTTGTTCGGGATGTTACGGCTGGGTTTCACTCTGGGCATCGCGTTTCGTCGTCAGAAAATAAAGTGGTAGTATAAGGCGGTTCATTTTTATGCCGACCCGCCGAGGGACGGCTATCTTAGCAGTCAGCCAACGAAGTGAGTATTTTTTAGATGGCAAAAGGTTTGTTTTCCTGGCTGGGTTTCGGCCGCAAGAAAGAAGAGGCTGAGGCTGTCCAACCACAGACACCCCAAGCCACCCCTGTTACCGCTGAGCCTGAGGTCACTGCTTCCCCCGCTCCCGTTTCTGATACTACGCCGGTCGTGGTGCATGAATTGCCGGCCAGTGCACAAAATGATGCCCTGCATGCTGGCGCTCCACTTCATGATGACGATTGCCCTCCCACTGAGCTGGACGTGGCTCCGCTGGTCGTGGAGGAGTGTGCCTCCGAACTGGAACCCGTCATCGTCAACGAATTGCTGATCGAGCAAGCGCGCGTTGAAGCACAGGCTGTCGAGACCGCCCGTGTTGCCGCCGAGGCACAGGCTGCAGAAGCCGCCCGTGTTGCTGCCGAAGCGCAAGCCGCAGAAGCCGCTCGTGTTGCCGCCGAAGTGCAGGCTGTAGAAGCCGCCCGTGTTGCTGCCGAAGCGCAAGCCGCAGAAGCCGCTCGTGTTGCCGCCGAAGTGCAGGCTGTAGAAGCCGCCCGTGTTGCTGCCGAAGCGCAAGTCGCTGAAGCGGCTCGTATTGCCGCCGAGGCGCAAGTCGCTGAAGCGGCTCGTATTGCCGCCGAAGCGCAGGTTGCAGAAGTGGCCCGTGTTGCCGCCGAAGCGCAGGCCGCAGAAGCGGCCCGTGTTGCTGCCGAAGCGCAGGCCGCAGAAGCTGCTCGTGTTGCTGCCGAAGCGCAGGCCGCAGAAGCGGCTCGTATTGCCGCCGAAGCCCAGGCCGCCGAAGAGGCTCGTATCGCCAAAGATGCCCAGAGAGCGGAAGATCTTCGCCTGGTTGCCGAGATGGAGGCTGAAGCCGCCGCACTGGCTGCCTTGCCGCTGGCTGCCAAGGTGGATGATGACACTCAGGACAAGCCGCAGCGGGAGGGTTTCTTTGCCCGTCTCAAGCGCAGTCTGGTGCGTACCAAAGAGAATATCGGTTCCGGTTTCTTCGGTCTGTTCAGTGGCAAGAAGATCGATGACGATCTGTTTGAGGAGCTGGAAACCCAGCTGCTGACCGCCGATCTGGGGGTCGATACCACCCGTCGCATCATAGATGGCCTGGTGCAGCATGCGGATCGCAAGCAACTCAAGGATGCCGAGGCACTCTACGGCCTGCTCAAGCAGGACATGGGCGCCATGCTGGCCCAGGTCGAGCAGCCGCTGGTGATCGACACCAGCAAGAAGCCCTATGTGATCCTGATGGTCGGGGTGAACGGTGTCGGCAAGACCACCACCATCGGCAAGCTGGCCAAGCAGTTCCAGGCCGAAGGCAAGAGCGTCATGCTGGCCGCCGGCGATACCTTCCGTGCCGCTGCCGTCGAGCAGCTGCAGGTATGGGGTCAGCGCAACAACATACCCGTGATCGCCCAGCATACCGGTGCCGATTCTGCCTCCGTCATCTATGACGCCATTGAGGCTGCCCGTTCCCGCGGTGCCGACGTGCTGATCGCCGATACTGCCGGTCGCCTGCAGAACAAGAGCAATCTGATGGAAGAGCTCAAGAAAGTGGTGCGGGTGATGAAGAAGCTTGATGAAGAAGCACCTCACGAGATCATGCTGACGCTGGATGCAGGCACCGGTCAGAACGCCCTGAGCCAGGCCAAGCTGTTCAGCGAAGCCGTGGGTCTGGACGGTATCGTCCTCACCAAGCTCGATGGCACCGCCAAGGGCGGCGTCATCTTCGCGGTGGCCGACAAGTTCCAGATCCCGATCCGTTATATCGGGGTGGGCGAGGGGATCGACGATCTGCGGCCCTTCGTCGCCAACGACTTTATCGAGGCACTCTTCAGTCGCGAGGAGTAAGCGCCACATGCCCCGGCTCAGGTCGGGGCATGCCAATGTCAGGGATCCGTTATGATTCGTTTTGATAAGGTCAGCAAGGTATACAGCGGCGGCCATCAGGCGTTGCAGAAGGTCAGCTTTCACCTGCACAAGGGGGAGATGGCCTTCCTGACCGGGCACTCGGGGGCGGGCAAGAGTACCCTTTTGAAGCTTATTGGCGTGATGGAGCGACCGACCGATGGCCGTGTCTTCTTTCACGGTGACGATGTCAGCCATATCAAGCGAGGGGATATCCCCTATGTGCGTCGCCAGATCGGCATGATCTTCCAGGATCACCGGCTGCTGATGGACAGAACCGTGTTTGACAACGTAGCCCTGCCGCTGGTGATCGATGGTTACAGCCATGCAGACATCAACAAGCGGGTTGCGGCGGCGCTGGACAAGGTGGGCTTGCTCGGCAAGGAGCGCTACCAGCCGCGCATGCTCTCCGGTGGTGAGCAGCAGCGGGTTGGCATCGCCCGTGCCATCGTCAACAAGCCGCCGTTGCTGCTGGCGGATGAGCCGACCGGCAACCTGGATCCCCAGCTCTCCATGGACATCATGCGGCTGTTCGAGGAGTTCAACCGCTTCGGTGTTTCCGTGCTGATTGCCACCCACGATCTGGGACTGATCGCCCGCATGCGCTATCGCACCCTGACCCTCAAGGCGGGGCGTATGTATTCGGCAGGGGAGGAGCTCTGATGGCTATCGTTCGTCATAAACAACCGCCGCTGCGCCGTCTGATGATGTATGGGGTAGATCACGTCCGTCAGGCGTTTGCCAGCCTGGGAGAGTTGTGGCGCAATCCGCTCGCCTCCCTGATGACCCTGGCGGTGCTCGGCGTCAGCCTGGCGCTGCCCTCCTGCTTCCACGTCTTGCTGAAAAACGCCGAAGTGGTGGAAGGCAGCTGGCAGACCAGCTCCCAGATTTCTCTTTATCTGCGCAAGGATCTGCCAGAGCAGAGCATTCTCGACATGAAGCAGCGGATCCTGCTCTATCCCGAGGTGGAATCCGTCACCTACATGAGCCGGGAAGAGGCGCTGAAAGAGTTTCGCGAGATCTCCGGCTTCGGCGATGCTCTCGACTATCTGGACAGCAACCCCTTGCCGCCCGTGCTGAGCGTCATTCCGGATCCTCGCTGGCAGAATCCGGAAGGGGCCGCCGAGCTGCTCGGCAAGCTTAACAATGAAGACGGGGTTGAGCAGGGCAAGCTGGATCTGCAGTGGCTGACCCGGTTGCAGGGGATCATGAACCTGCTGCGCCATACCATCACAGGCATAGCCGTGCTGTTGCTCTCGGCTGTGCTGCTGATCGTCGGCAATACCTTGCGCCTGAACATCCTCAACCAGCGCTCCGAGATCGAAGTGCTCAAGCTGGTGGGTGCGACTGACGCCTTCATCCACCGTCCCTTCCTTTATACCGGCATCTGGTTCGGGGTCATCGGCGGCATGCTGGCCTGGTGGTTGACCGAAGTCATGGTGATCTGGAGCGAAGGTGTGGTGAAGGAGCTGGCCGGTCTCTACAACAGCAACTTCCGGCTGGTGGGCATGGGGGCGATAGACGGGATCAATCTGGTCTTGCTGGGGGCCTTGCTGGGGCTGATCGCTTCCTGGTTCTCGGTACATCGCCACATTCGTGACATAGAACCATCCTGATTAATTTGTCAGCGTTTCAAAGCGCTGGATTTTGAGAGCTGGATCAAGTAAAAGAGTGGCCGTTTCTGGCTCGGCCACTGTTCTCGGAGTAATCTGATTAACAGCTATCTTCAGGATCTGATCTGGATCCGGTGAACCTTCTGATTTATAAGCAGTCTACAAGTGCTGAAGAACTTATACGGGTGTGGCCCCTCTGCCTTGCTCGTCTGACTTGGCAAGCATGTGAAGGTTGCGAGCTCCGCAACAATGGACTTAGCATGCTACTTTTCGGGGGTCCTTGATTGTGACCCCCTTTTTTTGACTGTTCATTCATGATTCATCCTGCCGGCCTAAGATAGCCCGAGTTCAAACTGGGCACAGTGTTTGATGTGGGCCGCAGAATGATATCCGGTCAGTAGACAGACCCTCTCAGGGTGTTAGACTGGTTCGATTGAAAAGAAAGAGGTAAAAAATGGGAACTTCATTGCAACGCACTATGGCTCTGATTCCGCAAGGTAGTCTGGAAGGCTATATCCAGGCAGTAAATTCGATTCCTGTGCTGACCGCAGAGGAAGAGCGTGAGCTGGCTGAGCGTTTGCAGCAGGGTGGCGATCTCGAGGCTGCCCGTCAGCTGGTCATGTCGCACCTGCGTTTTGTCGTTCACGTCGCCAAGAGTTATGCCGGATACGGTCTGCCCCAGGCTGACCTGGTTCAGGAAGGCAACATCGGCCTGATGAAGGCGGTCAAGCGCTTTGACCCGACCGTCGGAGTGCGACTGGTCTCCTTCGCCGTGCACTGGATCAAGGCCGAGATCCACGAGTATGTCCTGCGCAACTGGCGCATGGTAAAAGTGGCCACCACCAAGGCCCAGCGCAAGCTCTTCTTCAACCTGCGCAAATCCAAGAAGCGTCTGGGCTGGTTCAGCCATGACGAAGTGCAGGCCGTCGCCGCCGAGTTGGGGGTCTCCCCGACCGACGTGACCGAGATGGAAGCGCGCATGAGCAACTACGATCAGGCGTTCGATCTGGTCGGTGATGATGAAGACGAAGGTGGCTTTGCCCCTGTCCATTATCTGGAAGACAAATCCTCCGATCTGGCGGCCACCATCGAGAACGACAACTGGGATGATCACGCGACACGTCGTCTGAGCTCGGCCCTTGCCACTCTGGATGAGCGCAGTCAGCACATCATCCGTGCCCGCTGGCTTGATGATGACAGCAAGACCACGCTGCAGGAGCTGGCCGACACCTATGGTGTCTCCGCCGAGCGGGTGCGTCAGCTTGAGAAAAACGCACTCAAAAAGCTGAAAGACGCCATGGAGGCCTGATGCCTCCCACACAAAAACAGGGCCTGATGGCCCTGTTTTTGTTTCGCGAGTATCTGGTCGGCCTTGCCTTGGTTACCCTTGTCTATGTTATGTTGCCGCCACTGCCACAGTAGGGAGAGCAGATAGTGAAACTGTTGAACGACCTGTTTACCAACAACCGCGAGTGGGCGGAACGGATCAAGGCCGAGGATCCGAATTTCTTCGCTACCCTCTCCGCCCAGCAGGCCCCTGAATATCTCTGGATCGGTTGCTCCGACAGCCGGGTTCCCGCCAACCAGCTGATGGGCTTGCTGCCGGGGGATGTGTTCGTCCACCGCAATGTCGCCAATCTGGTGGTGCACACCGATTTCAACTGCCTCTCCGTGCTGCAATACGCGGTTGAGGTGCTCAAGGTGAAGCACATCATCATCTGCGGCCACTATGGCTGCGGTGGCGTCAAGGCGGCGATGCAGAACCAGGAGCTGGGGCTCATCGACAACTGGCTGCGCAACATCAAGGATGTCTACTTCAAGTATCGAGAACAGCTGGATGCCATCGAAGATGAGCACGAGCGTTTCGATTACCTGTGCGAGCTGAACGTGGCCGAGCAGGTAGCCAACGTCTGCCATACCACCATCATCCAGAATGCCTGGCGCAAGGGACAGGAGCTGGCGGTGCATGGCTGGATCTATGGCATCAAGGACGGTTTGCTGCACGATCTGGATCTCTGCATCAGCGGGCCGGATCAGATCCCCGATGTTTACCGCGCCTGGCCGGACATGCGTCCGCCCCACCGCCGTCGCTGAGGAGCCTGCCGTTGGCGCCAGCCCTCTATCTTCAGATCAAGCAGCACATCCTGGACGGGATCCGTGAACGCCACTATCAGGCGGGAGACAGGATCCCGACCGAAGCCGCCCTGTGCGAGCAGTTTGCCGTGAGCCGCATGACGGTCAACAAGGCACTGCGCGAATTGGTGGCCGAGGGCTGGCTGGTGCGCACCGCCGGTTCCGGCAGCTTCGTGGCGGACAGGCGTACCGAGTCGCCCCTGCTGGCCATTCGTAACATAGCTGACGAGATCGCCGAGCGGGGCAGCCAGTACAGCGCCCGGGTGATCCGGTTGCAACGCCAGGCCGCCGACGAGAAGGTGGCGGTCCAGCTCGGGCTGAGAGTTGGTGCTGCCATCTTCCACAGCCTCATCGTCCATCAGGCCGATGGGGAGCCGCTGCAACTGGAGGAACGCTTCGTCGATGCCGAGCGTCTGCCCGGTTATGGCGAGCAGGATTTCACTCAACAGACTCCGAATCGCTACCTGATGGACGTCTGTCCTCTCTCCGAGATGGAGCATGTGGTAGAGGCCGTGTTGCCGAGTGCCGGTGAAGCCGGTCTGCTGCAGGTGCGGGTCGATACCCCCTGCCTGTTGCTGCACCGCCGTACCTGGTCGGAAGGGTATCTGGTCTCCTATGCCCGTCTGCTCTCGCCGGGTTCCCGCTACAAGCTGAGTTCCAAGACCAGTCTCAGTTAATTGTATATACATGTTGTTTTAACAGAGCCCACCTCATGGTGGGCTTTTTTGTGCTTAAACTCTAATGAAAGCGCTGTTATCAAGATGTGAACTTGATCCTTTCTTTCCTGACAGAGATCGGATATAAGATAATGTATATACATTTAGAGGTCGGTATGAACAAGGAACTGTTGAACTGCGAGCGGGTCTGGCTCAACGTGACACCCGCCACCCTGCGCCCCGATCTGGCTGACTACGGTCTGCTGGAACCCCACGCCCTTGGCGTTCATGAAGGCAGGATCCACGCCCTGGTGCCCATGCAGGATCTCAAGGGCCCTTATCCTGCCCACTGGCAGGACATGAAGGGCAAGCTGGCAACCCCGGGTCTCATCGATTGCCACACCCATCTCATCTTCGCCGGCAGCCGGGCCGAAGAGTTTGAACTGCGCCAGAAAGGGGTGCCCTATGCCGAGATCGCCCGCAAGGGCGGTGGCATTCTCAGCACGGTACGGGCCACCCGTGCCGCCAGCGAGGAGCAGCTATTTGAGTTGGCACTGCTGCGGATCAAGTCGCTGATCCGGGAAGGGGTCACCACGGTGGAGATCAAATCCGGCTACGGCCTCACGCTGGCGGATGAGCTCAAGATGTTGCGGGTTGCCCGCCGGCTGGGGGAGGCGCTGCCGATCCGGGTCAAGACCACCCTGCTGGCGGCCCATGCGGTGCCGCCCGAATATCGCGACGATCCTGACTCCTGGGTCGAGACCATCTGCCAGGAGATCATTCCGGCGGCTGCCGAGGCCGGTCTGGCCGATGCGGTGGATGTCTTCTGCGAGCACATCGGCTTCTCGCTGGCCCAGACCGAGCAGGTCTATCTGGCCGCGGACCAATACGGTCTGCCGGTGAAGGGCCACATGGAGCAGCTCTCCAACCTGGGAGGCAGTGCGCTGGCCGCCAACTTTGGTGCCCTCTCGGTGGATCATCTGGAGCATCTGGATCAGGCAGGGATCCAGGCACTGGCCCACCGTGGCGTGGTCGCCACCCTGCTACCCACCGCGTTCTATTTCCTGAAAGAGACCAAGCTGCCCCCCATCGCCGCCCTGCGCAAGGCCCATGTGCCCATGGCCGTTTCCTCCGACATCAACCCTGGCACGGCCCCGATTGTGTCGCTGCGCATGGCCATGAACATGGCTTGTACCCTGTTCGGTCTGACCCCGGTCGAGGCCATGGTCGGGGTGACCCGCAACGCCGCCCGCGCACTTGGCGAGCAGGAGCGTTTGGGGCAGTTGAGAGTGGGCATGCTGGCGGACTTCCTGGTCTGGAACTGCGCGCACCCGGCCGAGCTGAGCTACCTCATCGGGGTCGATCAGCTGGTGAGCCGGGTCGTCAACGGGGAGGAGACGCTGCATGGATAAGTTCAGCCTGTCCCATATGTTGGTCTGGCAGGGGCGCCAGGATCCGGAAGATGGTGAGCTCGCCCAGCGCTGGCACGACAAGGTGCAGGCCTGGCCGCTGAGCGGTACTGCCGAACCTGGCGTCGCTCTGGTGGGCTTTGCCTGCGACGAGGGGGTGCGCCGCAACAAGGGGCGTGTGGGGGCCGCTGGCGCACCGCTGGCGATCCGCAAGCTGCTGGCCAACAGTGCCTGGCATCTGACCCGTCCCGTCTATGACAGCGGGGATTTGACCTGTGACGACGGCGATCTCGATGCCGCTCATGCCCGCTTGGCCGAGCGGGTGGCGAGCCTGCTGGATGAAGGACACTTCCCGCTGGTGCTGGGAGGCGGTCACGAGGTGGCGTTCGGCAGCTGGAGCGGCCTCAACCGTCATCTGGCCGGTCAGGGCCGGGTCGGCATCATCAATTTCGATGCCCACTTCGACCTGCGCATGAAGCAGGAGCAGGCAAGCTCGGGCACCCCCTTCTTCCAGATAGCCGAGCAGTGCGCCGCCCAGGGGACGCCCTTTACTTACGCCTGCCTCGGGGTGGCCGAGACCGCCAATACGCAGGCGCTCTTTGCAAGGGCCGACGCCTTGGGGGTCTGGTATGTGAAAGATGAGGCCATGAGCGAGCGTAGCCTGCCCGCCTTGCTAAGCGGGCTGGATAGCTTTATCGCCCAGTGTGACCACCTCTATCTGACTATCGATCTCGACGTCTTGCCCGGCGCCGTCATGCCGGGGGTGAGTGCCCCCGCCGCCCGCGGCGTCGAGCTGGCCGTCATCGAACTCCTGATCGCCCATATCCGGGCCAGCGGCAAGCTGCGGCTCGCCGACCTGGCCGAATACAACCCGAACCTGGATCAGGATAACCGTAGCGCCCGCGTGGCCGCCCGGCTGGTCCATCAGTTAACCAAGTAGCGCTCTGCCGAGGGCAGGTCGCCATGCTGCTGCATTGATAAAACAAGGAGTGTGTATGTCTGAGCAACACCTGGATCCCCGTCAGGATCCGAGCCGTGTCATCCGTGCCTCCCGTGGTACCACGCTGACCGCCAAGAGCTGGCTCACCGAGGCGCCGCTGCGGATGCTGATGAACAACCTGGATCCGGAAGTGGCCGAGCATCCCCAATCCCTGGTGGTCTATGGCGGTATCGGCCGCGCCGCCCGCAACTGGGCCTGCTACGACAAGATTGTCGAGGTGCTGACACGGCTCGAGGAAGACGAGACCCTGCTGGTGCAATCCGGCAAGCCGGTCGGCGTGTTCCAGACCCACAAGGATGCGCCTCGGGTGCTGATCGCCAACTCCAACCTGGTGCCGCACTGGGCCAACTGGGAACACTTCAACGAGCTGGATAAGAAAGGTCTCATGATGTACGGCCAGATGACGGCCGGATCCTGGATCTACATAGGCACTCAGGGAATCGTGCAGGGTACCTACGAAACCTTTTTCGCGGTGGCCAATCAGCACTTCAACGGCGAGCCCAAAGGGCGCTGGATCCTGACCGGCGGTCTGGGTGGCATGGGTGGCGCACAGCCGCTGGCTGCCACCATGGCCGGCTTCTCCATGATTGCTGTCGAGTGCGACGAGACCCGCATCGATTTTCGCCTCAAGACCCGCTACGTCGACAAGAAGGCCCACAGCCTGGATGAGGCGCTGGCCATGGTCGAGGAAGCCAAACAGAGCGGCACCGCCGTTTCCATCGGCCTGCTCGGCAACGCCGCCGATGTTTTTGCCGAGCTGGTGGCCCGCGGTATCACCCCGGACGTGGTGACCGACCAGACCTCGGCCCACGACCCCATCCACGGCTACCTGCCCCAGGGCTGGAGCGTTGCCCAGTGGCGCGAGCTGCAAAAATCTGCGCCCCAGGAAGTGAACCAGGCGGCTCGTCACTCCATGGCCCGTCAGGTGGAAGCCATGCTGACCCTGCAATCCCGTGGCGCGGCGACCCTCGACTACGGCAACAACATCCGCCAGATGGCACTGGAAGAAGGGGTGAAAAACGCCTTCGATTTCCCCGGCTTCGTGCCTGCTTACATTCGCCCGCTGTTCTGCGAGGGGATTGGTCCCTTCCGCTGGGTGGCGCTGTCCGGCGATCCGGAAGATATCTATAAGACGGATCAGAAGGTCAAAGAGTTGATCCCGGACGATCCCCACCTGCACAACTGGCTCGACATGGCCCGCGAGCGCATCGCCTTCCAGGGCCTGCCTGCACGGATCTGCTGGGTCGGGGTCAAGGATCGGGTACGCCTCGGTCTGGCTTTCAACGAGATGGTGAAAAATGGCGAGCTGAAGGCGCCGATCGTGATTGGCCGCGACCACCTGGATTCCGGCTCGGTGGCGAGCCCGAACCGGGAGACCGAATCCATGATGGATGGCTCCGATGCCGTCTCCGACTGGCCGCTGCTCAACGCCCTGCTCAACACGGCCGGTGGCGCGACCTGGGTGTCGCTGCACCATGGTGGCGGCGTGGGCATGGGCTTCTCCCAGCACTCGGGTGTGGTGATTGTCTGTGACGGCTCCGATGACGCCGCCAGACGCGTCGGTCGCGTGCTGCGCAACGACCCGGCCACCGGTGTGATGCGTCACGCCGACGCAGGCTACGAGATTGCCATCAACTGCGCCCATGAGGCGAAACTGGATCTGCCGATGCTGACCGCAACGGGCAAAGGGGTTAAATAAGATGTTTGAACTCAATCTGTTACCGGGCAAACTCTGCCTCAATACCCTGCGCCGCGTCAGCCGCGAGCCGGTTCATATCAGTCTGGATCCGGCCGCGCTGCCGGGGATCCACGCCTCCGCTGCCGTGGTCACCAAGGTGATCGAGCAGAATCGCGTGGTGTACGGCATCAACACCGGCTTTGGCTTGCTGGCCAACACCCGCATCCCGGTGGAGCAGCTGGACGAATTGCAGCGCTCCATAGTGCTCTCCCACGCCGCCGGCATCGGTACCTACATGGATGACGCCACAGTGCGGCTGATGATGGTGCTCAAGGTCAACTCCCTGGCGCGGGGCTTCTCCGGCATCCGCTTGACTGTGCTTGAGGCGCTGATGACCCTCATCAACGCCGAAGTCTATCCGGTGGTGCCGAAGAAGGGATCCGTCGGCGCCTCCGGCGATCTGGCGCCGCTGGCCCACATGAGCTGCCTGCTGATCGGGGAGGGCAAGGCCCGCCACAAAGGCGAGCTGATGGACGCCGCCACGGCGCTGAAGATCGCGGGTCTCGAGCCTATTTCATTGGCGCCGAAGGAGGGACTGGCGCTGCTCAACGGTACCCAGGCCAGCACGGCGTTTGCGCTGGAAGGCCTGTTCCACGCCGAAGATCTGTTCGCCGGCGCCATCACCATAGGCGCCATGAGTGTGGAGGCGGCGCTGGGCAGTCGTCGTCCATTCGATGCCCGCATCCATGAGGTGCGCGGTCAGCGTGGCCAGATCGATGCCGCGGCTTGCTATCGTCACCTGCTGGTGGATGGCAGCGAGATCGGCATGTCCCATCACAACTGCGAGAAGGTGCAGGATCCTTACTCATTGCGCTGCCAGCCCCAGGTGATGGGGGCCTGTCTGGCCCAGATCCGCCACGCCGCCGAGGTGCTGGTATGCGAGGCCAACGCTGTCTCCGACAACCCGCTGGTGTTCGCCGAGGATGAGGAGATCCTCTCCGGTGGCAACTTCCATGCAGAACCCGTGGCCTTCGCCGCCGACAACCTGGCCCTGGCCATCGCCGAAATCGGGTCGTTGTCAGAGCGCCGCATGGCTCTGCTGATCGATTCCCGCATGTCGGGCCTGCCCGCCTTCCTGGTCAACAACGGCGGCGTCAACTCGGGCTTCATGATCGCCCAGGTCACCTCGGCGGCGCTCGCCTCCGAGAACAAGAGCCTGGCTCACCCGGCCTCGGTGGACAGCCTGCCCACCTCCGCCAACCAGGAAGATCACGTCTCCATGGCCACCTTTGCCGCTCGCCGACTGGCGGACATGGCGGAGAACACCCGTGGCATACTGGCCGTCGAGCTGCTGGCAGCTGCCCAGGGGCTGGATTTCCGTGCTCCGCTGCGCACCACAGCGCTGCTGGAGCAGGCCAAGGGTCGGCTGCGGGCAGAGGTGAGCTTCTACGACAAGGACAGGTACTTCTCGCCAGACATAGAGGCGGCTGCTGCGCTGCTGGCCAGGGCGAGTTACAACGACCTGATCCCGGTCGGTGTGCTGCCCAGCCTCTAAGCCCCCATTCGGCTCATAGCAAAAGACCGCCCATCGGGCGGTCTTTTCGTTGCTGGCGTTGGCTGGCGCGGGTTATTCGTGTTCAAATATCAGGAACAGATAAACCACGAACAGCACCAGGTGGGTAGCGCCGTGCAGCACATTGGTGCGGCCGCTGCTGAAGGTGACCTTGCATACCATAAGTGTGGTGACGAGCAGCACCATGTCGGCGGCGGAGAGGCCGAGGCGCACCTCCTGGCCCAGCATGGCGCCGATGAACAGCACGGCCGGTACTGTCAGGGCTATGGTGGCCAGCACAGAGCCGAAATAGAGGTTCATGGCCCGTTGCAACTGGTTGTTGAAGGCTGCCTTGATGGCACCGACTGCCTCGGGGGCCAGTACGATACAGGCCACGATAAAGCCACCCAGCGCCGGAGGCGCCGCCATGATCTTCACGCCGAAGTTGATGGGCACGGCCAGGGTCTTGGCCAGCAGGATCACCACCATCAGATAGGCGAGCAGCAGTATGGTGTGATAGACGTTGCTGCGCAGCGGGCCGTGGTGCTCCTCGTAATCCTCGTGGTCGCTGTCGACGAAGAAGTGGCTGTGGCTGCGGGTCTGGATCAGCAGGAAGATACCGTAGAGCAGGATGGAGATGATGATCAGCATCCAGGACATGGGGCTCGACATGCTGCCAATGGTGCCGCCCCGGGTGAAGTTGGGCAGCACCAGGCAGAGCAGGGCCAGCGGTATGATGGCGACCAGATAGGATTTGACCCCATCCAGATTGAAGCTCTGGGTGTGGTAGCGCCAGCCGCCAAACAGCAGGGTGAAGCCCACCAGGCCATTGGTGACCAGCATCACCACTGCAAACATGGTATCGCGGGCCATCACGGGATTGGGGTCGCCTGTGAGCATGACGGAGGAGATCATCACCACTTCCAGCGAGATGACGGAGAGCGTCAGGATAAGGGTACCGAAGGGTTCACCCAGCTTGATGGCGAGGGCATCCGAGTGGCGCACCACAGAGAAAATGGCCCATGTGACGATGGCAAGCAGCGCCGCCGAGACAGGCAGATAAATCCCGAGCGGAGTCGCCTCTGTCAGCAGCTCGCTCCCTATAGTCTTGAAGAACAGCAGGGTCAGCAGGCCAACGGGCAGGGCAATCTCTTGCCGGATAAATGACTTCATAGGCAATGGTTCTCATCTCGGGGCGGCATGAGCCGACGGGGTATGGAGGCAATGATGCAAGGTCACGGGAGGTGACGACCCAGACAATGATAAAGGCTGTTGCCCGGATCGGGAAAAATCATTTTGTTACAAACCAAGTAGTGATACCCCGTGGTCAGCCGATGGTCGGGATATAGATAGCTAATCTGACCGTATGCTGCGTAGCATGGGCTATGCCGATCGCATTCATGCTCTTGTGGATCTGGCGGCATTCCGACCAAGGACTCCCATGTCTGTTGTGCGTCTGCGCTATCACACCATAGAGTTTGGCGAACTCGACATCCACCTGCGCACCCTGCGCGACAACCAGCAATTCTCCGATGACGAGGGGGAGGCAGAGGCGCTCGGCATCTCTTCAGCCTTCTGGCCGCTATTCGGTATCGTCTGGGATTCCGGCAATGTGCTGGCCCATCTGATGGTGGAGTACGAGATAGTTGGCTTGCGGATCCTGGAGGTGGGCTGCGGCATCGCCTTGGCGAGTCTGGTGCTCAACCACAGGCTGGCCGACATCACGGCCACTGATTATCACCCGGAGGCGGGCGCCTTTCTGGCGGAAAATGTGCTGCTCAACAAAGGCAGCCTCATCCCCTTTATTCGCACTGGTTGGGCAGATACCACCACGGCGCTGGGTCGCTTCGATCTCATCATCGGCAGCGATCTGCTCTATGAGCGTGGTCAGGTCGAGACCCTGGCCGCCTTTATCGAACAACACGCCAAGCCCCATTGCGAGGTGATCCTGGTGGACCCGGGTCGTGGCCTGCATGCCCGCTTCAGCAAGCGGATGGTGACCCTGGGCTATCAGCACAATCAGCACAAGCCACTGGATGTGAGCTATCTGAGCCAGCCTTTTCGTGGCCAGATACTGCAATACCGGCGCTAGTCATCGGCAGTATGGGCTGCCGTCGCGCCAGGCTTCCCTATTCGGTAGTTGTGGTTTCTTTATCGACCCGGTGGGCGGTCAAGGCCGCGGCGGCATAAGCCTGAGGGCGGGATTTGTCGCAAGGAGGAAGGGTTTGATACACGGATGGGATGCAAATGGGAGGCGTTGTTCTGGTGCATTAGCTGTATCAATTTGATCCGCAGGGAGCGCCGTGGCAATGACAAATTATAACTCAATGATAAATATGGTTTTTATAAATTACTCTGATGAAGATTCAATCGCTTACCTGTCATAAGTGACAATTGTCCAGCTTATCTGAAATGGCTAGAGTAGCCGAGCGGTTTGACTCACCGTGTGTTCAATACTCCTGTATCTGTTTTTTTGTCAGTAGCACAGAGTGTTAGTTTTGATATGAGTGTTTCTTTCGGTCCCCTTAGTGGGACCATTTTTCTGCCTGAAAATCCCTGATCCCGCCACTCCACTCCCATTTTTCTGCCCCGGTAGCCATTTTCATGGATGGCTTTGTGTCAGGCTTGGTGTTCCTGTGCCCATTTGGTTATGCTCGCCCGCTTAATTCCAGAAGCGGGATCTTCGTCCATAGGCGCGCTTCGGCGTTGGCTGATACGATGAAGCCACATGGATGTTGTCGGGCATACGGAAGGCATATGAAACTGACTACTCAGCTTGTCTCGTTTATTACCCTGTGCGTGATCGCCTCCATGGCCATGGTGCTGCTCGGCGGTGTGTTCAGCTTTCGTGAGCTGGGGATGGAGCTGCAGCAAAAGAAGGTCAACTCTCTGGTCGAGGTGATCGACAAGCAGCTGGAGGTGGCCGATGACCATCAGGAGCTCACCCGCTGGTTGCCGACCCTGCTGCGTTCGGCCCATGTGGTGGAGCTGGAGATCCGTCAGGGCAAGCAGCGGATTTACTGGTTTCGCGACGTGCAACAGCAGACCGACGAGAGTCTGTTGATCCACTACAGCCAGCCCATCTCTCATCAGGCAGGCATGCAAGCCGACTTCAAGCTGGAGCGACCGTTCAAGGAGTTCGAATACTCCATGAAGGCCATGTCCGGCATCTCCCTCGGTATCTTCATCGTCATCTTCGGGCTCTGGTACTCCATTCGCTGGCTGCGGCTGCAACTGCGAGGTGCCGAGCTGCTGGCCGAAAGGGCCCAGCTTATTCTCGACAACAAGCTCACCAAGCTGGCCCACGATCCGGCGGAGGAGTGGCCCGTCTCCGCCAGTCAGGCCCTGGATCATCTGCTGGCCGAGCTGGCGGATGCCCGCAAGGAGCGCAGCCGCTTCGACAACTTCATCCGCAGCAATGCCTTCGTCGACAAGATGACAGGCATAGGCAACCGCCTGTTCTTCGACAACCGGCTGGAGAGCGCCATCATGGAGGCGAGCGTGATGAGCGGCGGCGTGCTGCTGATCGACCTCGCCGGTCTGGAGGATCTGGATCCCGAGCTGAGCGGGCGCCAGAGCCAGGATCTGCTGATGGAGGCGAGTGCCTCCATCGCTGCCTTCGTGCGCAAGCACAACGGCGCCCTGCAGGCCCGCTATGCCGGTCAGGTGTTTGCCGTGCTGCTGCCCAACATGTCCGAGAGCGAGATGGTGGATGGCGCGGGCCAGCTGCACAAGAGCCTGCAGCGACTGCACTGGCCCGCGGCGGTCAACGTCGAGACCGCCGTCTACCTGGGCGCCGTCTGCTATCAGGCGCAGGATTCCCTGCTCAAGGTGCAGGAAGAGGCCGAACTGGCGCTCAAGAGCGCGCGACTGCAGGGTCATACCGGCTGGTTCCTCTACGAGAAGCAGCTGGATGAGGAGCAGAGCAGCAAGGGCACGGTACGCTGGCGCACCCTGATAGGCCGCCGCATCGAGGAGCATGGCATCGATTTTTACGTTCAACCGGTGCAGCAGGAGCGGGATCAGGTGGTGCTTCAGCAGGATTTGCTGATCCGCATTCACGACGAGCAGGGGCGGGCGTTGCAGGCTGGCGTCTTCATGCCCATGGCAGAAAAGGCGGGGCTGCTGTTGCCACTGGATCGGCTGGTGGCGGAACAGACCCTGCGGCTGCTGCGTCAGCGCTCAGAGCAGAGCTGCCCCATCAGTCTGACCCTCTGTGCCCAGAGTTTGCTGCACCGGGAGTTCCAGCGCTGGCTCTTCTTCGACCTGTTCCAGCTGCCGCGCAGCATCAACGAGCGGCTGATTCTGCAATTGTCCGAAGCCCAGGTGACTCGCCACTACGAGGCACTCAAGCGGCCGCTGCGGGCGCTGCGCATGCTGGGCTGCCAGCTGGCCATCGACCACGCCGGTCAGGATGTGGTGAGTACCCAATACATCAAGGAGTTCGAGATCAACTTCCTCAAGCTTCACCCCAGTCTGGTGCGGGAAATCCACACCCGTCAGGTCAACCAGATGGCGGTGCGCAGCCTGGTGGGAGGCTGCGCCAACACCCGTACCCGGGTGATTGCCGTCGGGGTGGAGAGTGGCGACGAGTGGAAGATGTTGCGCCACCTCGGCGTTCATGCCGGTCAGGGCCCCTGGTTCGCCGAGCCGGAGCGGCTGGTGATGGAACCGGCCGGCGCCTGATGGTGTGGCCGCAGGGCTGCCCTCAGATCCGGCCCTGCTCCTTCAAACCCGCCAGTCCCTGCATGCCACCTGTGTGGATAAAGACTATCTTGCTGCCACGGGGGATGCGCCCGGCGGCCAGCTCGCGAAACAGGCCCCACATCGCCTTGCCGCTGTAGATGGGTTCCAGCGGCAGGCCTGTCTCGGCGCTGAAATCCTGCACCCACTGCCACAGGGCCGGGCTGAATTTGGCATAGCCACCATCATGGTGATCCAGCGCTATCTGCCAGCCGGGCGTGCTGGCAGCGGCGGGATGGAGGCGGCGTACCTCGTCGGCGATGAAGTTTGCTCCTTTCAGTACCGCGATGGCGAGGATCTGCTCCCGATCCCGTTTGCCGGCGATCAGGCCAGCCAGGGTGCCGCCGCTGGCGCAGGGCAGTACCCAGAGATCCGGCGAGAAGGGCACCTCGTCGACCAGCTCGGCCACCCCGGGAATGGCGAGCGGGCTGCTACCCCCTTCCGGCACTATCAGGGTATCGGCCGCCGCAAACTGGGCCAGCCAGTCGGGGTTCTGACGCCGCCGGTAACTCTGGCGGTCGACAAAAATGAGATCCATGCCCCAGCCTTTTGCTGCGCTCAGGGTGGAGTTGCTGACGGCCTCTGCTTCACCACGTATGATGCCGGTAGTTCTCAGGCCAGATTGACTCCCAGCTGCCGCCAGCGCATGAATGTGGTTGGAATAGGCACCGCCAAACGAGAGCAGGTGCTGCATGCCCTGTTCCCGGGCATGTTGCAGCTGGTACTTGAGTTTGCGCCACTTGTTGCCCGAGATGGTCGGGTGGATCAGGTCATCTCGTTTGCACCAGAGCTGGACGTCGTATTGCCGCAGCAGAGGGTGGGAGATGGCTTCCAGTGGCGAGGGCAGCCGGGCTGGTTGCAGGGTAAACGCCTGCGGGCGGGTCGAACTGGGTAACAATGAGTAATCCGTCATTTATCTGGAGGCTAATGCCCTGTTTATGCTAAGGTTTAATGCGTTTTATGCAGCCAGGTGCGGGTTTCAATGAAACAACTTTTCAGACGTTCAACCCCAAGCCGTCAGGTGGGGCTCCTGCTTGCCAGCGACCGGATCATGCTGGCCTCGCTGGGCAACCCCCCTGTCTTCGCCACCCGCGCCATCAACGGCCCGCAAGAGTGGCCGCTTGCCATGAGCGAGCTGTTCAGCCGCCATGGCCTCGCCAAGTCTAAAGTGCGGGTCGCACTCGCCGCCACTCTTTATCAGCAAGTCCAGATCGACAAGCCCGCCGTGCCCGAGGCAGAAATGGCGGGCGCTCTGCCCTGGGCCATCAAGGATTATGTCAACGAGCCCGTGTTGCAGCTCGCCATGGATTACGTGGACTTGCCCACTCCGCCGGCTGGCAGGCCGCGGATCAACGTGATCTGCGTGCCCAAGGCGCGGGTGCAGCAACTGGCGGATGCGGTCAACAGCATAGCGAGTCTGGATGCCATCGTCAGCGACGAGCTGGCCATGACGGCGCTTTATGAGGCCGACAACACAGTACGCATGTTGCTGTGGCAACCCAGGGGGCAGGATCTGCAACTGCTGGTATTCCATCAGGGCGGGCTCTGTTTCTCCCGCCAGCTGCGCGGTTTCACCGCCCTCACAGGCGAGCATGAGCCGGACAGCATGCTGCTCGATTCGCTGGCGCTGGAGATCCAGCGCTCCCTCGATTATCTGGCCGGCCAGCTCAAGCTGCCGGAGCTTGGCCAGATGCAGCTCGCCATCGCCTCCTCCTTCATCGGCACCTTGGTGCGCCACATGGAGCAGACCTTTGGTTTTGCCGTCTCCGCCATGGCCAACAAGGCTGTGCTGGCCGGTGTTGAGTACCTGTCGGCCTATGCCGCAGCCATCGGGGAGCCTGCCTGATGAAACGTCAGATAAACCTCTATGGCGCAGAGTTTCGCCCCAAACGCCAGTGGGCCAGCCTCAATCAGATGGCGCTGGTGTGGGGGGGCTGCGTGATCCTGTTGCTCTGCATGGCCGCTTTTTACGGCTGGCAGCAGCAAGGGGTCAGCCGTGAACTGGCACAGGTGCGCGCGGCGCTGGAGGTCAAACGTGGGGAGGCCCAGCGGCTGGATGCCGCGTTGACTCGCCATCAGGCCAACACACAGTTGCAACAGCAGCTGGCCAACAAGCAGGAAGAGTTGACTGCCAAGCAGGGGCTGATGCGTCAGCTGGGCAGCCTGGCGTTGCAAAAATCCCAGGGCTACGCCGGCCTGATGGCCGATCTCTCCCGCATTCGGGACAAACAGCTCTCCTTGCAGCGGATCGAGATCGCCGAGGGGCGTATCAATATCTCCGGCTTCGCCGGTCGCAGCCAGGATGTGCCCGCCTGGGTAAACCGTTTCAAGCAGACACCGTCGCTGGCGGGCAAGCAGTTTGGTGAATTGACCCTGAGCCGTGACAAGGAGGGCCGCCTGGCCTTCCAGCTCAGCGGTATCGAGCGGGAGAAGCCCTGATGAGCCTGAAAGCACAATGGCTGGCGTGGGCAGACAAGATTGCCGCCCTCAGCCAGCGCGAGCGGATATTGATACTGTTGACCGGGCTGGTGCTGGTCTGTGCCGGTGGCATTTATGGCTGGCTGGATGATGCCACCCTGCGCCTTGAGCAGGAGCGTGTGGCCTTGACCTCGGCCCAGCGGGATCTGGAGATCATGGATCTCGAGAATCTGGGCAAGCAGGCACGTCTGGCGCGGGATCCCGATCAGAATGTACGGGAGCAGCTGGCGCGGGTTGAGGGTGAGCTTGGCAAGCTGGATGCCGAACTCAAGGCCCAGACGGTGGATCTGATCCCGGCCCACGAGATGCCGGAGGTACTGGAGGCCTTGCTGTCACGCTCCACCAATCTGCACATGCTGGCGCTGACCTCCCTCGCCCCTGAGCCGCTGATGGCGGGGGATCAGGGCATCAACCTGTTCAAGCACGGTATTCGCCTCAAACTGGAAGGCGGTTATTTCGATGTGTATCAGTACCTGAAAGCGCTGGAGGCGCTGCCTCGTCACTTCTACTGGAAGCAGTTTGACTATCGGGTGGAAGCGCACCCCAAGGCGGTGGTGGAGATGGAAATCTACACCCTGAGCACCAGCAAGGAGTTTATTCGTGGTTAGATGGCTGACGCTATTGTGTTGCCTGCTGGGCTCAGTGGCCAAGGCCGAGGTGCTGCAGGATCCCACCGAACCGCTCGAGGGAATCAACAGCCAGGCGGGGGCGGTAGAGAGCCCGAGCGCCGGTCTGCCCAAGTTGCAGAGCGTGGTGCTGGGCAACGGCCCGGCGCTGGCGGTGCTCAACGGAAAAAGTTACCGGGTAGGCCAGCAGGTCGAGGGATATCGACTGGTGGCCATCAGTGCAGATGCCGTTGTGCTGGAGAAGGGGGGCAAGCGTCAGTCGCTGACCCTGTTTGCCAGCAAGGTCCGTATCTGAACGGGCCCTGCCCGGGATGGGCGGGGCAAGGTTTGTCGAGTTTAATTGCAAGTCAGGGTGCACTCATTACATGAAAAAAAATCATCTCTGCCTGATCTCCGTAGCCGTTCTGGCTGCAGGCTGTACCAGCTACCGGCACCCCGAACCCGTGCAGGCCAAGGACGCACTGAAACACGCCATGACCGAGCAGAACAAGGTCGGCGCCCTGGCGACCGTCCCCAAGTCGGTACAAAGCGAACTGTTGCAGATGAACCGGCCGCCCCAGGCCATCAGCATGCCGGAGCAGCGGCTGCGTATCGCCGCCCACGATGTGGAGGCGGTGGAGTTTTTCGGCTCCCTGTTCAAGGGCTCCCGTTACAGCGTGGCCGTGCATCCAGGGGTAGGCGGGCTGGTTTCCGTCGAGCTCAAGGACGTGACCCTGCCCGAGGTGCTGGCCGTGGTGGGTGACATGTACGGCTTCGACGTGCAGCGCAAGGGTAACGTGTTCCACGTCTATCCGGCTGGCCTGCGCACCGAAACCATACCTGTGAACTATCTGATGATGTCCCGCCGGGGTCTGTCCCGCACCTCTGTCAGTACCGGCGGGGTGACGGCCAACGACAACAATTCAAACAACGGCGGCATCAACTCCAGCAGCAGCGCTGAAATATCTTCTAACCAAAATGGCACAGGTATTTCTAGCAACTCCAGTACCCAGACGACATCGAACGGTACCCAGATAGAAACGGGCACCAACAGCGACTACTGGACCGATCTGCGCACCTCGCTGGAGATGCTGATCGGCAGTGGCGATGGTCGTGCCGTCATCACCAGCCCGCAGGCGGGTCTGGTCACCATCCGCGCCTATCCAAAAGAGCTTAAAGCGGTGCGCGAATTCCTCAGTCAGTCCGAAACCCACCTCAAGCGCCAGGTGGTGCTGGAGGCGCGGATTATGGAGGTGGCTCTAAGCGAAGGCTATGAGCAGGGGGTGGACTGGAGCGGTCTCTCCGCCAGCTGGGATGGCAACAAGGGCATTACCGGTGGCGGCTCTCTCTCGCCGACCCAGTTGCCCACGACCCCCAATCAGATCTTCACCGCGCTGGGGGGCGGGGCCGGTTTCAAGATCTCCGACGGCAACTTCAACGTGGCGGTCAACTTGCTCAAGACCCAGGGGGATGTAAACACCCTTTCCAGCCCGCGGGTGACGGCGACCAACAATCAGAAGGCGGTGATCAAGGTGGGGACGGACGAGTACTTCGTCACCAATGCGACGACAACCATCACCTCTACTACAACAGGATCAGAGCGGACGCCCAATGTGGAGTTGACCCCCTTCTTCTCCGGCATAGCGCTGGACGTGACGCCGCAGATCGACGAAGAGGGCAGGGTGCTACTGCACATTCACCCCTCTGTCATTGATACCGAAGAGCAAAACAAGACGATCGATTTGGGCACCACAGGCGGCAAGATGACTCTGCCGCTGGCCAAGAGTTCGATCCGCGAGTCCGATACAGTGGTGCAGGCCAACAACGGCGACATTATAGTCATCGGCGGCCTGATGAAGACCGACAAGCAGGAGATCGTCAGCAAGGTGCCGCTGCTGGGGGACATTCCCTGGATTGGCGAAGCCTTCACCAACCGCCGCGAGAGCACCAAGAAGGTGGAGCTGGTGATCATGCTCAAGCCAACCGTGGTGGAGAAAGACACCTGGCAGAACGAGCTGAAACGCAGCGCCGATCTGCTGGACAAGTGGTATCCGCCCAAGGGCTAAGCCATGAAGCAGCGCGCGGTCAGCCTTACCCCATGTGCCCTCTTGCCCTGCGTCACCGCAGGCTGCTTGCTCGGGATGGCAGGTGACAACCCATGTACCTGAACCACTTCGGCTTGCTGGAGGCGCCGTTCGGCCTCACCCCCAACACGGGTTTTTACTATGGTTTGCCGCCCCACGAAGAGGCGTTGCAGGTGCTGAACTGGGCGCTGGCACAGGGGGAGGGCTTCATCAAGGTGACCGGCGAGGTGGGTACCGGCAAGACACTGCTCTGCCGCAAGCTGTTGAGCGAGCTGGGGTCTGAGGCTCACCCCGTGCGTCTGGCCTGGTTGCCCAACCCGCACCTCACGCCGGCCGAGCTGCGCACAGCCCTGGCGCTGGAGCTGGGATTGTCGGTGCGGGAGGGGGCTGAGCTGGATCTCACGGATCGTATTCATCGCCACCTTATCAGCCTGCATCAGCAGGGCAGTCGAGTGGTGGTGCTGATCGACGAAGCGCAGGCCCTGCCGGACGAGACCCTGGAGGCGATCCGGCTGTTTGGCAACCTGGAGACGGAGTCGAACAAGCTGCTCCAGATAGTGCTGTTCGGTCAGCCCGAGCTGGACGCCCGGCTGGCAAAGCCTCATTTGCGCCAGTTGCGTCAGCGGATCGGCTTTTCCTACTGCCTGCGCCCCCTGCGTTTTGACGAGACCCGAGCCTATCTGGAGCACAGATTGCAGATCTCCGGCTATCGCGGTGCGCCGCTGTTTGCCAGTCGCGCCATGCGCCTGCTGTGGCGGGCGTCGCGCGGGATCCCCAGGCTTATCAACATACTGGCGCAGAAGTGCCTAATGCTGGCCTATGGCCAGGGGGCTCGCCAGATAGACAGCCGTCTGGTGCGGCTTGCCATTCGTGATACCGACGATGCCAGCCGCTTTGCGCCGTTGCGCTGGTGGCCCCTGTTACTGTTGCTGGGGTGTGCCCTGGCTTATGGAGTCTGGCCATGAGCGTGATCAATCAGATGCTCAAGGATCTGGAGCAGCGGCAGCAAGGCGGCGAGGGGGCCGTCTATGTGCCGCCCGTGCGGCAACAGGGTTGGTGGATGCTGGTGCTGACCCTGATCTGCGGCCTGGCCCTCGGCATTCTGGGCTGGCGGACCTGGATTTACTGGCAGCAGAGTCTTGCCCAGGCCAGCGAGCCGGGGCCTGATGCCGTTGCCCGCGCCGTGCCCGCCACGCCGGCCTATGTAGAGCAGGAGCCAGTGGATCTGGTGGTGGCTTTGCCCACCCCGGGTTCCGGGCCCGAGACCCGCTCTCGGCCTGCAGTCGAACCCGGGCTGGCGCAAGAGCAGGATGAGATCGCCTATGAAGAGGCTCCGCCGAGCGATGAAGAGCTGCAACCTGAGCTCTATGCCGAGCTGGAAGCGGAACAAGAGGCGGTCGCCCCGCCGCCGCGCAAACCGGGGGTGCTGAAGATAGAGACGGTGAACCTCTCCGAGGCCGAACTGGCCACCCTGGCCGAGCGCAAGGCCACTACCGCCATGGCCAGGGGGCAACTGCGCGACGCCCAGGACAACTACTATCAGGTGCTGGTTCACGACCCCCACAATCAGGGTGCCCGCGAACAGCTGGCGGGTCTGCTCTACGGCGAGGGGCTGCTGAGTGAGGCTGGCCAGTTGCTGGAAGAGGGGATACGGCTCGATCCAGCGCAGGCGGATTTTCGTCTGCTGCTGGCACGGCTTGCCATCAGCGGCGGCGATCAGCTCAAGGCACTTGGCTGGCTGACAGGTTATCAACCTGACTTGGCCAGCAATCTGGATTATTACGCCACCTGGGCCGGGTTGACCCAGGAGCTGGGCCGCAACGCCGAGGCGGCAGAGATCTATGTGAAATTGCTGCGTCAGCAGCCTGATCAGGGGCGCTGGTGGCTCGGGCTCGGTGTGGCCGAAGATGGCCAGGGCCACAGCCTGCGGGCGCTCGATGCCTATCGCAATGCCCAGTTGCATGGCAACCTCGGCGAGGCGTCGACCCGCTGGATTGAACAGCGAATTGCCCAGCTTGCCCCCTGACGGGCGGGACAGTTAACTTTTTTGGAGTTTGCATGGCACAACCCAGACTGAAAATGCGCCTCGGCGACCTGCTGGTACAAGAGCAGATCATCTCGGATGATCAACTGCAGCTCGCCCTGCAGCAGCAGCGTCAGACCGGTCGCAAGCTGGGCACCACACTGATCGATCTCGGCTTCATCAGCGAGGTGCAGCTGCTGCAGTTCCTCGCCCGCCAGCTGGACGTGCCCTTCTTCGATCTCAACAACCTCACCATAGACGCTTCTGCGGTACCGCTTCTGCCCGAGGTTCAGGCGCGCCGTTATCGCGCCCTGGCGGTCAATCTCACCGACAACCGGGTGACTGTGGCCATGTCGGATCCGGCGGATCTGAGTGCCCTCGACGCCATAGCGGCCTTGCTCAGCCCAAGAGAAATGGTGCTGGCGGTAGCGCGTGAAGGTCAGCTGCTGGAGTATTTCGACCGCCTCTACCGCCGTACCCGCGAGATAGAGAGCTTTGCCGAACAGCTGCACGAGGAGTATCAGGACTCCGGCTTCGAGCTGGGTTCCAGCAACCTGGTGGGCGCCGGCGACGAGGGGGAGGCGACGGTGGCCAAGCTGCTACGCTCCCTGTTCGAGGATGCGGTGCAGGTGGGGGCGTCCGATATCCATATCGAGCCGGATGAGAAGGTGCTGCGCATTCGCCAGCGGATCGACGGCATACTGCACGAGAATATTCTCAACGAAGTGCGCATTGCCCAGGCGCTGGTGCTGCGCCTCAAGCTGGTGGCCGGGCTCGACATCTCCGAGAAGCGACTGCCCCAGGATGGCCGCTTCAACATGAAGGTGCGCGGTCGGGACGTGGATGTGCGTATGTCCACCATGCCGGTGCAGTACGGTGAGTCAGTGGTGATGCGGCTGCTGGATCAATCCTCCGGCATATTGTCCCTGAGCGAAACCGGCATGCCGCCGGAGATACTGACCCGCTTCCGTCGCCAGCTCAAGCGCCCCCACGGCATGATACTGGTGACAGGCCCGACCGGGAGCGGCAAGACCACCACCCTGTATGGCGCTCTGTCGGAACTCAATCAGGCCAGCAACAAGATCATCACGGTGGAAGACCCGGTGGAATACCGCTTGTCCAGGGTCAATCAGGTGCAGGTCAATCCCAAGATAGGCCTCACCTTCTCCCATGTGTTGCGCTCCACCCTGCGTCAGGATCCGGACATCTTGCTGGTGGGCGAGATGCGGGACAACGAGACGGTGGAGATAGGCCTGCGTGGCGCCATCACGGGCCATCTGGTGCTCACCACATTGCACACCAACGATGCAGTCACCAGCGCCCTGCGTCTCATCGACATGGGCGCGCCTGGCTATCTGGTGGCGAGCGCGCTGCGTGCCGTCATCGCCCAGCGGCTGGTGCGGCGGGTGTGCGAGCACTGCGTCGAGGAGAAGGCGCCTGACGAGGGACAGGCGACTTGGCTGAGGGTGCTTTCCGGCGAGGAGCCGGGTCAGCATGTCTACCACAAGGGACCTGGCTGCCAGAGCTGCAACTTCACCGGCTACTCTGGCCGGATCGGTGTCTACGAGCTGCTGGAGCTGGATCAACCCATGATGGATGCCCTGCGCCGCAACGATGCGGAAGGCTTTGCCAAGGCGGCGCGTCAGCATGAGCACTACCGGCCGCTGGCCCTGACAGCGCTCGATTATGCCCGCCAGGGGATCACGTCGGTGGACGAGGTGCTGCGGTTGGCCGAGGACCTGGGGTAAGTGATGACCAACTTCATCGGCAATGATCAACCCGGACGGCAGCGCCCTGCCACTCGGCTTGTGCGGGGCGCGGCATGAATACCTTCGCCTACAAGGGTCGCGACAGTCAGGGCAATGCCGTCAATGGCGTGGTCGATGCTGCCAACGAGATGGCTGCCGCCGAGCAGCTGATGCGCCGTGGCGTGATGCCCACCGAACTCAAACCCGGCAAGGCGAAATCCGCGGCCATCGACTGGTCTTTGCTGCTGGAAGGTGGCGTCAAGCTGGACGAGCTGGTGGTATTCAGCCGCCAGATGTATGCCCTGACCCGGGCAGGGATTCCCATACTGCGTGCCATCGCTGGCCTGGAAGAGACAGCCCACAGCAAGCCGCTCAAGCGGGCGCTGCATGCGCTGGGAGAGGATCTCGGCAACGGTCGGCCCCTGTCCAGCTCCATGCAGGCGCACCCCAGGGTGTTCAGCAGCCTGTTCGTCGCCATCATTCACGTGGGCGAGAACACGGGTCAGCTGGAAGAGGCCTTCCTGCAACTGGCTAACTATTTCGAGCTGGAGCTGGAGACCCGCAAGCGGATCAAGACCGCCATGCGCTATCCCAGCTTCGTGATGATTGCCATCGGCATCGCCATGGTGATCCTCAATATCATGGTGATCCCGGTCTTCGCCGGCATGTTTGCCAAGTTCGGGGTCGAGCTGCCACTGGCCACCCGGATCCTGCTCGCTACCTCCCACTTTTTTGTCAACTACTGGTGGTTGCTGCTCGGCATTCTGCTGGCCATGGTGTTTGGCTGGCGGCGCTGGGTTGCCACTGTCAAGGGCAAGCTGACCTGGCACAGATGGCAACTCAAATTGCCCATTGTCGGTACCATCATAGAGCGCTCCCTGCTGGCCCGTTTTGCGCGCAGCTTTTCCATGATGCTCAAGGCAGGTGTGCCGCTCAATACTGCGCTGACCCTGGTGGCCGATGCGGTGGACAACGCTTATATGGCGGCTCAGATCCGCGACATGCGGGCCGGTATAGAGCGGGGCGAGAGCCTGCTGCGCACTGCCGGCAGCAGCGGTCTGTTTACGCCCCTGGTGATGCAGATGATAGCGGTGGGGGAAGAGACGGGTCAGGTGGATGATCTGTTGCACGAGGCGGCTGAGTATTACGAGCGAGAGGTGGATTATGACCTCAAGAGCCTGACCGCCCGTATCGAGCCCATCCTGATCGGGATCGTGGCCGTCATGGTATTGGTGCTGGCACTGGGTATCTTTACGCCCATGTGGGACATGATGAGCGCCGTACGCGGCAAGTGATGATCTTTACTCCTCCTGATGGGGGAATGATGAGTGCCGTACGCGGCAAATAAGCAGGTATCTTTACCCTCCCGATAGTGGGACATGATGCGTGCTGTAAGGGGTAAATAATGATCTTTCCTCCTCCTGGTGGGGGGAAATGATGAGCGCGGTGCGCGGCAAATAAGCGGCATCTTTACCCTCCCGATGGTGGGACATGATGAGTGCCGTACGCGGAAAATAAGCGGCATCTTTACCCTCCCTATGGTGGGTCATGATGAGCGCCGTACGCGGAAAATAAGCAGGCTCTTTATTTCAACGTAAGGGCCTGATGCGGAGTGGATGATCAACAGGGTACGGGAGAGGTGCAGTTGAACAGACAGTCACAACAGGATGATCGCTGGCTGGGAGGGTATCGACGGATGGCCGTGCTGATCTTGCTGCTGATCATGGTGGCGACCCTGGCCCAGAGCTATCGTAGCCACAGGGCCGAGGCGCTGGCCCTTAGCCTGACCCTGCTGGGGGAGCAGTTTGCCGAGCGGGTACAAAGGTTGCACGGTCTCTGGCTGGATCAGCGCCGTCCCGCCGTCCTGCATGCAGATGGGGTGGCCTGGCAATTCGATGCCAGGGGCTGGCCACTGGGTGTTGATGCGCTGCTGGCCCCTTCGGAAAATTGCCGCCAGCTCTGGTCGTTGATCATTGGCACACAGAGCCAGGCCCTGCCGCCGTTGCAGGCCATGGCGAGCCGAGATGGCACGGGATGCGAGTTCGGGTGGGAAGATAATTGGCTGATTTATCAATTTTATGATGGCAGAGTGACACTAAAGCCTTGAATGAGGCCGATAGTGTGGCTCAGTTAAATGATTTTTTTATATCTGCATGAAATAATGCGGGTTATTACGGAGGGACCATGGCAACAAATCGAATGGCACCAACACATCCCGCGTCGATGATGACGAGTAGGGCAGCCGGTTTCTCGTTGATCGAGCTGGTGATCGTCATCGTTATCCTGGGAATACTGGCGGTGACCGCCCTGCCTCGCTTCCTCGATGTGACCGATGAAGCCAAGAAGGCCAGCGTGGAGGGGGTCTCTGGCGGTTTCGCCACTGCGGTTTCGCTGGTACGGGCCCAGTGGGAGGCAGAAGGACGTCCCAAGGAGGACGGTCAGAACACTGTGTTGTATGACGGCTCTCGTTTCTATCTGACGACTCCGACCGAGACGCAGGTCAGCAATGGCGATCTCTCGCCAGGCTATCCCATGGATACATCGGCAGGGGGCGGCATAGATGTGGACCCGGCCAACCTGACAGCCCAGCGCTGTCTCAAGATTTGGGAGGGATTATTACAGAACCCACCCAAGGCTACCGCCAGCTTCAGCGAGGTGAGCGGTAGCGGCAATGACCTGAAATACTATGTCAGTGTGACCAATAACGGCCTGGACTCGGTCTGCCGCTACTATCTGGTCAATAGTTTGAGTAAGGGTAGTGATGGCAAGTATCAGGATCCGCAAGGTAGTACTGATGCATTCATGAGTTTCAGTTACCGTCCGGCTTCCGGTCAGGTGACCACCAATATCAATTGACAGAGGATAGTAAAATGAAAAAACAGGCGGGTTTTACCCTGATCGAGCTGGTCATAGTGATCATCATTCTGGGCATTCTGGCAGTGACCGCTGCACCCAAGTTCCTGAATTTGCAGGATGATGCAAATCAGGCTGCTGCACAGGGCGTTGCGGCGGCTTTGCAAAGTGGTGCTCAGCTGGTTTATAGCCGGTCAGCTCTGGATGGCAAAGAGAAAGATCCAACCGCGTCAGTTTCCGCAGGCACTAGTACCGTGTCCACTGCCTTTGGTTATCCGACTGCAAATAAAGCTGGTATCGGCAATGCAGTAACGGTGGATGGTAGCTGGGAGCAGAAAAATGACGATGGTGTTTACACTTCTAGCCAAGCCAACAGCTGCCAGGTTATTTACACCGCCCCGTCAGTGGCAGGTGGCACTTTCTCGGTATCTCTAAGCGGTGCCAACTGTAGCTAATAAGATCGACAATTCAGCGAGGCTTCGGCCTCGCTTTCTCTTTCCTCTTGTGAGAATCCCAATGCCTGCAGCCAAGGGCTTTACCCTGATTGAACTGGTTATTGTGATCCTGCTGCTCGGGATTCTGGCCGCCTTTGCCGTGCCCAAGTGGCTGGGCAAAGGCGGCTTTGAAACTCAAACCGTACGCGACGAACTGCTGGCCCGGCTGCGGCTGGTGCAGACCGTCAATATGCATGAAGCCACCAATCGCTGTACTCAACTGATTGTTGTCTCCCCCCGTTTTGCCCACCGCACTTTTGCTGCCACCTGTCCATCCAGCGATGATCTGGTCAGTGGCTGGAGCGACAATTTGCGCACTCGTGGCCGCCTGGTTACCCCCTCTGCCGATATCGCTGTCACCCTGAACGGCAATACCCGCTTTGTGCTGCATTTTGATCATATGGGCCGCCCACAAGGGGATTGCTCCACAACCAATGGCTGTACCCTGCAGGTAACGGATGGCCGCGAAACGGGCCGCATCAAGATAGAGCCCGAGGGGTATATCCATGAGATCCCTTGATCGCGGCTTTACCCTGATAGAGCTGATTGTCGGCATAGTGCTGCTGGCGGTGGCGCTGACCGGCATTCTGGGGCTCTTGATCAATCAGGCGCCCCAGGCGGTGGATCCGGTGCAGCAGGTGCGTGCCGCCCAGCTGGCCCAGCGTCTGGCCGGCGAGATGTTGCAAAAGTCGTTCGATGAGCAGTCGGATCATAACGGTGGCCGCTATCGCTGTGGTGAGATCTTCAATGGCCAGTTTTATGGGGACTGCAGCTGCCCTGTCGGTGTGGCATGCACCCAGCGGCCTCCCGCTCCGGCCATTACCGGTTGGCAACCCAGTGCCTATGGCCCCGATGGCGAGCCAGCACCTTATGCCTACAACGATGTGGATGACTTCGATACCGCGGGCAACTGGGTGGATGCCAATCGGTTTACCCAGACTGCGGCGGGGATCAGCGGCGAGGAGTATCGCAACTACCAAGTGAAAATTGCGGTGAGCGGGGTCGATTTCAGCGATGGCACTTTCAAAAGCTGCACGGCCCCCTGCTCTGTGGGCAAACGCATTGATCTGCAAGTAAAGCTGCCTGACGAGAGTCTGCTCGACTTCTCCTTCTATCGGGGGAACTACTGATGGGTCGGCTTTGCGATCGTGTCCGAGTGTCCAATCATGCTTCCGATGTCCGATTACGCCGGCAGGCGAATCGAACCTGCGCCAGACTTGGGCGTGCCCGCGGTTTTACCCTGGTCGAGCTGGTGATGGTGATCCTGCTGCTGGGCATAATGGCAACCTTTACCAGCCAGTTTATCGGCATTGGCAGCCAGATCTATGGCGATGCCAGTAGTCGCGAGCAGTTGATGAGCGATGCCCGCTTCGCCATGGAGCGACTCAACCGCGAAGTTCGCGATGCGGTGCCCGGATCAGAGCGCATCGAGACGACAGATGGGGTCTGGGTCGACGCGGGCCCTTGCCTGAGTTTCTGGCCCATCAGCACCTCCAGCCGTTATGTTGCCCTGAATCGTGCGATATCAGGTAGCAGCGCCACCCAGGAGCTGGTGATGGCAACCCCCGCCTCGGCTGCCAATCCACTGAACCAGGATGCCAATGCAGTCACCGAAGGTGACTTGATGATTGTCTTCCCCGTGCCGGACAAAAATGCCGGTTCGCTGATCGCTGGCTGCGATTACGGACGCTGTGTGGCCAAGGTTGTGGATGTGCTGGCTCCCGTATCCGGGGCGCAAACCATTCGTTATTCCAGCACCGAGAGTCTGGCCGGGATCTCGCCAGGCCGCCGGGTCTACTTTGCCCGCGAGCAGGTGCGCTATTGTGCCCAAGGTGGTGCCTTGTACCGGGCCACCAGTGTGCTCAGTGGCGCTAGCAGTACCATGCCTTTGGGAACCTTGATGGCAGAGTCGCTACGCACTGGCAGCTTCTATCGGGAGACTTCGGCCTTCAATACAGAAGGGGAGTTTGGCATGCGCTTTGTGTTCGAGCGCAAAGGGGAGTCAGTTACCTTCAACCACAAGATAGAGGTGCTCAATGTGCCCTGATACACACGCGCTTGGACGCATGCGTGGCAGTGCCCTGATGATCGCCCTGTTTGTCATTGTGGTGATGGCGCTGCTGGCGGCTGCCATGGGCCGCTTTCTGGTAGACAGCAGCGAGAAAAATGCAGTGGAGGTGCGCAGTGTGCGCGCCTTGCTGGCGGCACAGAGCGGACTGGAAATAGCCTTGTATCAACTGTTCCCCAATAGACCGACATCGCCATCACCGCTTGATCGCTGCGAGTGGGTACTCTCATCACCTGTGTTTAATGGCAATTCTGGACTGGCTGGCTGCGAGGCAAGGATCAGTTGCGTGCAACAGCCCGTGACCTATAACGGAGAGGTGACCAATGGCTACCGTCTGCTCAGTGTCGGCTCCTGTGGTTCGACCGACCTCGGCAGTGCCAACCCCGATTTTGCCGTGAGCAGGACAGTGACGGCCGAAGCCTATGATGGAGGTTTATGATGAAATGGCTATGGGCGCTGGCCCTCTTCACTAGCCCGGTCTGGGCATTTGACCCCATCGACACCAGCACCTTCTTCCCTGCCGTGGCACAGGGTCATCATGGTGACAACAACAACACCTGCCACCAGATCAGCGGCAACCAGCTCATCCAGCTTAACAATCCCAAGATCAATGGCACCGGCGGTCTACCGCTCAACTTCTGTTCCATCCTACCCGATCAGAACAATACGCCCCGTTGCGATAACGGGGCTGGCGGTTACAAGGTCTGCGCCGTCACCGGCAGCGATATCCGCGGCCTCCCAATGGCAACGGGGAACAACAAGTTCCCGACCATCAAGTCTGTGATGCCGCTTCTTTGCCAGCAGGGCCAGCAAACCGCACTCTTCTCAGACTACGGGTCTGCCACGGTCGAGAATTGCACCGTGACCTTTCCGAGCCGCAGCACCTACCAGATCAAATCGCTGAGCGTTCGCAACAACGGTACTCTGGTGCTGGGGGATGGGGATTACTTTATCGATTCGTTGATCCTCGATAATGCCACCATCCGCCTGTCCGGCAACGGCACGACCCGTATTTTTGTCAATCAGGACCTGAAGCTGCTCAACACGGTTAACATCAATGCGACCAATCAGGGCAGCCTTGTCTGGGTCAACTATGGCGACATGACCATAGACAACAATTCCCGATTTTATGGCTACCTCTACACTGATGGTCGTTTGACCATGAACAACAATGCCACCGTTTATGGGCGGGTGACGGCCCGTTATCTGAGCATGGATACCCAGTCCAGCATCAATGACTACTCGGTGCCGCCGCCGTTGACCTGCTTTACCGACGGTTTCGACAGCGGCCAGATCAACCCGGACAGCTGGGTGGTTGCCCAGCGCAACAACAGCACCCTGCCATCGGTACAAAACGGCCGCCTGCGCCTCACCCAGAACGTCACCAATCAGGCCACCTCGGCCACCTTCCAGCGCCTATTTCCAGGGGCCGGCAATCTGGTGACGGTCGAATTCGATCAATTCGCCTACAAAACCTCAGGCTCTAGCGGGGCAGATGGGATGGCGGTGGTGCTCTCGGATGCCACCCTGACGCCGCAGCCGGGGGCCTTTGGCGGCCCGCTGGGCTACGGCTTCAAGACCGGGATCAGCGGCTTCGCCGGCGGTTGGCTCGGGGTGGGGCTCGACGAGTACGGCAACTATGCCAATGAAGGGGGGTCATACAATCTGGGATCCCGCCCTCAGGCAGTTTCCATCCGTGGCTCAGGCTCGGGTACCTCGGGCTACCGTTATCTGGCTGGCACTACAAGCAACCTGAACCCGGGCGTTGACAGTGGTACGAATAGCAATCGCCCCCACCGTTATCGAATTACTGTCGACTCCCGGACCACTGGCAGCTCGTTGGCCACCGTGGAGCGAGACACCGGAGCTGGCTACGCCTCTCTGGTTGGACCCATCAACATGGCGAGTCAGACCGGTCAGTCTGCGGTACCGGCCAATTTCCTGCTCTCCCTGACCGGATCCACCGGCTCGGTGACCAACTTTCACGAAATCGACAACGTACAGATCTGTGCCCTGCGATCCAGCCCGGTCGGCGTACAGATCGATCATTTCCAACTCGATCACTCCGGTCAGGCGCTGACGTGCAATCCGGAGACGGTCACTATCAAGGCCTGTGCCGATGCGGCTTGCAGCGCCCTTATTACCGACCCTGTTACGGCGACCCTGAGTCTGACGCCGACGTCCAGCAGCAATGGTTGGGTCGGCGGCAATACGGTGACCTTCAGTGGCGGCTCCACCACGGTCCAGCTTCGCAATAACACCGCCTCGGCGGTCACTATCGGAGTATCAGGCTCGACCCCGACCACCAAACCATTCAGTACTACCTTGTGCAAGTCGGGTAATGGAACCCCCAGCGTGGCCGCCTGCACCCTGAGCTTTGCCGATAGCGGTTTTATCTTCGACGTGCCGGATACCTATTCCAACCAGCCGCAGACGGTGACCATCAAGGCGGTCAAGAAGAGTGAGGTGACCAAACAGTGCGTGCCCGGGTTTGCCAGCCAGAGCAAGAGCATCACGTTCTGGGGCAGCTATATCTCTCCGGCCAGCAATCCTTACAACAGCAATATGAGCGTTAACAATAGTGTGCTCGGTACCAGTCAGGGAGCTGCGACGCCGGTCTCTCTCGCGTTCGATGCTCAGGGGCAGTCGACCATAACGGTCAAGTATCCGGATGCAGGCAAGGTACAACTTGATGCCCGTTATGATGGCACGGGCAGCGAGGCGGAGCTGGTGATGCTCGGCTCAGACCAGTTCGTGGCACGTCCTGTCGGCTTGTGCATTACGCCCCCGCAAGGGGTCTGTGCGGCAGGGAATGCCAGCTGCCCGGTCTTCAAGAAAGCGGGTGAGACGTTCCAGGTAGATATCAAGGCGATGGCCTGGGAATCGGCCAATGATGGGGATATTTGCGCGGGGAATCAGACAACCCCCAATTTTGTGCTGAGCGGTATTGGCTTGGGCAGCACCCTGGTGGCGCCAAGCCCAGGTACCAATGCGACAGTGGGTACCACCACCTATAACCATGTGGCTGCGACCAACAGTCTCAACAGCGTCAACCAGACGGTAAGCGAGGTGGGGGTATTCAGGATGACGGTGACTCCGCAAGTGGTTACACCACAAGTACAGGGTTACTTTGGCTATACCATTCCCTCAGCCCAGAGCCAGCCGGTGGGCCGTTTTATCCCCGCTGATTTTGAGCTTGTCAGTGGCGACATAGTGCCTGCCTGTAGCGTCTTCTCCTACATGGGCCAGCCATTCGGGGTGACGCTGGATATCATTGCCCGCAATGTGGCGGGGGGACAGACCCGTAATTACACCGGCGACTTTGCCAAGGGCAATGCTTATATCACCACCGCCAATAGCAAGAATGGTACTTCTCTATCCAGCCGCTTGCGCAGCCTGCAACCTCTGCCCTGGCTAGATGGGCAGGCGGCGTTCAGCGGCAGCAGCGAGTTTGTTCGCCTCTCCGATACCCAGCCGGATGGCCCCTTCAAGGCACTGCTGTTTGGCCTCTATATGCAGGATAACGATGGCGAACGCACCCTGATTGCCAGCCCCAATTTCAATGAGGGGGTGGCTGGCGATTGCAGTGGAAGTAACTGCAATGCTCGCCTTATCGATGCGACATCCATGAAAGCCTATTTTGGCCGCCTGCTGGCCGGCACTGGGGCGGGGCTCGCAGCAGCGCCGCTGGCCATTCCACTGCAATTGCAATATTACGAATCGGGCGACTGGCTGCTCAACGAGGAAGATCAATGCACTCTGCTCTCCCTCGCCGGTGATGGGATCAGCTTCATCAATCCGAGTCACACCTTTGATGCGGCCATCCGAGACCTGAATTTGGGAGCAAATCGCAAGATCAGGCTGGGGCTGGGGGATCCGTCCCCAGGAGTTATGTCGGCTACAGCCAAAGATGGCGAGATCCTGTTCCACTTTGCCAAGCCGGATATCTCGGTACGCATTCCCTACAAGGTCGACTTGTCAAAACAGCCGGCTCAACCGCTCTGGTTATCTGACCCCGTTAGCCTGCAGGGTGAGGCCATTTTTGGCTCCAGCAGAGGTAATGACAGAATTATTTATCGGCGGGAAGTGATGCAGTAGCGGAGGCGGTGCGGCGGATCTTCGGGATCTTCCCCCCTATTTTCTTGTTTATTAGCGTTTGTCGGCCTGTGCGAGTGAGTGATGACTCGCATTTTTGTCGCGACTGATTGATTGGCGACAGTTTGAGCGCTTGCCCATTGGGGTAGGCATTGGTAAAGTTAGCCGGTTTTCTGCACCTCCAAATTCTTAGGATTTCCCGTAGCCATGTTCAAAAAGCTCAGAGGCGTCTTTTCCAACGATCTGTCGATCGACTTGGGAACTGCCAACACCCTGATCTACGTAAAAGATCAAGGGATCGTCCTTAACGAACCCTCAGTTGTCGCCATTCGCCAAGAGCGCGGGAACGCCAAATCGGTCGCTGCCGTCGGTCATGCCGCCAAGCAGATGCTGGGTCGTACCCCAGGCAACATCTCCGCTATCCGTCCGATGAAAGACGGCGTCATCGCCGACTTCTACGTGACCGAGAAGATGCTGCAGCACTTTATCAAGCAGGTTCACGACAATAACTATTTCCGCCCCAGCCCCCGTGTGCTGGTGTGCGTGCCGTGTGGCTCTACCCAGGTAGAACGCCGCGCCATCAAGGAATCCGCACTGGGCGCTGGCGCCCGTGAGGTTTACCTGATCGACGAACCCATGGCTGCTGCCATCGGTGCCGGCTTGCCGGTCTCCGAAGCGACCGGTTCCATGGTGGTCGATATCGGTGGCGGCACCACTGAAGTGGCCATCATCTCCCTGAACGGCGTGGTTTACTCCCAGTCTGTCCGTATCGGTGGCGACAAATTTGACGAAGCCATCATCAGCTACGTCCGTCGCAACTACGGCAGCCTGATCGGGGAAGCGACCGCCGAGCGCATCAAGCACGAAATCGGCTCCGCCTATCCGGGCGAAGAGGTGCGCGAGATCGAAGTCCGTGGTCGCAACCTGGCCGAAGGTGTGCCGCGCAGCTTCACCCTCAACTCCAACGAGATCCTGGAAGCGCTGCAAGAGCCGCTGTCCGGTATCGTCTCCGCCGTTATGGTGGCGCTGGAGCAGTCTCCGCCGGAACTGGCGTCCGACATCTCCGAGCGCGGCATGGTGCTGACCGGTGGTGGCGCACTGCTGAAGGATATCGACCGTCTGCTGATGGAAGAGACCGGCATACCAGTCGTGGTTGCCGAAGATCCCCTCACCTGTGTGGCCCGTGGTGGCGGCAAGGCGCTGGAGCTGATCGATATGCACGGTGGCGACCTGTTCCACTACGAATAAGACCCAAAGCCGGCCAGCGCGCCGGCTCTTTTTTGACGACCCATGAAACCCATTTTTGGTAGAGGCCCTTCGCTTCAGTTACGGTTGTTTCTCGCCGTCATCATCTCCATTGCTGCCATCGTAGCGGACTCCCGCTTCGGTGTGTTTACCCACGTCCGCGTCTACCTCAGTTCCCTTGTCAGCCCGTTGCAATACATAGCCAATGCGCCAGGTATCATGCTCGATACCATGTCGACCCAGGTGCAGACCCGGGCAGGCCTTATCGAGCAGACCAAGCAGCAGGAACAGCAGCTGTTCACCCTGCGCTCGCGCCTGCTCAAGATGGATCATCTGGAGCACGAGAACCAGCGTCTGCGTGAGCTGCTCGGTTCGCCGGTGCACAAGGAGTCCCGCAAGATGGTGGCCGAGCTGCTGTCTGTGGATTCCGACCCCTTCAGCCATCAGGTGCTGATCAACAAGGGGGCGCTGGACGGTGTCTATAACGGCCAGCCGGTGATCAACGATCAGGGGGTCATAGGTCAGGTGCTGCACGTGGGGTCCACCACCAGTCGCGTCCTGCTTGTGACCGACTCCAGTCACGGCATTCCGGTGCGTGTGCTGCGCAATGACCTGCGCGCCATTGCCTCCGGCAGCGGCGAGCTGGACAAGCTGGAGCTGCGCAACCTGCCGCGCAACACAGATGTGCAGGTCGGCGATCTGCTGGTCACCTCCGGGCTCGGCGGCCGCTTCCCGGAAGGTTATCCGGTAGCGACCGTGACCCGCTCCGACTATGTGGAGGGCAAACCCTTCGCCCAGGTCGAAGCCAAGCCGCTGGTGGCGCTGGACAGATTGCGCTACCTGCTCTTGCTGTGGACCGACAAGAAACCGGATGTGCATGATGATGACGTGGCGCCAGCCGCGCCGGCAACCTCGGCAGCGGGAGCAACACCCTGATGCTAGAACCCGCCAGCGGCAGGATCTGGATCTGGATCTCGATCCTGCTGGCTCTGTGCCTGTCGATCCTGCCGCTTCCCTTTCAATTTGAACCCTTCCGTCCGGACTGGCTCGCCATGGTGCTCATCTACTGGGCGCTGGCCTTGCCGCACCGCACCAACGTCGGCTCAGCCTGGGTGGCGGGCCTGCTGCTGGATGTGCTGCTGGGCAGCACGCTCGGCGTGCGGGCCATGGCCATGGCCATCACCACCTATCTAGCGGCCTTCCAGTTTCAGAAGATCCGCAACTTCTCCCTCTGGCAACAGGCGCTGATCATCGGCTGTCTCTCGCTGGTGGGCAAGGTGACCATCTTCTGGGCCGAGCACCTGTTCAGCCGTGCCAGCCTCAATTTCGCCTACTTTTGGTCGACCCTGAGCACGATGCTAATATGGCCCTGGGTTTTTCTGGTCTTGCGCAAGGTGCGCCGTCGCTTCAATATCAAGTGAATATGAGCAAAAACAACGAACTACAACTTTACCTCAGCTCATTAAGCGAATATGAATAAGCACAGCGAACTGCAACTCTACCTCATCTTATTAAGCGAATATGAACAAGCACAACGAACTGCAACTCTATCTTGCCTCGGGCTCGCCCCGCCGCCATGAACTGCTTGCCCAGCTGGGCTACCGTTTCGAGGTACTCAGACTGGACGTGCCAGAGCGGCGTGAAGAGGGTGAAAAGGCACAGGATTATGTCTGTCGCCTCGCCCGCGACAAGGCGATGGCCGGGGTGGCAGCCGCCCCGACCATGCTGCCTGTGCTGGGTGCCGACACCATAGTGGTGCTGGGTGATCGGGTGCTCGAGAAGCCCTCCGACCTGCTCGACGCCAAAGACATGCTGGAAGCGCTCTCCGGCAAGGTGCATCAGGTGATGACGGCGGTGGCGCTGGCCACTCCGGATCGCTGCGATGTGCGACTGGTCACCACCAATGTGGCGTTTCGCAAGCTGGATGAGGCCGAGATCGAAGCCTACTGGCGCACGGGTGAGCCCTGCGACAAGGCCGGTGCCTATGCGATCCAGGGGATTGCCGGCAAGTTTGTCAGCCGGATTGAGGGGAGCTACAGCGCCGTTGTCGGTCTGCCCCTGCTGGAAACGGATCTGTTGATCAAGCATCATCTGGAACAGATCCGATAATTTTTCGTCAGCTGTGCTCTGCTGCGTTCTCCCTTGCGCGCGTTGTACCGGATTGGCTTTATAGAATTCAAAACTGGAACAGGCAAGGTAACTTATGTCGGTAGAACTGCTGGTGAACGTCACCCCCTCCGAAACCCGTGTCGCCCTGGTCGAAAACGGTCTGCTGCAGGAAGTGCACGTAGAGCGTCAGGCCAAGCGTGGCATAGTGGGCAATATCTACAAAGGCAAGATCAGTCGGGTTCTGCCCGGCATGCAGGCGGCTTTCGTCGATATCGGTATGGACAAGGCGGCGTTCCTGCACGCTTCCGACATAGTGCCGCACACCGAGTGTGTGGCGGTGAAGGAGAAGGAGCAGTTCCAGGCTGGCAACATAGCCGAGCTGGTGCGCCAGGGCCAGGACATCATGGTGCAGGTGGTGAAAGATCCGCTGGGTACCAAGGGGGCCCGCCTCACCACCGACATTACCCTGCCATCCCGCTATCTGGTGTTCATGCCAGGCAGCGCTCACGTCGGTGTCTCCCAGCGTATCGAGTCCGAAGCGGAGCGCGAGCGCCTCAAGCGTACCGTGGCCGGTTATGTGGACGATCTGGGTGGCTACATCATCCGTACCGCCGCCGAAGGGGTGGGTGAGCAGGAGCTGGAGCAGGATGCCGCCTTCCTGAAACGCCTGTGGCGCAAGATCCTGGAGCGCAAGCACAAGTATCCTCCCTGCAAGATCCTCTACGAGGATCCCAGCCTGGCATTTCGGGTGGTGCGCGACTTTGTCGGTGCCGAACTGGACAAGATCCGGGTCGATTCACGCCAGAGCTTCGATCAGCTCAAGCGCTTCACCGAGGAGTACGTGCCCGAGCTGGCCGGCAAGCTGGAGTATTACCCGGGCGAGTCGCCGATTTTCGATCTCTACGATGTGGAGAACGAGATCCAGCGCGCGCTGGAACGCAAGGTAGAGCTCAAGTCCGGCGGCTACCTCATCATCGACCAGACCGAAGCCATGACCACGGTGGACATCAACACGGGCGCCTTCGTGGGTCATCGCAATCTGGAAGAGACCATCTTCAATACCAACGTCGAGGCGACGGCGGCCATCGCCCGCCACCTGCGCCTGCGCAACCTCGGCGGCATCATCATCATCGATTTCATCGACATGCAGTCGGAAGATCATCGTCGCCGTGTGCTGCACAGTCTGGAACAGGCGCTGGCCAAGGATCGCGCCAAGACCAACGTCAACGGTTTCTCCCAACTTGGTCTGGTGGAGATGACCCGCAAGCGCACCCGCGAAAGCCTGGAGCACGTGCTCTGCTCCGAATGCCCCGAGTGCAAGGGGCGCGGTCGGGTCAAGACGGTGGAGTCGGTCTGTTTCGAGATCCTGCGGGAGATCATCCGGGTCAACCGCGCCTATGATGCGGATCAGTTCACCGTTTACGCCGCACCGGCCGTGATCGACTATCTGCGCGGCGAGGAGTCCCACAGTCTCGCCGAGCTGGAGGTGTTCATCGGCAAGCAGGTCAGGGTGGTGAGTGAGCCCCTCTGTGGTCAGGAGCAGTTCGACGTGGTGATGATGTAATTGGTCTATCGCTGGTTGAGTCGGGGCTGGTTGGCCCTTGGGGTCTTCTTCGTGCTGCTGGCCATTCTGGTCAGTCTGGTGCGCGTTGGTGGCCCCTTGCTCAATCAGCACAGACAGGCACTGCTCGATGCCCTGCTGGCCGGCAATCAGCTGGAGGCCAGTGTTGAACACATAGGCCTGGACTGGACCCAGCGTGGCCCGGCGCTCGAGCTGCAACAGCTGGTGATAGCGCCGGATTCGGGTCGCTTCGCCCTGCGTCTTGGCAAGGTGTGGGCTCACCTCGACTTCTGGCGCTCCCTCAATGAACTCAGGCCTGTGTTCGGCCAGCTCATACTGAGCGATGGTGACATAGCGCTGGATCTGGCCCGGTCCGCCGAGCCCGATACCGGTGGCGGTGTCGATCAGCAGCAGGCGTTGCTGCGCTTTTTTCTCACCCAGCTATCCACGTTCGATATTCACGATACCCGCCTCAGCCTGACGACGGCGCTGGGGGAGGTGCGGGCACTCGATATCGCCCAACTGCGCTGGCAGAACCGTGGCAAACGCCATCAGGGGGTCGGCAAAGCCTATCTCATCAACGGGGTGGGCGAGAGCACCATAGATCTCATCCTGGATGTGGATACCCCAGAGGATCGGTTCGATCGCTTGCGGGGACAGCTCTATCTCGGCGCCAGCCAGTTCGACGTCAGCCCCATGCTGGCGCGGATCCACGCCGGTGAGCCCAAGGTCGCTGGCCAGCTCGATTTCCAGCTCTGGAGTGAATTTGCCGATGGCCAGCTGGGAGAGTCCCTGCTGGCGTTTGGCGACAACTACCTGATCTGGAAGGATGAGAAGCAGGATGTCATGCACCGTCTCGGCCTGCAGGGTGGCAAGATCCAGCTGCGCCGGGATGGTGAGGAGTGGCAGCTCGCCAGCCATGACATGACCTTCAAGCTCGATGGCAAACCCTGGTTGCGCAGCCGCTTGCAGCTCGAGCGGATCGGCTCCCGCATCCAGGGTTATGTGCCTGCCATCGATCTCGATCAGGTCGCCAACCTGAGCCAGCTGGTATCGGGTCTCTACCCCGAACTGACCGAAACCCTCAAGCGCACCCAGCCCAAGGGTCAGCTGCAGGATCTCATTTTGCAGGCCGATGCCGGCTGGCGGGGGCTCTCTCTCAGCGGCTGGCTATCCCACATCAAGGTCAGCGCCTGGCAGGATGTGCCCGGCGTGCAGGATCTCAATGGCGAATTCTGGCTGACCCCAACGGGGGGCAGTGCCCGACTGGCCCTTGCCAATGACAAGGTGGATCCGGCCCGCCACTTCAAGGAGCCGATCCCGGTGGACAGCTTCTCGGCACGGCTCGACTGGTGGCAAGTCCCGCAGGGCTGGGTGCTCTATGGTCAGGATGTGGCGCTGGACAACCCGGATTTGCGCCTCGACAGCCGCTTCAGGATGGATCTGTTCGAACATACCTTCCTCGCGCTGACAGGCCGCATCGACGTCAAGAATGCGGGCAATGCGGATCGCTACTACCCGTTGCAGGTGATGGACAAGAGCCTGGTGGATTACCTGAGCGGCGCCATCAAGGGGGGTCAGGCCAAGGGCGCCGACCTGCTCTGGTACGGCGAGTTCAAGGATTTCCCCTACAGCAAGGGCGAGGGCATCTTCCAGGTGGCGGTTCCGCTCGAGCAGGCGACTTTCCAGTTCTTCCCCGGTTGGCAACCCCTCACCGACCTGCAGATCGATCTGCTGTTCCAGAACGCCAGTCTCGACATGAACAGCCGTTCCACCCACCTTGGCAAGGCCAGCTCCGATTCGGTCCATGCCTGGATCCCGGATCTCTATCCCGGCGCCCATCTCTATGTGGATGCCAAGGTAGAAGGTGAGGGCAAGGCCATCAGCGACTACTTGCAGGACTCTCCGCTGGGGGATTCCGTGGGTCAGGCGCTGCGTGAGATAGAGATCCGCGGCCCGCTCAAGGGGTCGGTCAAGCTGGATATTCCCCTCGATGGTGAAAGCGAGGTCAAGGCGAGCGGCGATGCCCTGTTCAACAACAACAAGGTGCGGGTCGCCAGCCTGGATCTGCCGCTGGAGCAGGTACAGGGGCGCCTCGAATATGACAATGAGCAGACCCGGTTCAGCAACCTCAAGGCCAGCCTGTGGAACCAGCCGCTGACCCTGGATTATCAGGGCAAGCAGCTGCCGAACCGCTATCAGGTGGATCTCAAGTTCAAGGGGCAGTGGGACAGCCGCCGCGAGCAGCGCAAGATCCCCGCCCTCGATATCCTCAAGGGGCGCAGCAACTGGGCTGGTACCCTGGGGCTGACCCTGCCCAATGACAAACCGTTCAGCTTCCAGCTGGCGATGGACTCCAACCTGCAAGGCATGGCGCTGGATCTGCCGCTCCCCCTGACCAAGACAGCCAACAGCCGATTGCCGCTCAAGGTGACAGTGCGCGGGCGTGACGGCAGTGCCGACATTCGCACCGTGCTGGGGGCCGATGTGGATTTGCAGAGCCGACTGGTTTATGGGGACGGGGTTCCTTACTTCAGCCGGGTCAGGGTGAACATAGGCCAGCCGGGGGCACGGGTGCTGCGTGACAAGCCCATGCTGCTCGCCATCAACCAGCAACAGGCCGATGTGGCTGGCTGGCTGGCCAGACTCAAACAGTGGGTGCCTGCGAGCAGTGAGCCGAGCGGCAGTGCCGTGGTTGGCCCTCCTTTCCTGCCGCAGGAGTGGTGGGTGGATGGCCAGCTGGCCCGCGCCGATATCGGCAGTGCCAATCTCAGGGCTGTGCACTTCACCGTAGGCCCGGTCAAGGACGCCACAGAGGTGATGATCGACAGCCCGGACGTCATGGGGGTGATCCGCCTGCCGGTGACTGACCGTCAGCCCATCGATGCCAAATTTGCCCGCATCCATTGGTCCGGTAAGAGTTCGGATCTGAGCCCAGAGTCTGATGCGCGGCAGGACAAAGCCATCATGGATGCCATTCCCTGGCTCACCTTCAGCTGCGTGGATTGCCGCTTCGGCGAACTGCCGCTCGGCGAGGTGAAGGGAGAGCTGCTCCCCGGGGCCAACAAGCTGACCCTCAAGGGGCTGGATATGCGGCTGGCGGGCAGCCAGCTGACAGGTACAGTGGATTGGCTTGCTGAGGCAGGCCGGATGCAAACCCATGCCAGAGCCAAGATCACCAGTAAAAACAGTGAATTGCTTCTAAAACGGATCGGCTATACCTCACCCATTGGCGATGCGCCTGGCAAGATGGCACTGGATCTGAGCTGGAATGATGTGCCCTACCGACTGAGCCTGCCGACCCTGGCTGGCAGCGCCAACTATCAACTGGAAGGGGGCACACTGCGGGAGGTCAATGACAAGGGGGCGCGACTGCTCTCCCTGCTCAGCCTCGACTCCCTGCTGCGCAAGTTGCGGCTCGATTTTCGCGATGTGTTCGACAAGGGCTTCTACTTCGAGTCCATGTCCGCCTCGGCCAAGATCAAGCAGGGGGTGATGGATAACAAGGACTTCTACATGAAGGGGGCCGCGGGCAACCTGCGTGGTGAAGGCATCGCCGATCTGGTGCGCTGGCGGCTTGACTACGAGTTGAGCTTCTCCCCCAATCTGGGCGGCACTCTGCCGGTGGTGGCGGCCTTCTCGCTGACGCCGATCACGGGTCTTTATGTGCTGGCACTTTCCAAACTGCTGGAGCCAGTGGTGGATGTGGTGACCCGCATCGATTTTCGGGTTGAAGGGCCGCTGGACAATCCCAAGCTGATCGAGGCCGGGCGAGATAGAGCCCGCATCAAGCTCAACCAGCAGCAGAAACAGGCGGTGGATACGGTGGCGCCCAAGTTGCCTGCCGCCGAAGTCACCCCCTTCCTGCTGAATTCACAACCGGGTAGCCCGCGTCAGCCCTGATGCTGGCGCCATCCCTTATTTCGACCTGCTTACGCTCAAGGAGAGAGCCATGATCCGACATATTCTGCTGATTGCCTTCAAAGCGGGCACCCAGGCTGACGATATTGCCGCTGTCAGGGCGGCTTTTCTCGGCATACCCGCCAGGGTCAATGGCGTGGTGGCGGTCGAGTGGGGGCAGAATGACAGCCCCGAGGGGCGCGCCGAAGGCTTTACCCACAGCGTCTTGATGACCTTTGCGGACGAGGCGGCCCGTCAGCGTTACCTGCCCCATCCGGATCACGAGGCCCTCAAGGCCATTTTTCGTCCCGTGCTGGACCGTATCATAGTGCTGGACTACACACTGCAAGCCAAAGACGCTGTCAGCCTCTGACGGCTTGCACCAAGGACAAGGAGCGCGTCATGTGGTTAGCCGCAATGCAGCTGGTATCAGGCCGTCACTGGCAGGATAACCGGGAGCAGATCGCCGCCGAGCTGGCGGCGCTGCCAGCCGAGCGTCCCTTGCTGGTACTGCTGCCGGAAAACTTTGCCCTGTTTGGCGAGCGGCAGGGCTATCTCGATGGCGCTGAACGGATCGGTGAGGGGCCTATCCAGCAGCAACTGGCTGCCTGGGCCAAAGAGTACGGCATCTGGCTGGTGGCTGGTGCCATGCCCACTACTATCGCAGGTTCAGACCATATCCATACCAGCTCGCTGGTGTTTGACCCGGCAGGGGAGCTCAGGGGTCATTACCACAAGATCCACCTGTTCGATGTGGACGTGGCCGACAATCAGGGACGCTATCGGGAGTCGGAGACGTTCAGTCCTGGTCAGGACTGCGTGCTGATAGACTCCCCCTTTGGTCCCCTCGGCCTCTCTATCTGTTATGATTTGCGCTTTCCTGAACTCTATCGCCAGCTGGCACGCGCCGGTGCCAGGGTGTTGCTGGTGCCTGCCGCCTTTACTGCCGTGACCGGCGAGGCGCACTGGGAGCCGCTGCTGCGGGCCCGCGCCATCGAAAATCAGTGCTATGTGGTGGCTGCCAATCAGGGGGGCACCCATGAAACCGGGCGCCATACCTGGGGCCACAGCATGGTGATCGACCCTTGGGGCAGGGTGCTGGCATGCCAGCCGTCGGGCCGCGCGACCGTGTTGGCTGCCATGGATCCCGAGCTGGGCGACGAATTGAAGCGAACCATGCCAGTGCTGCAGCACGCCCGCCTGTTGTCGGCGGGTCAGGTCTCTGACAACGAATGAACAAGGCACGCCCCGCGTGCTGACCCATGCCGCCTATGGCATGGGATCTTATTGTGAAATCCCGGATCGGGAGTGGAGAGAAAGATTGAGTCTATTGAGCCAGGTTAGTGCCTCCCTGTTGGCCCCGAACGACCTCGACGAAGGGCGGCTGCAGCAGCTGCTCGGCAGCCTGATGAGCCACCAGGTGGAGTTCGGCGATCTCTATTTCCAGCGCAGCTGGCACGAGTCCTGGATGCTGGAGGACGGTATCGTCAAGGATGGCAGCTACAACATCGACCAAGGGGTCGGGGTACGCGCCGTCAGTGGCGAGAAAACCGGCTTTGCCTACTCCGACGAGCTGAGCCTGCTGGCGCTGCAACAGTCGGTCACGGCTGCCCGCGGCATTGCCGCTGCCGGTGCTCAGGGCAAGGTGAAGGCCTGGGCTCGTACAGAGGCCAACCTGCTCTATCCGGCCATGGATCCCCTGCAGACCCTCGACAAGCACCAGAAGATTGCCTTGCTGGAGCAGATGGACAAGTTTGCCCGCAGTCTTGATCCCGTTATCAATCAGGTGATGGCCTCCATCAGCGGTGTCTATGAAGAGATACTGGTGGCAGCCACCGACGGTACGCTCGCTGCTGACATACGCCCCCTGGTTCGGCTGTCGGTGACCGTCATCGCCGAGAAAGGCGAGCGCCGCGAGCGTGGCAGCGCCGGTGGTGGTGGTCGTTGTGGTTATGACTATTTCCTGGAGCTGGACGGGCTGGAGAGCCGCGCCTTTGGCTATGTGCGCGAGGCCGTGCGTCAGGCGCTGGTCAACCTGGAGGCCATTGATGCTCCCGCTGGCACCATGCCGGTGGTACTCGGTGCCGGCTGGCCCGGCGTGCTGCTGCACGAGGCCGTGGGCCACGGCCTGGAGGGGGACTTCAACCGCAAGGGCTCGTCTGCATTTGCCGGCCGTATCGGCGAACAGGTGGCCTCCAAGCACTGCACCATAGTCGATGACGGCACACTGCCGGGTCGGCGCGGCTCCGTCTCCATCGATGACGAAGGGACGCCGGGCGGCTACAACGTCTTGATCGAGAACGGTATCCTCAAGGGTTACTTGCAGGACAAACAGAACGCCCGCCTGATGGGGGTTCCGCTCACAGGTAACGGCCGTCGCGAATCCTACGCCGCCATGCCGATGCCACGCATGACCAACACCTATATGCTGGCGGGTCAGTACGATCCGGCGGAGATCATCGCTTCGGTGAAGAAGGGTATCTATGCTCCCAACTTCGGCGGTGGTCAGGTGGATATCACTTCCGGCAAGTTTGTCTTCTCCGCCTCCGAGGCCTACCTCATCGAGGATGGCAAGATCACCACCCCCATCAAGGGCGCGACCCTGATAGGCAATGGTCCGGAAGCCATGAGTCTGGTTTCCATGGTGGGCAGTGATCTGGCACTGGATCGTGGTGTCGGCGTCTGCGGCAAAGAGGGGCAGAGCGTGCCGGTCGGTGTCGGCCAGCCCACACTCAAGCTGGATCAACTCACAGTGGGCGGCACCCAGTAAGGGGTTTAACCCACTATGTTGTCAATGACCCCGGCCATGTGCCGGGGTCATTGTTTTGGGTAGTGCAAGCCAGACAACAAAAAGCCCCGGCGACTGGCCGGGGCTGCTGGATACGGGTGACAGTGTCAGTTGACCGATATGGCTCTGGCATCGATGTAGAAGCGGGCATTGCCTTGTTGGTCGACCCTGATTTGGGCCACCAGACGATCGCTTTTTTTGTACTCCCATCGGGTTTTGATCCGGGCCAGGGCTGGGCTGGCTACACCAACTACATTCAGATATTCATGAAACAGGCTGTAGCTTCCAATTTCGGTCAGCATCTTTTCCATCATTTGCACATCTCCTGAAGTAAGTGGGCGCCTGCCTGCAAACCTAACAACTGATCTCTGAACCGAATCTGTATGAAAAACACACTAACTCATTTGTGTGTCAGTAACATGATCAAGCGCAAGATCAGTGACGATTTTTGAGGCTTTTTGACACCGTTTTCAGTCAGGGGTGGCGCGGCTCCTGTCGTTGATCAGAAGTGTCTGGCAGGGATGGCAAGGAAGGCGTGGTGTGTATCGAGTGTGCGCCGTGGAAGACAGGATCCTGTGCCACTTCCTTGATGCCGTTGATACAGAATTGCATGCCCATGCACACCAGCAGAAAACCCATGATCCGGGTCATGGCATCGATGCCGGTGGCGCCGAGGATCTTGCAGACCGGATCCGCCAGCTTCAATACGCCCCAGCTGATCAGACTCATCAGGGCAAACGCTGTGACCATGGCGCCGTAGATGGTGAGGCGGTTGTACTCGTCGGGCAGCTCGGCAATCTGGGCTGCCCCGCTGATCACCAGCGCCATGGTACCCGGCCCGCACATGCTGGGCATGGTCAGTGGTACGAAGGCGATGCTCTGGTTGATATCGACCCCGTTGGTCTGACTGGGGGCTGGGAACAGCATGCGAAAGCCGATAAAGCCGATGATGAGACCCCCTGCCAGCCGCAAGCCCGGAATGGATATCCCGAACAGATCCAGAATGGAGGAGCCGATAAAGAAGGTGATGCAGAGGGTGAAAAACAGATAGATAGCCGCCAGGTTGACCTGGCGGCGCACATGCTCCCGCGACATGCCCTTGCTCAGCCCCAATAGCAGGGTGGCCGTGGTTGGCGGGTTGACCATGGGCAGCAGCGCCAGCAAGGCGAGAAATACGACTTGAAAGAACATCTTGAGCCTCGGATAACGGAATTGGGTGACAGTCTGGAGCCAGGTATTCGCCTGGCCCTAAGGGGGGAGGCTATCCTATGTCGGCCGTACTGAACACAAGGACAATAAAAAAGCCCCGAAGATGTCCGGGGCTTTTTCGTTGGTCAGGCGGCTTGTGGCGCCGTCTGCCGCTGGTTGCGCTGTTGCAGCCACAGCAGCAGACCGATGGCAAAGCCCAGTGCCGACAGGCTCACCACATAGTGGGAGGGAGCCAGCACGTCGTTCTTCATCCACAGGGTCACCAGCATGGGGGTGAGGCCGCCGAAGATGGCGTAGGCCACGTTGTAGGAGAACGACAATCCCGAGAAGCGCACTACCGCCGGGAAGGCGTTGACCATGACGTAGGGCACGGCCCCGACAATTCCGACCGCGAAGCCCGCCAGCATGTAGAGCGGCACCAGCTGCTCTGTGCCCGCGACCAGACCGTGATAGAAGGCGTAGCTGGAACCTGCCAGCAGCAATGAGCCCAGCATGAAGGTGGGGCCGCTGCCGAGGGCATCGATCAGCCTGCCATAGACGATGCAGCCCAGGGTCAGGGCCAGGATGGCCAGAGAGTTGGCAGTCAGGGCATCGGCCGGGCTGATGCCATGTACCTTCTGCAGATAGCTGGGGGTCATCAGTATCACCACCACGATACCGGCGGAGAGCAGCCAGGTCAGCAGCATGGAGATCACCACGCTGCCCTTGTGGCTGCGCAGCACCGTCTTGAGCGGCAGCTCCTCCGCCAGCGCCTTGTTGGCCTGCATTTCGGCAAAGACAGGGGTTTCGTGCAGCCAGCGGCGCAGATACATGGCGACTATGCCAAAGATGCCCCCCAGCAGGAAGGGAACCCGCCAGCCCCATTCACTCACCTCGGCCGGGGTCAGGTTCTTGTTGACCGCGGTGGCGATGAGGGAGCCGAGCAGTATGCCGGCAGTCAGCCCGGCGGTGAGGGTGCCACAGGCGAGCCCGACCCGGCGGGCGGGCACATGCTCCGCCACGAACACCCAGGCGCCCGGTACTTCACCACCGATGGCGGCTCCTTGCAGTATGCGCAAACCCAGCAGGGCCAGTGGTGCGCCTATGCCCAGTACCGCATAGGTGGGCAAGAGGCCGATCATCAGGGTGGGCAGCGCCATCAGCAGTATGCTCAGGGTAAACATCCGCTTGCGGCCGATGAGATCGCCAAAATGGGCCATGATGATGCCGCCAAGGGGGCGAGCCAGATAGCCGGCGGCGAAGATGCCGAAGGTCTGGAACTGGCGCAGCCACTCGGGAATATCGGCCGGGAAGAACAGCTCGCCGATCACCACGGCGAAGAAGACGAAGATGATGAAGTCGTAGAATTCGAGGGCTCCGCCGAGGGCTGCCAGGCTCAGTGTCTTGTAATCCTGTCGGTTGAGGGGGCGGCTGTGGTCGTAAGCTTGCGTGACTGTCGTCATATCCTTATGTTTCCCATCGCTTTTTTAGTTATTGTTCCCCATCCTTTCAGGGGAGACGCTCATTACCGAGGGTATGCTTTTGCATCCCGCTATGTAAATCGCACAATTCGCAATACAGTCTTGCAGCTTTTTGGTGCAGCAAGACCGGCAACATCATGACGAAGAAACAGTGGGAGAAATCATGACGAAGACAAAGGTGCTGCTCTCCTGGAGCAGTGGCAAGGACAGCGCCTGGGCACTGCACAGATTGCAGCAGGATCCGGCCATCGAGGTAGTGGGGCTGTTTACCACCCTCAATCAGGCTTTCGAGCGGGTGGCCATGCACGGGGTACGCAAGCAGTTGCTGATGCAGCAGGCCGAGTGTGTGGGGTTGCCGCTGACTACCCTCGATCTGCCCTGGCCCTGCACCAATGAGGATTACGCCCGCATCATGACCGATTTCATCGCGAGCGTGGTGGCGCAGGGGATCCGCCACATGGCGTTTGGCGACCTCTTCCTAGAGGATGTGCGCGCCTATCGGGAGAAACAGCTGGTGGGAACGGGCATAGAGCCCCTGTTCCCGCTGTGGGGCAGCAAGACGGACGAGCTGGCTCGGCAGATGATGGCGGCGGGGCTGAGGGCCAGGATCAGCTCCCTGGACCCGAAAAAGCTGGATGCCAGCCTGGGTGGTCACGATTTCGATCCGGCCCTGCTGGCGGCCTTGCCGCAGGGGGTGGATCCGTGCGGCGAGAACGGCGAGTTTCACACCCTGGCCTATGATGGTCCCATGTTTCTGCGCCCGGTGACGATGTACGTGGGAGAGACGGTAGAGCGGGACGGCTTCATCTTCACTGACTTGTTGCCTGCTGACTCCGCCGCCTAGTCGAGGTTGGTCTCCTTGTCATCGTTGTAGCGCAGTGCAATTTCGTGAAACTGCAGGTGGATGCGGGCGAAGGCATCCGTGATGTCGGGATCGAAGTGACTGCTGCGCCCCGCCAATATGATGGGGACCACCTCCGTATGGGACATGGCCGCCTTGTAACACCGCTTGCTGATGAGGGCATCGTACACATCTGCCAGTGCCATCAGTCGGGCCGACAGGGGGATTTCATCCCCCATCAGACCATAGGGGTAGCCGGTGCCATCCCATTTCTCGTGGTGGTAGCAGGCGATCTCCTTGGCCAGCCGCAGAAACTCGACCTCCACTCCCAGCGCTTCCTCGGCGTGGACTATGGCCTCCTTGCCAAGGATGGAGTGGTGCTTCATCTGGGTGAACTCATCCGCATCCAGCTTGCCGGGTTTGAGCAGGATCCGGTCCGGTACGCCGACCTTGCCGATATCGTGCAGGGGGGCAGACTTGAACAGCAGATCTATGGTCTTTGGGGTCAGCTCTGCACGAAAGCGAGGGTGATCGCACAGGGTTTCCGCCAATAGCTTCACATAGTGCTGGGTGCGCAGTATGTGGTTGCCGGTCTCGTTGTCCCGGGTCTCGGCCAGAGAGGCGAGGGAGTGGATGGTGATGTTCTGGATCAGCTCGTTTTCACGGGTGCGCCGTTCCACCTCCTGTTCCAGATAGGCGTTTTGGTCATGCAGCAGATCCCGTGCAGCTTTCAGCTCAAGGTGGTTTCTGACGCGAGCCAGTACGATGGCGGGAGAGATCGGTTTGTGGATATAGTCCACGGCGCCGAGTGCCAGTCCGTGCGCTTCTGCGCTCTCCTCTACCTTGGCGGTCAGGAAAATCACCGGAATATGCCGCGCCTGCGGCATCTCCTGCAGTGCCTGCATCACCTGATAGCCATCCATCTGGGGCATCACCACATCGAGCAGGATCAGATCCACCCGGGTGCCTGATGACAGTATCTCCAGCGCCCGCTGGCCACTGATGGCCACCTTGATCCGATAGTGCGGGCCCAGCAGGGCGCTGAGCAGGGAGAGGTTTTCAGGAGTGTCATCGACCACCAGCAGTGTGGGTTTGGTGTCGGGATCCAGCAAGTTGAGCATAGTGGTGCCCTCACTCTTGGTTGAACAGATCGGGCCTGAGGGCCCGGACTTGTTGCAGGTGTGCCAGTGCATCCGTAAAACGGAAGCGGGTCATGGCGTCTGCCATCGTCGATGCTGTTTCTCCCAGCTGTCCAGTCAGCTGTTTCTGATGTTGCTGAAACAGGGTCAGTGCCTCTGCATCATCTTCCACCAGCAGTTGGGTCAGCTGCGCCAGCAGGGGCGCTATGTCTGTTGGCTCTTGCTCCGGCAGGTCGGGGGAGGGCTGGGTGGGCAGCAGGGCCAGCACGCCATCGCTCAGTTGCTGTTGCATCTGCAGCCCCTGTTCGGCCAGCGGTAACAGGCTGGTGGTGTCGTCTCCGCGGGAGAGCGCACTCTCCAGCCTGGCCGAGATATCTCGCAGTGGATCGGCACCCAGAGTGGCGGCAATCCCTTTGAGGGTATGGGCTTGCCGATGGGCTTCCTCCCGGTCGTCTGTCTGCAGGGCGGTGATCAGACTCTGCATGGGTTGGGTTCCTTGTTGGGCGAACCGTTGCAGCAGGTCCTGATACCACTCCCAGTTGTGCATCAGCCGTTGCAGGGCCGCCTCGGCATTGAGCCCGAGCGCCTTTAGCTGCGGCAGCAAGGGCAGGTCCTGTGGCGAGGGTGAGGTCTTGCGTGTTGCATCGGTTTCACGACTGAAGGCGGGCACCCAGCGCTGCAGGGCGGCATAGAGCTTGTCGGGGTCGATGGGCTTGGCGATGTGGTCATCCATGCCCGCAGCCAGGCAGCGCTCTCTGTCACCGGCCATGACATTGGCCGTCATCGCCAGGATGGGGATGTGCTGCCCCGCGCCTTCCTGTTCGCGCAGCTGACGGGTGGCGGCCAGTCCGTCCATCACCGGCATCTGCATGTCCATCAGGATCAGGTCGTATGGCTGTTGCGCCGCCATTTGCAGGGCAATAGCGCCATTGCCGGCGATGCTGACGTCGGCTCCCACCGCTCGCAGCAGCTCCATCGCCACCTGCTGGTTCAGTTCGTTGTCTTCTGCCAGCAGTATGCGGAGTCCGTCGAAGCGATAGTTGTGGGTGGGCTGGGGGGTCTTCAAGGTTATCGCCGTGGTTTGATGGCCAAACAGTCCTATGATGGTATCGAACAGTACTGAGGCACACACCGGCTTGACCAGCACCCGGTCAAAGCCGGCGGACTGGGCTTCGCGAAAGACCTCTTCCCGCCCATAACCCGTCACCATGACCCGATAGAGCCGCTTGCCAAGACCGCGGGCGATGAGGCGGCGACCCGTCTCTATGCCGTCCAGCCCCGGCATGTGCCAATCCAGCAGCACCACCTCATAAGCGTTACCTTCCTGCTCGGCGCTGGCGATCATCTGCAAGGCCTGCTGACCCGATTCGGCGGTGTCCACCACGAAGCTCATGCTGCGCAGCAGGGCAGCCAGTATGGTGCGGGCGCTGGCACTGTCGTCGGCCACCAGCATGCGGCGACCACGCAGGTCCAGACTCGGCAGATAGCGTGATCTGTATCTGCCACGGCCGAGTCGGGCGGTAAACCAGAAGGTGCTTCCCTTGCCCGGTTCGCTCTGCACGCCGACCTCACCCCCCATCAATGCCGCCAGTTCGCGGGAGATGGCGAGCCCGAGGCCGGTGCCGCCATATTTGCGGGTGGTGGAGCTGTCCGCCTGCTGGAAAGACTGGAACAGCCGCTGCTGCTGCTCCTGGCTCATGCCGATCCCCGTGTCCTGCACCGAGCAATGCAGCAGCACCTCCTTCGGCAGTTTTTCCAGGCAAGTGACCTTGACCAGTATCTCCCCCTGCTCGGTGAATTTGACCGCATTGTTGGCATAGTTGATCAGGATCTGGCCGAGGCGGAGGGGATCGCCATAGAGCAGGGTGTCGAGCTGGTGGTCGACCTCGAACAGCAGCTCTATGCCCTTGGTTTCGGCCTTCTCGCCCACCAGGGTCGCCAGATTTTCCAGCACATGGTCGAGATCGAACTCGATCTGCTCCAGATCCAGCTTGCCCGCCTCTATCTTGGAGAAGTCGAGGATATCGTTGATGATGCCGAGCAGGTGCTGGGCCGAGCGCTGGATCTTGCCCACATAGTCGGCTTGCTGCGGATCGAGCCGGGTTTGCAGGGCGAGGTGGGCCATGCCCAGGATGGCGTTCATGGGGGTGCGGATCTCGTGGCTCATGTTGGCGAGAAAATCGCTCTTGGCCCGGGTCGCACTTTCTGCCAGCTCATAGGCCTGCTCCAGCTCCTGATTCTTGGTCTGCATCACGGCGAACAGCTCATCCCGGGTCGGTTCGGCGAACTGCTGCTGCATCTGCAACAGCAGAGCGTCATCGGGCCAGTGCGGCAGGTGGCACACCAGGGCGATGTCAGTGTCAGAGTGAGGAACCAGCCGGATGTTGCCATGGGCAGCGCCGGACGGACTGTGCTGCAGTGGCTCGTCCGCCGAGAGTGAGACCCACAGCTCCTGCGTATGGCTCTCCAGCCACAGCTGGAGTTGCAGCGAGTCGGTGGTCGCCGTCAGCTGGCGCACCAGCTCCGAGGTGGTACCCGCCAGCGGCGCCACGAAGGTGGGGTTCTTGTCGATGCAGGTGAGCACCTGGATCACCTTGCGTCTGGCGGTGAGGGCTGCCGCCGGGCCAGAGAGCCTGATATCACCGATCCGCTGCCGCATCTAGCGCTCCTTCTCCGGTTGTACCCGCAACACGATGCAACTCGCATCGTCCGTGCTGCGACCGCTGTGGTCCATGACTTGACGGGCCAGAATGGCGGGATCCGTCCCCAGATCAAGTGCGCCGTCCCGCAGGTTGAGCGACTCGCTGATGCCATCCGAATAGAGCATCAGCACATCCCCCGGCTCCATGGGCTGGCGTTGCAGCAAGGGGGTGGGGAAGCGCTCCCCCAGCACACCATCGCGGGAGATGCCGCGCCAGAGGTCATGGCCGCGCAGACAGATGCGGGTGTTGCCGATACCGGCGTAGCTCAGTTCCCCCCGTTCACTGTTGACCAGGGCTATGCCAGCTGCCGCTCCCCGGGTACCGATGCAGTGTTGGTGCAACAGCTGCAACAGAGGTGCAGGCTCCTGCTCAGGGGTGTTTTGCAGCGCCTCTTCCAGTGTCAGTGCCAGCTTGTTGGCCGAGGTGCCGTGGCCGCTGACATCGATCAGTACCAGCAAGACGCCGTCGGGGGAGGGACGGATAAAGACCAGATCGCCTGAGACCTTTTCCGGATAGCAGGGCCTGTTTTCGCTGGCCCATGCCAGTTTCAAACCAGACTGACCCCATGGCTGGGTTGGCATTGTGAGGCGTATCGTCGAGGGTGCCGAGCCCAGCCACTTTCGAGCCTGCACCAGGGTGCCCCCTTCCGGCGGTGTGCTGATGGTGAGCTCTGACATCATGCGCCGCACGCCGGGCAGCCCCAGCCCCAGGGTGCCCGAGGTGCTGTAGTGATCCTGCAGGGCTTGGTGCACATCCGGTATGCCGGGCCCTTTGTCACGGGCGATGATGTCGATGCAGGCTCGTCCCTTGGGGTGATGGAGGGTCAGGGTGATCTCCCCCTGCCCGGCGTATTTCAGGATATTGCTGCCAAGCTCGGAAACCACGGTGGAGAGCATGGCACGATCCACGTCAGACAGGCTGGCGATAAAGGGGAGTCGACGCACTGCCATCACCGTCAGGTGCAGATCGATATCATGGCGCAGCGGATAGTTGGCCTCCTGAGTCGCATGCTCTTGCATCATGGCGGTTTACTCCTCGCCCTTGAGATGGCGGACGTGGGCGAAGGCGTCGTCCATGTCGATGAAGCAGCGCAGCGGCCCGGGCTGCGCTTCGGCCAGCGCCAGAAACGCGGCGATCCCGGCATTGAGCCCCACCAGCAGGCAGATGGCGCCTAACAGGCGGCACACCTCGGCCAGCTTGCGTACCTGTCTGAATTCATGGTGATCCAGCAGCATGACGCCGGAGAAGTCGAGCAACACTGCATGGTGACGCCCGTGTACCAGTCGCTGGGAGAGGGCCTGCATCAGCATCTGCATGCCATCGTCACCGAGATCGGGACGCATGCTGACCACTATGCAGTCGGCCACATCGGCGATGCCAAGATCGTTGTTGAGCTGCATGGTCATGGCCGCATCCTAGAGGGTGGAACCGACCCGTTTGAGCGCTATTTCGAAGGCATCTCTCAGGGTTGCCGTGGTGCGGACGTCACCAACCGACACCCCCAGCTCCACCATGGTGCGGGCAATGGCGGGGGAGACTCCCGAGATGATGGCCTCACAGCCCATGAACTGGGTTGCCTTGGTGATCTTGATCAGCTGGTTGGCGACGCCGGTATCCACGGTGGCGACACCGGCAATATCCAGCACGAAGACCCGGGCCCGGGTTTCGGCGATCTTGGTGAGTGACTTGTTCATCACGTCGGCGGTGCGCATTGAGTCGATGATCCCCACCAATGGCAGCAGCAGGATCCCGTCCCAGATAGGGGTGACAGGGGTCGACATCTCCTGCAGCGACTTGTGCAGCTCCTCGCGCACTCTGGCGGCTTCTTCCGCTTCCACCATGGCACGCTTGAGCTGGCGGTGCTGCTCCACCTGCGCCGTGATGTCGGTGGCAAATTTGACGATTTTGCTGGGCTTGCCGTTCAGATCCAGCACCGGGTTGTAGGATCCCTGGATCCAGACCTCCTGTCCCTGCTTGTCGAGCCGGCAGAATTCGCCTGCGAGAAACTCGCCCCGTCGCAGGGTTTCCCAGAAGGTGCGGTAATCCGCCGACTGGGCGTAGTCCGGATCAACCAGCAGCCTGTGGTGCTGGCCCTTCAGCTCCTCCAGCCGGTAGCCCACAATGTCGAGAAAGCGTGGATTGGCATCCAGTATGGTGCCATCCAGCGAGAACTCCACCTTGCCCATGACCCGGCTCAGGGCATTGAGCTGGCCCTCGAAGCTGGCAGTGAGCTGCTTCTGCCCGGTCAGATCCATGGCGTATACGATGATGCGGGTCAGCTGCCTCTCGGCATCCAGAACCGGGCTGCAGGCACCCCGGATCCAGATATCCCGCCCCTGTTTATCCAGCAGGTGAAACTCGCTTTCCTGTGACGTGCCGCTGCGCAGCGTCTCCCAGAAAGTGTCATAAGTGGCAGACTGAGCCTCATCCGGGGAGAGCAGCATGCCGTGATGCTTGCCCTTTAGCTCATCCAGCGGATAGCCCATGATGGTGAGAAAATGAGGGTTGGCATCCAGGATCTGCCCTTCTGGCGAGAGTTCGAGCCGGGCCAGCACCTGATCGATGGCGTCCATCCCGGCCTGATGAGGGGAAGGGGCCGAGCCGGTGGTCTTGGAAGAGGAAGTGTGCGCGTCCATGGCATCTCCAGTGAGAGGGAGTCGTTGATTTTGATGTCAATAAAGGGTGCTAAGCAGTTATAGCCCACTCCGGCTCTTCCGGCTGGAATAAAGGGTCAAAAGAGGCTTGTCATCTTCCGGTTGCTGGAAGTTTATTCCGAGGGGACAAAACAGGGCAGAAGCTATCCACCGAGCCCTGTTTTGTGGCGAGTTTCACGGTTTGCATCGGCAGCATGGGGCAGGATTGGCACCCTGTTTCATTCACGTCATGAGTTGTGCCATGCCCGCTTTTTCCCGTCTTACCCTGATAGCATCCCTGTTTGCCGCCACCTTCAGCCTGCCCGCCCTGGCCGATCAGATCGTGACCAGCCCGGCCGGTGTCACGACAGTGACCCTGGCCCAGCAGGCTCCTGTTCACTGGGTCTCGGTAGAGCAGATTGCCAAGAGTCTGGATGGTCTACCCCCGATGGCGGTCGGTTTTGATATCGACGATACCCTGCTCTTCTCCAGCCCAGGTTTCTATCGCGGCAAGCAGGAGTTCTCGCCCAACGACGAGAGCTATCTGAAGAACCCTGCCTTCTGGGAGAAGATGAACAACGGCTGGGATGCGTTCAGCATGCCGAAAGAGGTGGGCAAGGCGCTGATCGCCATGCACCTCAAACGCGGCGATCACATCTATTTCGTCACTGGCCGTTCTGCCACCAAAACGGAAACTGTGAGCCAGACCCTGCAGCAGACCATGGGGATCCCGGCCGATCGACTCAATCCAGTGATCTTCGCCGGCGATCAGCCGGGCCAGAACACCAAGGTGCAGTGGCTCAAGGACAAGCAGATGAAGGTCTTCTACGGCGATGCGGACGGGGATATCAAGGCGGCGCAGGAAGTGGGCGCCCGCGGCATTCGGCTGCTGCGGGCGGCAAACTCCAGCTATCGCCCACTGCCGCTGGCTGGCGCCCTGGGGGAAGAGGTGATCGTCAACTCCCAGTTCTGAGCGGCGTAAACCGCTATAAAAAAGCCGGATCCTGTCAGGATCCGGCTTTTTAGTGAGTCTGTGTCGCGGAAGTTGGCATCGTGGCATGGGTTGCCGACAAGCTCCCTTGTTCGCGGACGGCGGTTTATTCCGCCCAGGGCATCTCGGGCAGGGAATCCAGAAACTGGGCGTAGCGCTCTAGGTTGAAGGGGCCCTGTTCAGCCTCCATTGCCATCAGCTCGGCCCCGAGGGCGCAGGCGATATATTGCAGCGCCTCTTCCCGTGGGGTGCCCTTCATCACCAATCGCATCAGGGTCGCCTTGACCTGCAACGGATTACCGTCGATCAGCTGGTTGTCGACCATCTCCAGCAGGGTTTGCTCGTCAAAGAACTCGGTGGATTCGCTCATGGTGTACTTCCTCGTCATGCCATAAAAGATGCCAGTATAACGAAGCTGGCATTAACACTTTGAAATATTGCGATAAAAACATTTCTGTGGCGCCAGTTTTTGTTACTCATACTTATCTGTGGGTTTGCTGTCAGCAAACGAAAACCATCATAAAATTGCATGGACGGATATCAATATGCCCACCATAGACTCTCTGTTATCCCATCCCCAAAACCTGCCCAATGTACCCGAAGTCATGCGCGATCTGGTACAGACCTTCAATGAGAAGGAGCCGGATATCCTGTTGATCGCCAAGAAGATCAACAAGGATCCCGTCATCTCTGCCAAGCTGCTGCGGCTGGCCAACTCCGCCAAGTTTGGCGGCAATCGTCAGGTTGCCACCGTCAACGAAGCCGTGGTGCGGCTCGGAGTCGATGTGGTACGCAATATGGTGCTTGCCTGCGGCCTGACGGGATCTGTTCATTCGGTGCCCGGCATCGATCTCAGGCACTTCTGGGGCAACGTGTTCGATGTGGCCGAGCTGGCCAGGTTGCTGGCCAGGATAAAGGGCATGAAAGGGGAGGAGGTGTTCACCTGTGCCCTGCTGTTCGACATGGGGCGCCTCATCATGCATGTGGGTCTGCCGGAAAACATGGTTAACCACATTCAGGATCTTGAACCCAGCAAGGGGCGCGCCAAGGCAGAGGAGCTGGTGGTTGGTTTCAACTATGCCCAGACCGGGGCCGAGATGGCCAGGCGCTGGCAATTTCCCCTCAGTATCTGCCATGCGGTGGAATACCACTACAACCCCATGTTGGCCAAGGAGTTTTCTGTCGAAGCTGGCCTGATCCATCTGGCCATCGCCCTGGCGGCCCAATCGGATGTGGGGGAGGTAGCGCCGCCCGAGTGGCCAACTCAGGTAGCAGACCGACTTGGTCTGCCATGGTCTGACTGCGCCGCCGTGCTGGTGGCGATGCGGGAACACGGCAATGGCTATGCGGGTTTGCTGGCGGCCTGAGCCCGTTCATATTGTCACCGGGCCGCAATGCGGCCCTTTTTCATGGGGTTTGCCTTGCCAACCCTGCGGTGCAGAGGCAGTCTTGAAGGCCTGTATTTTCTGAAAGAGCCCTTGTCATGATCCTCTCCGAGCGCCTGCTGCTGCGCGAACTGACCATCGCTGATGCTCCCTTTATTCTTGAGCTGCTTAACGACAGCGATTTCCACCGTTACATTGGCGATCGCGGTGTGCGTACCCTGGCGGATGCCGAACACTACATCCAGCAAGGGCCCGCGGTCAGTTATGCTCGCCATGGCCACGGCCTCTATCTGGTGGCGCGCAGAGGCGATGAAGCCAAGATCGGCATCTGTGGTTTGATCAGGCGAGACACCCTGCCCTGTGAAGACATTGGCTATGCCTTCCTGCCCTCCTATCGTGGTCAGGGTTATGGCATAGAAGCGGCAAAGGCGGCGCTGCAGGACGGCCGGGAAAGGTTGGGGATTGTGCGTGTCATCGCCATAGTCACACCGGGCAACGAACGATCACTGTCACTGCTGGCCAAGCTGGGGCTGGTACAAAGCCGGCTGGTCAAGTTGAGCGAGGATGCCGACGCGTGTCTGCTGCTGGAGGCTGCCGGAGCCGAAACGAACCTGGCCTGAGGTATGAAACGGGGATGCAGCTTTCAGTCAGTGATGGAAGGCGATGCTGACGGCGCTGGTTCAGGAGAATAAATAGGAGTTGAAGCAAAGAGGCCGCCGTGAGTTGCGGCCTGTCTGCATCGGGCGCTGCCGGAGGGCAGGCAGGATCAGTTGAGGTCTTCGATGGAGAACTCGCCAGCGATACCATCACAGGAGATGGCGAAACCGCCGCTGAAGCGGGTGCTGAACTGGATCAGGAACGCATCGGAATCCTGCTCTTGCACAGGCAGGTTGATGGGTTTGCTACGACGCAGGGGTTTGTGTGTATGTATGGTTTTCATCATGGTATTTCTCTATATAAATTAAGTGTTTGCTCCTTGTGTTGGCAAATGTCAGGTTAATGGACGCGGTTGACTTTGTGGTCAACAAGCGCGCAGGAATACCCAGCCCTGTCAGGGGCGTCTGCACTATCAAGGAATATGCTGATGCATAAATCAAATTGGGTGGGCAGAGCGGGTCTGCGCCGTGAGAGCCGGGCAACGCAGGCAGACAGCCTGACGGTTCTCGAGGCGAGTAAATCAGAGGGAGGTTATGCGGATACTGACAGGATTCATCGTGAGTGAAGCATTGCAGGGTAAACATAAACAGGGCTGATTAACTAGCCGGCGCGCATTCTCTCCTCGATATGAATAAAAAGCAAACAATTATTTGGTGATTTTGTGCCAGATCCGTTTTTGTCGTGTTCTCCGAGATAAAAAGGGCTCCCGTCGGGAGCCCTTTTTCAGCAGGTCAATCACTGTCAGACGGTGACTCAGTAGTCGCCGCTGGCCTTCTTGGCGGCGGTTATCATGGGGGTAATGGTCATGCCCTGCACCACGATGGAGAACATCACCACAGAGTAGGTCATCACCAGTATGACCTGACGCAGATCGACGTTGTGCCCGGGTATCATCATGACACCGGAAGGCAGTGCCAGCGCCATGGCCATGGCCAGACCGCCACGCAAGCCGCCCCAGGTAAGGATGCGGATGGTGAAGCGGTTGTAGGTGCGAAAACGGCGGAAGGCCATGAAGGGGACAGAGACGCTGATGAAGCGCGCGGCCAGGCAGAGCGGTACCGCGATAACCAGCAGGATCCAGTCACGCCAGGCGAGATCCAGCAGCACCAGCGCCAGGCCGATCAGCAGGAACAAGAGCGCGTTGAGGAACTGGTCCATCAACTCCCAGAAGTGATCCAGATAGTGGCTGCTCTGCTCGGAGAAGCCGGAGTGACGGGTCCAGTTGCCGATCATGATGCCAGTCACCACCATGGCCAGGGCACCGGAGACTCCCATCATGTTGGCAAGGGCAAAGCCGGCCGTCGGGATGCAGAGGGTCAGCAGCAGCTCCAGGGAACCATCGTCGGTGGCACTGATCATCACGTGGGCGAGCAGCCCCAGCACGGCGCCGAACAAGATGCCGCCGAGGGCCTCGTGCAGGAACAGACCGGCGACGCTGCCGAAGGTCGGTTCAACGCCACCAAAGGCGACGGCAAAGACGGTGGCGAAGATCACCAGACCGGTACCGTCGTTGAACAGGGATTCCCCTTCGATCTGGATGGCGATCTGGGGGGGCGCCTGCATCTTCTTGACGATGGCCAGCACGGCAATGGGGTCGGTGGGGGTGATCAGGGCCCCGAACAGCAGGCAATATACCAGCGGTACTTCCCAGCCCAGCAGCTTGGCGATGAACCAGAAGCCGTAACCGATCAGGAAGGTGGAGAGCAGGGTGGAGAAGATCGCCAGTATGGTGATTTCCCACTTCTGGCTGCGCAAGGCCTTGAGGTTGATGCCAATGCCGCCAGCGAACAGCAGGAAGCCCAGGATCCCCTTCAGCAGGAAATTCTGGAAGTCGATGCTCTTCATGGTTTCGATGGCCAGGGGCTCAAGGTTGAACCAACCCAGTTTGCCAAACAGCACCATCAGGGCGGAGATCAGCATGGATCCGGCAGTGATGGCGATGGTGGTCTGGATCTTCACGACATACTGGTTGGCAAAGGCGATCAGGATCGCCAACGCTGCCAAAAAGCAGAGTGTGTAGTAGACGCTCATGGTTATTTTTCTCGTTAGTAAACAGCAAGCACGTATCCTTCGCTGAGGACCGGCATAGGGTACTCTGGGGTCACATGTTACTCATTACCTATTTATGAGTATCCGTCGGTTATTGTGGACTCCGCTGTGGACAGATAGACGGCTAGATTTCCATTTGATTTGTTTGCTGCTAGGATGACCTTCACGCAGTTGCATGGATGTAAGAGGAGCGAGCGGTGTTGAACGAAAAGCCGAGCATAAAGTCGGACCCAACAAAGAAACTGGAATCCTGTCTCAAGGAACGGATCCTGATCATCGACGGGGCCATGGGCACCATGATCCAGGGCTACAAACTGGGCGAGGCGGATTATCGCGGTGAGCGGTTTGCCGACTGGCATACCGACATCAAGGGCAACAACGACCTGCTGGTGCTGACCAGGCCCGGAATCATTCGCGAGATCCACGATCAGTATTGTGCCGCCGGGGCCGACATCCTCGAAACCAACACCTTCAACGCCACTCGCATCGCCATGGCCGATTACGAGATGGAAGATCTTTCGGCCGAGATCAACCGCGAGGCGGCCAGGCTGGCCCGTGCCGTGGCTGACGAGTGGACGGCGAAAGAGCCCCACAAGCCCCGCTTTGTCGCCGGTGTGCTGGGCCCCACCAACCGCACCTGCTCCATCTCGCCGGACGTGAACGATCCCGGCAAGCGCAACGTCACCTATGACCAGCTGGTGGCTGCGTATACGGAATCGACCCATGCCCTGATCGAGGGGGGCGCTGACCTCATTCTGATCGAGACCATCTTCGATACCCTCAACGCCAAGGCGGCTGCCTTCGCGGTGGAAGGGGTTTTCGAGGCGCTGGGCTATGCGCTGCCCGTGATGATCTCCGGCACCATCACCGATGCCTCGGGGCGTACTCTCTCCGGTCAGACTACCGAAGCCTTCTATCACTCCCTGCGCCATGTCAAACCCATCTCGTTCGGTCTCAACTGTGCGCTGGGGCCCGACGAGTTGCGTCAGTACGTGGAGGAGTTGTCGCGCATCAGCGAGACCTTTGTGAGCGCCCATCCCAATGCCGGTCTGCCCAATGCGTTCGGCGAGTACGATCTCGATGCGGGTGAGATGGCGGAGCATATCCGCGAGTGGGCCCAAAGCGGTTTTCTCAACATGGTGGGCGGCTGCTGCGGCACTACTCCGACCCATATTCGCGCCATGAGTGACGCTGTCGCCGGCATCAAGCCGCGTACCTTGCCCACGCTGCCGGTCGCATGCCGCCTGTCGGGTCTCGAGCCCCTCATCATCACGGCGGACTCCATGTTTGTGAACGTGGGTGAGCGTACCAACGTCACAGGTTCCGCCAAGTTCAAGCGTCTCATCAAGGAGGGGCTCTACGACGAAGCCCTCGATGTGGCCAAGCAGCAGGTGGAGAGCGGCGCCCAGATCATCGACATCAACATGGACGAGGGGATGCTGGACGCCGAAGCGGCCATGGTGCGCTTCCTGAACCTCATCGCCGGTGAGCCTGATATCGCCCGAGTGCCGGTGATGATCGACTCCTCCAAGTGGGAGGTGCTGGAAGCCGGCCTCAAGTGTGTGCAGGGCAAGCCGGTGGTCAACTCCATCTCCATGAAGGAGGGGGAGGAGAAATTCATCCAGCAGGCCAAACTGCTGCGTCGCTATGGCGCCGCCGTCATCGTCATGGCGTTCGATGAGGTGGGCCAGGCTGACACTCGCACCCGCAAGTTCGAGATCTGCCAGCGCGCCTACCGGATCCTGGTGGATCAGGTGGGTTTCCCGCCGGAAGACATCATCTTCGATCCCAATATCTTCGCGGTGGCGACCGGCATCGACGAGCACAACAACTATGCGGTGGACTTCATCGAGGCGGTGAAGGACATCAAGACCCATTTGCCCCATGCCATGATCTCCGGCGGTGTCTCCAACGTCTCTTTCTCGTTTCGCGGCAATGAACCGGTGCGCGAAGCCATCCACGCTGTCTTCCTCTACCACGCCATCCAGAACGGCATGGACATGGGTATAGTCAACGCCGGTCAGCTCGCCATCTATGAAGACATACCGGCAGAGCTGAAGGCCAAGGTCGAGGCCGTGGTGCTCAACTTGAGTGACAGCGCCACCGAGGATCTGCTGGCCATCGCCGAGAAGTATCGTGGTGCCGGAGCCCAGGCGGAGGATCCGCGGGATCAGGAGTGGCGCAGCTGGCCGGTGGGCAAGCGGCTGGAACACGCTCTGGTCAAGGGGATCACCGACTTTATCGAGGAGGATACTGAAGAGGCGCGGGCCGGCGCCGAGAAGCCGCTGCACGTGATCGAAGGGCCCCTGATGGACGGTATGAACGTGGTCGGCGATCTGTTTGGCGCGGGCAAGATGTTCCTGCCCCAGGTAGTCAAATCCGCCCGGGTGATGAAGCGGGCTGTGGCCTATCTGCAACCCTACATCGAAGCCGAGAAACAGGGCGGCTACAGCAACGGCAAGATAGTGCTCGCCACCGTCAAGGGTGACGTGCACGACATCGGCAAGAACATCGTCGGGGTGGTGTTGCAGTGCAACAACTACGAGATAGTGGACCTCGGTGTTATGGTCTCCTGCGAGACCATTCTCAAGACTGCCCGTGAAGTGGGAGCCGATATCATAGGGCTGTCGGGCTTGATCACACCGTCTCTCGACGAGATGGTGCACGTGGCCAAAGAGATGGAGCGTCAGGGCTTCAAGCTGCCGCTCTTGATCGGCGGTGCCACCACCTCCAAGGCCCACACAGCGGTCAAGATAGAGCAGAACTACAGCGAACCCGTGGTCTATGTGTCGAACGCGTCGCGCGCCGTCGGGGTGGCCCAGAGCCTGCTGAACCCTGAGCTCAAGCCTGCGTTTGTCGCCCGCATCGACAAGGAGTATGAAGTCGCCCGGGATCAGCATGCCCGCAAGCAGCCGAGATCCAAGCCGGTCAGCCTGGCCCATGCTCGCGCCAACCGGCAGCAGCTGGACTGGGTGAACTATCAACCGCCGGCCCCCCGTGAGCCGGGCGTGCAGACGTTTGAGAACGTGCCCGTCTCGGTGCTGCGCCCCTACATAGACTGGACGCCGTTTTTCCTCAGCTGGGAGCTGGCGGGCAAGTATCCGCGCATTCTCGAAGACGAGATCATAGGTGAGGAGGCGACCAAGCTGTTTGCCGATGCCAATGCCATGCTCGACAAACTCGAGCAGGACGAGAGCGTGCGCTGCGCCGGCATCATAGGTCTGTTTCCGGCCAACACGATCGGCGACAGCATAGAGGTCTATACCGACGAGTCGCGCACCGAGGTCATCAAGGTGCTGCACCACCTGCGCCAGCAGAGCGAGAAGCAGGGCTTCCCCAACTACTGTCTGGCGGACTATGTAGCACCGAAAGAGAGCGGCAAGCCGGACTGGATCGGTGCCTTCGCGGTGACTGGCGGTATCGGGGAAGAGGCCATCGCCACTGCCTACAAGGCGGATCATGACGACTACAATGCCATCCTCATCCAGGCGGTGTGCGACCGTCTCGCCGAGGCCTTCGCCGAGTATCTGCACGAACAGGTGCGCAAGGTGCACTGGGGCTATGCAGCCGACGAGGCCCTCAGCAATGAGGATCTGATCCGCGAGAACTACCGCGGCATACGCCCGGCGCCCGGTTACCCCGCCTGTCCCGAGCACACTGAAAAAGGGAGCATCTGGGAGCTGCTGGGCGTGGAGCAGGCCATCGGCATGAAGCTGACGGAATCCTACGCCATGTGGCCGGGGGCGGCCGTGTCGGGCTGGTACTTCTCCCACCCCGACAGCAAATATTTCGCAGTGGCGCAGATCCAGCAGGATCAGGTGGAAGATTACGCCGCCCGCAAGGGGATGACCCTGGCGGAAGCAGAACGCTGGCTGGGGCCGAACCTGAACTGAATCCCGATCTCCCGAGTGACATTGGTTGATCTTTGACGAGAAACGGCGGCATCCTTGGGCTGGTGGACAGACCAGCTTAGGGCCGCCGTTTGACATATCGGTGACAACGGGATTGCAGCGTGCAGTTCTGCGTGGTTTGTCTTGTTGTCAGGAGAAACAATTGGCGTTGTCTTGGCGCTGTGGCACCTTATACTCTCCCGCCCCATCCTGCCCAGGCACTGCCTTCTAGCGGAATTGTCATGAAGATCGCCATTTTATCCCGTGAGCCCAGAAACTATTCCACCCGCCGTCTGGTCGAGGTGGCGCAGGCCCGCGGTCATCAGGTAGAGGTGCTCGACACCCTGCGCTGCTACATGAATATCGCCTCCCACAGCCCCTCCATTCATTACGAAGGACGAGAGCTGGAGAGTTACGACGCCGTGATCCCGCGTATCGGCGCCAGCATCACCTTTTACGGCACCGCCGTGCTGCGCCAGTTCGAGATGATGAACACCATGGCCCTCAACAGCTCTGTGGCCATCTCCCGTTCCCGCGACAAGCTGCGGGCCATGCAGTTGTTGTCGCGCCACGGCATAGGTCTGCCCATCACCGGCTATGCCCACAGCACCCATGATGTGCCGGATCTCATCACCATGGTGGGGGGCGCCCCTCTGGTAGTGAAGCTGCTGGAAGGCACCCAGGGAATTGGCGTTGTGTTGTGCGAGACCCACAAGGCGGCCGAGAGCGTGATCGAGGCCTTTATCCAGACCAATAACAACATATTGGTGCAGGAGTACATCCGTGAGGCCAACGGCGCCGACATTCGCTGTCTGGTGGTCAATGGCAAGGTGGTTGCGGCCATGCGCCGTCAGGCCCAGCCGGGGGAGTTTCGCTCCAATCTGCACCGTGGCGGCACCGCCGAGGCGATCAAGATAAGCCCCGAAGAGCGGGCAACCGCAGTGCAGGCGGCCAAGATCATGGGGCTGGATGTGGCCGGTGTGGATATTCTGCGCTCTGCCCGCGGTCCTCTGGTGCTGGAGGTGAACTCCTCCCCCGGTTTGCAAGGAGTGGAAGCCGCCTCCGGCAAGGATGTGGCTGGCAAGATCATCGAGTTCCTGGAGCTCAAGGCGAGCCGCAAGAACAAGCCCGCCGAATAAGCCGCTGACGGCTTGCATCGCGGTATAAACACAAGGCGCCCTCGGGCGCCTTGTGTTGTTTGCGAGTCGGTTATTCCCGCATTTCCAGCCTGGCGCTGAAGATGCCAGCCTCCAGCCGGGTCTCTATCTGCCAGCCGAGCTTCTCGCAGATGCGCTGTATGATGGTGAGGCCACAGCCGTAGCCGAGGATCTGATCCGGCGCGGCCGCAGTCGGGTTGCTGATGGTGAGCACGGGCCCGCACAGCTCGATCTCGATATGCCCCTCGGCATAGCTCAAGGCATTTTTCAGCAGGTTGCCGAGGGCAATGGCGAGCAAGGAGAGGGGGGCATTGACCTCGCTTGCCTCGTCCAGGGTGAGCCTGATATCGAGCGTCTCTCGCTGCAACAGCGGGGCGAGGCGCACCAGCTCCTGCCGGATCAGTGGTTCTACCCGTTGCAACGAACGCTCCACCGCCTCCTTGCGACCCAGCAGCAGGAAGGTCTCTGTGAGCAGTGCCATTTCGTCTGCAGCGGCGCGAATACGGGTGGTGGCGCGGGCGGCGGGGGCGGGCAAGTCCGTTACCTTGCCGAGCAGCGCTGCCGACCCCTGGATCACCATGTTGGGGGTGCGCAGCTCATGGCTGGCAAAACGGCTGAACTCCTGCTCGCGGGCGAACACGGCGGCCACCTCGTGTTTGCCGGTCAGCAGTGCCAGCTCGATCTCCCGCAACTCCTGCCAGGGAGCATCGGGCACGAAATCCGCCTGATCCGGGGTGAGGTGGGCGACCCTTTGCTGCAACCGCTGCAGTGGCCCCGTGATGTGACGCACCAGCCAGATACCGAAACCGATGCACGCGATCAGCAGGGTCAAGCCTATCAGCCGGGTAGCCAGATGCAGCTGATCTTCGTAAGGATCCAGATAGTCGTCGGCGTCGTCGTTGAACACCAGATAGAGCAGTCCCTGGCCGGACGGATGGGGCCGCACCAGGAAGTGCTTGTCCTCCTCGCCAAGCTGGTGCTCGAAGAAGCCCGGGCTCTGATAGGGCTTGAGCCAGGCTGGCAGTCGGCCCGCTTCGGTCCAGTAACTGGAGAACTGGCGCGGACTGGGGGCGGGGGCCGCCATGCCGAGCTGCAGCCAGTCATCGTTGTAGCGGGTGACCTCGGCTTCCAGCCAGTGACGCAGGCTCAACTCTTCCATCTTGTCTTCGGCTACCACCATCAACAGGCTGATGATGATCAGCAGCAGCATGCCCGCCCCGCTCAGGGTCAGGATCAGGCGATGGCGCAAACTGGGCAGGCTGACCTGGGTACCCGGCTGTGCCTGGTCAAGGCCTCCGGGTTTGGTCATGGGATCACCCGTCTCTGGTCTGTCATGGCCTCCGGGTGTGGTCATGATGTCACCAGTCGGTAGCCCTGACCGTGGAGGGTTTCCAGCATGGGGGTAGGGAAGGGTTTGTCGAGGGCGTTGCGCAGGGCATAGATGTGGCTGCGCAGGGCGTCGGAGTCAGGCTCCTCGTCCCCCCAGACTGTCTCCAGCACTTCTTGCCGGCTCACCAGATGGGGGGCGCGGCGCACCAGCAGGGTGAGGATCTGGAACGGGATCTTGCCGAGCTTGAGCTCGACTCCGGCACGGGTGGCGCGGCCACTGGCGGGATCCAGGGTCAGCTCGCCCACGCTGAGGGCCCCCATGTCGCTGCGGGGGCCACGCAGGGCCAGCGCCTGCAGCCGCACTTCCAGCTCCTCCATGGCGAACGGTTTGACCAGATAGTCATCGCCACCGGCCCGAAAGCCCGCCAGCTTGTCATCCAGACTGTCGCGGGCGGTGAGAAACAGCACAGGGGTTGCTATGCCATCGGCCCGCAGCCGCTCAACCGTGGAGAGGCCATCCAGACGCGGCATCATGACATCCATGATGATGACGTCGAAGCGCTGCTCGGCCAGCAGTTGCAGGGCAGCCTGACCGTGATAGGCGCAGTCCAGTCTGTGCCCGGCCAGCTCCAGGTAATCCATGATGGTTTCCGCTACCTGGGGATTGTCTTCCACCACCAGTATTTTCATGTTTTGATCTCCTGGTTTTGACCGATATTTCACGGTCATCTCACACTGGACGAGGCATCCTGTGTGGCAGTGTAACCCCGAGGATCCCTGATGAAGAAGTCTCTGTGCGCTCTGCTGCTGTTTATATTGTTGCCACTTGGCACTGCGCAGTCGGCCGAGTTCAAGTTGACCGGCCGCACCACCTGGCAACTGGGCCAGCTGATGGTCAACGGCATCCCCTTCGTGCTCGACGAAGGGACCCGCTTCAAGGATGGGCTGAGCGAGGACGATCTCGGTGGCCGCTGGGTCGATCTGGAAGGGGTGGTTGAGGAGGGGCTGAGGGTGATCCGCGAGGTGGAGGCGCTGGACGAAGAGGACGAGATGGAGCTGGAGGGACCGGTGGCGCAAGGACGGATCTGGGGCTATGTCACCTCGGATAACAGCCTGGCTCCCTTCGAAGGGCGCTGGCTGGAGCTGGAGTGCAAGTTCGACGGCATGCGGTTGAGCCGTTGCCGCCAGGATGATTGAGCAGCAGGTGCATCTGGCGACCGGAAAAATTGCCCGCCCAGGCCCATAGTTAAACCTCATCAGGGTTTGACCATGGGCCTTCTGTCATGACACGCACCTCCCTCCTGCTGCTGGCTCTGCCGTTCTGCACCCTTGCCGTCGATGGCGAGCTCTGGCAGGTGGAGCTGGAACACAACGATGGCATTCGGCTGCAATTTCAAGGGGCCGAGCTGGAGCTTGGCAGCGCCGCACTGGCCGGGGTGCGTCAGTTTTCCGACCTCAAACCCGGCATGAAGCTCGCCATCCTGAGTCGCAACGGCGTCGCCGAACATATTCGCCTTCATGAACACGCGCCTGAGTCAGAACCGGCTGCCCAGTGGCGCCGGGCGGAGGGAACCTTGCTCGCCGTGACGGGCCATGCGCTGCAATTGCAGGGGCTGGGCACAATGACATTTGATGCCGGTACCCGCTGGCTCAACGGCAGCCCCGCCGATCTGCAACCGGGGCGTACCCTGGTGCTGACCCGTGACGAGACGGGCCGCGTGACCGAGATACTGATCCCGAATCCGGAGGATGAGCCGAAATAATGGCGAGGCCTTGCTCACTTAATTGGGGAATATATAAATTGCTAAATTAGAGTTCTCTTTTTTAAGATGTTCTTAAATATGATTAAGTGACGAATAAAATAATAGAGTGCATACTCTGATATTATATTGCTCAATATAAAATAGTGCTGAATTAATCTTCTGGTTAATTTTGTTTATATATTAAAGTGTGGGCTTGATCGCATAATGAAATTAATGCGACTGGTACTGTCATACTCACATGCTGCCCGTTGATATATAAATCGGGTGAATGCATGTCAGTGTTTAATATATTGGGGTTGCTATGAAAAAACTAAAAATAACTGGCTTGTCATTAATCATATCCGGCCTGCTGATGGCACAGGCGCAAGCGGCAGAGCCCGTCTATCCAGACCAGCTTCGCCTGTTTTCATTGGGGCAAGAGGTCTGTGGTGACAAGTATCGTCCCGTCAATCGAGAAGAGGCGCAGAGCGTCAAAAGCAATATTGTCGGCATGATGGGACAATGGCAAATAAGCGGACTCGCCAACGGCTGGGTCATTATGGGGCCGGGATATAATGGTGAAATAAAACCAGGCTCAGCCTCCAATACCTGGTGTTATCCGACCAATCCTGCAACCGGGGAAATACCGACTCTGTCTGCCCTGGATATTCCAGATGGTGATGAAGTAGATGTGCAATGGCGGCTGGTACATGACAGTGCGAATTTCATCAAACCAACCAGTTATCTGGCCCATTATCTCGGTTATGCCTGGGTAGGGGGAAATCACAGTCAATATGTCGGCGAAGACATGGATGTGACCCGTGATGGCGATGGCTGGGTGATCCGTGGCAACAATGACGGTGGCTGCGACGGTTATCGCTGTGGTGACAAGACCTCCATCAAGGTGAGCAATTTTGCCTACAACCTGGATCCTGACAGTTTCAAGCATGGCGATGTGACCCAGTCCGACCGCCAACTGGTCAAGACGGTGGTGGGGTGGGCTATCAACGACAGCGACACCCCTCAATCCGGTTATGACGTCACCCTGCGCTACGACACCGCCACCAACTGGTCCAAGACCAACACCTATGGCCTGAGCGAGAAGGTGACCACCAAGAACAAGTTCAAGTGGCCGCTGGTGGGGGAAACCGAGCTCTCCATCGAGATTGCTGCCAACCAGTCCTGGGCCTCCCAGAACGGGGGCTCGACCACCACCTCTTTGTCCCAGTCCGTGCGCCCGACAGTGCCGGCCCACTCCAAGATCCCGGTGAAGATAGAGCTCTACAAAGCCGATATCTCCTACCCCTACGAGTTCAAGGCCGATGTCAGCTATGACCTGACCCTGAGCGGTTTCCTGCGCTGGGGCGGCAACGCCTGGTATACCCATCCGGACAACCGCCCGAACTGGAACCACACCTTCGTCATAGGGCCATACAAGGACAAGGCCAGCAGTATCCGCTACCAGTGGGACAAGCGTTATATCCCGGGTGAAGTGAAGTGGTGGGATTGGAACTGGACCATACAGCAGAACGGTCTGCCTACCATGCAGAATAACCTGGCCAGGGTGCTGCGCCCGGTTCGGGCCGGGATCACAGGTGATTTCAGTGCCGAGAGCCAGTTTGCCGGCAACATCGAAATCGGCGCTCCCGTGCCGGTCGCTGCCGCCAGCCACTCGAGCCGTGCGCGCAACCTGGGTGCCGGTCAGGGTCTGAGACTGGAGATCCCGCTCGATGCACAAGAGCTCTCCGGGCTTGGCTTCAACAATGTCAGCCTCAGCGTGACCCCTGCTGCCAACCAATAATGGCAGTGTGTTGCAGTAAGAGAACCGGGCCCATGGCCCGGTTGTTGTTTGCACTGGTCGGTCTTGTTAAAGGCTTGTGCTTTCCATTTCCCCACTTATACTGGCGCCATCTTGTCGGAGTGCCAACCGTCGAACGACGCAAGGCTGAGACCGTTAATTCGGGATCCGTGGAACCTGATCAGGCTAGCACCTGCGAAGGGAAACAAGGGTAACCAGTGGGTTGCCGCGCCGGGGAGGAACAAGCTTCCCCGCTCGCCGAGAGGAGTGATCCGACCGGCAAGCCTGTGCGCACAAGAGGGAGCCTGCCATTCTGTTCTGTCGCCTTGTCCATCAGGGGGAGTACAGAAGATGCGCAGGAGGAAGCCAAGGCTTCAGTTTTGCTCCCTCTTGAATGCAAACCTCACCCACAGGTTCATCACTTCTCCTCGAACTCCAGACAAGCAAACACCCATAACTTCAATCAGTTAATGTGAGTTTTGCTATGTCTACCTCAAAAACTTCCGTGCCGGAAAATGCCAAGTTAGTCCCCGTCGGCCGCCGCGAGCAGCGTGCCAGTGCCCAGCGTTTTATCGACAATCTCAAGGGGATGGCCCATCCCAACTCCAGCCGCATCTTTATCGAAGGTTCTCGCCCCGATATCCGGGTTGGGCTGCGTGAAATTGCCCTGGCCGACACCCTGGTGGGGGGCAACAAGGATAACCCGCAGTTCGAAGCCAACGAGCCTGTCCCCGTCTACGACACCTCGGGTGCCTACGGTGATGAGCATGCGGTCATCGATGTGCGTCTCGGTCTGCCGCGCCTGCGGGAAAGCTGGGTGCGGGAGCGCGGTGACACCGAAGAGCTCGATGATCTCAGCTCCGCCTTCACCCAGGAGCGTCTCGCCGATGAGGGGCTGGATCACCTGCGCTTCGATAACTTGCCCAAGCCACGTCGCGCCAAGTCGGGCCGCCGTGTAACCCAGCTGCACTATGCCCGTCAGGGGCTGGTCACCCCCGAGATGGAATTTATCGCCATCCGCGAGAACATGGGCCGCGAGCGGGTGCGCTCCGAACTGCTGCTGCGCCAGCATCCGGGTCAGGGTTTCGGTGCCCGCCTGCCCGAGAACATCACCCCCGAATTCGTGCGCGATGAGGTGGCCGCTGGCCGCGCCATCATTCCCAACAACATCAACCACCCGGAAACCGAGCCCATGATCATAGGCCGCAACTTCCTGGTGAAGATCAACGCCAACATAGGCAACTCGGCGGTCAGCTCCAGCATCGAAGAGGAGGTGGAGAAGCTGGTGTGGTCCACCCGCTGGGGCGCCGACACCGTCATGGATCTCTCCACCGGTCGCAACATCCACGAGACCCGCGAGTGGATCCTGCGCAACAGCCCTGTCCCCATCGGCACTGTGCCCATCTATCAGGCGCTGGAAAAAACCAACGGTATCGCCGAAGACCTCACCTGGGAGCTGTTTCGCGATACCCTGCTCGAACAGGCCGAGCAGGGGGTGGATTACTTCACCATTCACGCCGGCGTCTTGCTGCGCTACGTGCCCATGACCGCCAAGCGCCTCACCGGTATCGTCTCCCGCGGCGGCAGCATCATGGCCAAGTGGTGCCTGTCGCACCACAAGGAGAACTTCCTCTACCAGTATTTTCGCGAGATCTGCGAGCTGTGCGCCGCCTATGACGTGGCCCTGTCGCTTGGAGACGGTCTGCGTCCCGGCTCTGTCTATGACGCCAACGACGAGGCCCAGTTTGCCGAGCTGCGCACCCTGGGCGAGCTCACCAAGATCGCCTGGGAGTACGACGTCCAGGTGATGATAGAGGGGCCGGGCCATGTGCCCATGCACATGATAGAGCGCAACATGACGGAGCAGCTGGAGCATTGTCACGAGGCGCCTTTCTATACCCTGGGCCCGCTCACCACCGACATAGCTCCCGGTTACGATCACTTCACCTCCGGCATAGGCGCCGCCATGATCGGCTGGTACGGCTGCGCCATGCTCTGCTACGTCACCCCCAAGGAGCACCTGGGGCTGCCCAACAAGGAGGACGTGAAGCAGGGCCTCATCACCTACAAGATCGCCGCCCATGCCGCTGACTTGGCCAAGGGTCACCCGGGTGCCCAGATCCGCGACAACGCCATGTCCAAGGCGCGCTTCGAGTTCCGCTGGGAGGATCAGTTCAATCTGGCGCTGGATCCCGAAACCGCCCGCGCCTACCACGACGAGACCCTGCCCCAGGAGTCCGGCAAGGTGGCGCACTTCTGCTCCATGTGCGGCCCCAAGTTCTGCTCCATGAAGATCACCCAGGACGTGCGCGACTACGCGGCCAGTCTGGAGGCGGTCGAGGTGAAACTGGTGGGCATGGATGGCCAGCAGGAGCGGGTAGTGGCCGAGGTTGAGAGCGGCATGGCGCAGATGGCAGAAACCTTCAAGGAGAAGGGGAGCGAACTCTACCATCAGGCGGCGGCCCTCAAACCGGCGCGGGAGGAGGCATGAACAGCCGACCCATCGTCTGGACAATAGCCGGTTCAGATTCCGGGGGCGGTGCCGGCATTCAGGCCGATCTGCATACCTTGCACGATCTCGGCGTGCACGGTTGCTCTGTCATCACCGCCATCACGGCCCAGAACTCGGTGGCGGTGAAGATGGTCGATCCCGTGCTGATGCAGACTTTCACCGCCCAGATCGACGCCCTCGGCGTCGACTTGCCCCCGGCGGCCATCAAGATAGGCCTGCTGCCGACCCGGCTCCATGTGGAGGTATTGGCCCGGCGGCTCGACACCCTGACTGCGCCCTTTGTGGTCTACGACCCGGTCGCCATCGCCAGCACTGGCACCCCCATGGCAGAAGCCAACATGCTGGCGGCGGTGCGTGAACATCTGCTGCCAAGGCTGTCGCTTATCACCCCCAACGGCCCCGAGCTGGAGGCGCTGACTGGCATTCCCGCCAGCAGCCCTGAGCTGGTGCGGGCGGGGGCGGCGCGATTGCGTGAACTGGGCGCCCGCGCCGTGCTGGTCAAGGGCGGGCATCTGGGGTGGAGCGAAGAGCTCTGCCTCGATTACTACCAGGACGAGCAGCGCGAGTTCTGGCTGGGAGCGCCGCGTATCGACACCCGCCACGGCCACGGCACCGGCTGCTGTTATGCCAGCGCCATCGCCGCCGTGGTGGCGCAGGATCACCCGGTCGATGACGCCATCACGCTGGCGCGTGCCTACCTGCAACAGGGGTTGGCTGGGGCGCAAGGGGTGGGGGCCGGTCCAGGCCCCATCGCTCATCTCGGCTGGCCAGCGGATCTTGCCCACTTCCCCCGCGCCGTATTGGCGGGGTCGAATCTCGATCGCCGCTTTGGTCTCTATCCCGCCAGCGAGGCTCGCCTGCCGGATGGCCCCTTCGCCCAAACCGAACATCGGCTCGGCCTCTATCCTGTGGTGGATTCGGTCAAGTGGCTCAGGCGTCTGCTGGGAGCCGGGGTCAAGACCCTCCAGCTGCGCATCAAGAACCTGCCCGCCGCCCAGGTGGCACCAGCCATTGCCGAGGCGGTAGCGCTGGGTCGCCGCTTTGGTGCGCGGCTCTTTATCAACGACTACTGGCAGCAGGCCATAGTCGCCGGTGCCTATGGCGTGCATCTGGGACAGGAGGACATGGAGACGGCGGATCTCGCCGCCATCCAGGCCGCCGGCCTGCGCCTCGGCATCTCCACCCACGGCTACTTCGAGCTGATGCGGGCCCGCGAACTGGCTCCGTCCTATATAGCCCTGGGTCATATATTCCCCACCAACACCAAGCAGATGCCGTCCCGCCCGCAGGGGCTGGTGCGACTGCAACGCTATCGTGTACTCATGTGCGACTGGCCGACGGTCGCCATCGGCGGCATCGGCGAGGATCGCATTGCGGCGGTGCTGGCAAGCGGGGTGGGCAGCATTGCCCTGGTGTCGGCGATCACGGCAAGCGATGACTGGCAGGGGGCGACCGAGCGGCTGCTGGCGGCCGTGGGATCGGGGGATGAGCCCTGCTCGGCGCTTATTCATCAGGCCATCACGCAGCAGGAGGCCGATCATGCTCTCTGATGCGGAATACCTGCGCTACGGCAGGCAACTGATGCTGAGCGAAATCGGCGAGGCGGGGCAGGCGAGGCTGAAAGAGGCATCCGTGCTGATCGTCGGCCTCGGCGGGCTCGGCTCGCCGCTGGCGCTCTATCTGGCCGGAGCCGGGGTGGGCACCTTGTGGCTCGCCGACGGCGACGTGGTGGATTCCAGCAACCTGCCGCGCCAGATCCTGTTCGATGCTGATGCGGTCAATCACTCCAAGGCCGAGCTGGCCCGGGAGCGGCTGGCGGCCCACAACCCCCATGTGGAGCTTATCGCCATCAATCAGCGGCTCGATGAGCAGAGCCTGCCCGCCTTCGTGGCCGAGGTGGATCTGGTTGTCGACTGCTGCGACAACCTGGCCAGTCGCCACGCCATCAACGCCGTCTGTGTGGCTCAGCACAAGCCCTGGATCTCGGCCGCCGCCGTCGGCTGGCAGGGTCAGCTGATGGTGCGAACCGCCCCCGAGCACGCCTGCTACGCCTGCCTCTATCCGCTGGATACCCGCATCACGGAGAGCTGCCAGAGCAGCGGCGTTGCAGGCCCATTGGTGGGGGTGATGGGCGCCTTGCAGGCGCTGGAAGCCTTGCGTCTGCTGCTGGGCAAGCCCAGTCCGGTGGCGGGCACCCTGCGCCGTTTCGATGCCCTGACCCACGAGTGGCAGACCCTGGGGTTGTCCCCCGATCCCGCCTGTTCCGTGTGCGGCGCCTCTACCTTTGCCAATCCCATGGAGGATGCGCAATGAAGATCAGATTGAACGACAGCGAGCTGGTGCTGACGACCAGCCCGGATAGCCAGATCTGCGTGGCCGAGCTGCTGGCGGCCCGCGAGGTTGCCCCGCAGGGGGTGGCGGTGGCCCTCAACGGCGCCGTGCTGCCCCGCAGCCGTTGGCCAGATACCCGACTCAATGACGGGGATGAACTCCACCTTTTCACTGCCATCGCCGGAGGCTGAGATGCTGACCATAGCCGACCATGAATTTTCGTCCCGCCTCTTTACCGGCACCGGCAAGTTTGCCCGCCCGGATCTGATGGCGGCCGCCATCGAAGCAAGCGGCTCCCGGCTGGTGACCATGGCCATCAAGCGCCTCGAACCCGGCAAGCGCCACGACGATATCCTCACTCCGCTGCTGGCACTCGGGGTCAAGCTGCTGCCCAACACCTCGGGCGCCAAGACGGCCGCCGAGGCGGTGTTTGCCGCCCATCTGGCCCGGGAGGCGCTCGGTACAAACTGGTTGAAGCTGGAGATCCACCCCGATCCCAAGTACTTGCTGCCCGATCCCATAGAGACCCTCAAGGCCGCCGAACAGCTGGTGAAAGAGGGTTTCGTGGTGCTGCCTTACTGCGGGGCCGATCCCGTGCTCTGCAAGCGGCTGGAAGAGGTGGGCTGCGCCGCCGTCATGCCGCTCGGAGCCCCCATCGGCTCCAATCAGGGGCTGGTGACCCGGGATTTCCTCGCCATCATCATCGAACAGGCGCGGGTGCCCGTAGTGGTGGATGCGGGGATAGGTGCGCCGAGTCACGCCGCCGCCGCCTTTGAGCTGGGCGCCGACGCCGTGCTGGTGAACACCGCCATCGCCGTGAGTCGGGATCCGGTCGCCATGGGCCGCGCCTTCGCGCTGGCCTGTGAGGCTGGTCGCAGCGCCTATGAGGCGGGCCTCGGCGCGCGCGGCCTGCAAGCCAGCGCCTCCAGCCCGCTCACCGACTTTCTGGAGGCGCTATGACTCAGGGCATGGGGCAAGATGTGGCGTCTGTATGCGCCCGGCTCCGATTGGGAGAGGGGCTGGGGGTGAGGGAAGAGGCTGACCCGGCGCTTGAATGGGGCGAGCCCTGCGCTCCTCCCCCTCCCAAGGGGGAGGCCGGGAGGGGGGTTGGTTTTGCCGATCGCTGGCGCGAGCTGGAGTGGGATGATATCGGCATGCAGATCCGCGCCAAGACCACCCGGGATGTGGAGCGGGCGTTGACCAATCCGCGCCGCAGTTTGCAGGACTTTATGGCGCTTATCTCGCCAGCCGCCGAGGCGTTTTTGCCGCAGATGGCGGCTGAGGCCGAGCGCCTCACCCGCCAGCGTTTTGGCAACACCATCGGCTTCTATGTGCCCCTCTATCTGTCGAACCTCTGTGCCAACGACTGCTCCTACTGCGGTTTCTCCATGAGCAACCGCTTGAAGCGCAAGACGCTGAATACCGAGGAAATTGAGCGCGAGTGCCTGGCCATCAAGGCGCGCGGTTTCGACAGCGTGTTGCTGGTGACCGGCGAGCACGAGAGCAAGGTGGGCATGGCCTATTTTCGTGAGCACCTGCCGCAGATCCGCCGCCATTTCAGCGCCTTGGCGATGGAGGTACAGCCACTGTCGCAGGCCGATTACGCCGAGCTCAAAACCTTGGGGCTGGATGCCGTCATGGTCTATCAGGAGACCTATCACGCCCCCAGTTACGCCCGCCATCACCTGCGCGGCAACAAGCAGGATATCGACTGGCGGCTCGCCACCCCGGAGCGGCTGGGGCGGGCCGGCATCGACAAGATAGGGCTGGGGGCGCTGATTGGCCTCTCTTCGGATTGGCGCGCCGACAGCTATTTTGTGGCCGAACACTTGGCCTGGATGGAACGTCACCACTGGCAGAGCCGCTATTCGCTATCCTTCCCGCGCCTGCGCCCCTGCACCGGTGGCCTGCAGCCCGAGGTGGTGATGTCGGACAGGCAGCTGGTGCAGCTTATCTGCGCCTGGCGTCTCTTCTCGCCGACCCTGGAGTTGTCGCTCTCGACCCGGGAATCCCCTGCGTTTCGCAACGGTGCCCTGCGCCTTGGCATCACCCAGATGTCGGCGGAATCGCGCACCCAGCCGGGCGGCTATGCCGAAGGGGACAAGGAGGAGCTGGAGCAGTTTGCCATCCACGATGCTCGCCCGCTGGGTGAGGTCGCCGATGCCGTCAGGCAGGCGGGGTTGCAGCCGGTGTTCAAGGATTGGGAACCGTTTTTGGGCCGATAGGGGCGGCCAGGCCCCTTTGCCGGTGGCATCCGGGCGTCCAGCCAGACTCCGTGCCTGTGGCGAGCAGGCACGGCTGCGCCGTGCAATCGTAGGGTCGATTAGCCGTCAGGCGCAATCGTCCGCTTTGTAGTTTTTGGGGATTGTGGATGGCTCGGCTACGCCGAGCAGGACACGAGGCCGCTGGCCTCGACGGGGTTTCGCCCGCCCTTCGGGCTGGGGCGAGTGACTTTGGAAAGACCCAAAGTCACCAAAGGTCTTCTCCCCCACTTATTCGCCCGACTTACGTCGGGTGCCTTCGGCTCACCCGCTTGTCCGACGGCACGCGCCGACGGGCCATCCATGGCCCGGCGCCGCTCGCTCGACATCCTGTCTCGCGGCCTGGACAAGCGGGTTCGCCTCAGCAAATAAGGGGGGGAAACAATACCGTGACCGCCTTTGCTTGAGGTGAAAATATTATTATCGGATCCGCTGTGGTTTTCCTTGCCGTGCTGGTGGCCCCAAAATAACTATTTATATAACTTATTCGCTAGGGAGTAAATTATCAAAAACATCTGTTAGTGAATCTGGTTGAAGGGCCCATCGATAAGCAGGGTGAATTTCCCAATCAAAACCAAAATCAACGAATTTATGTGATAGATAACGACTTTCTTCAAAATATTTTCTATCAATGAACCCATTGTTTTCTTTACGCGCAGTCAAGAAATTTATTTTGTATAGGAAGGCTGCAAGTTCTTTATTGTCAGCCTTCCTGTCTTTACCGAAGAAACGAAAGTTATGATTGTTTTGTATATTTTCTATTTTTTTGAGAAGAGCTGAAGTTGTATATATATACCCACTATTTTGCCTTTTTTCTTCTCTCGATGGTTTCATCCCAAAAAGTAACTTCTCTATATCTGGAAGCTCTGAGCGGTATTCATTTATGGTATCTTGCAAGCGCCCCTGTGAGTATTCTTCAAAAATGCTGTTGAAGTCCTTTGTTCCAATTAAGTTATTACTCTCATTGCTGGCATTTTTGGCCGCTAAAGTGCAAAGTTTAACTAGATCTCGCGGTCTCTTTCTTATTAGGGACATCAACATCCTATAGGTTGGAATAGACTCCCACTTTCCTTTCCCATTAAAAACAGGTTCGAGCACACGATCTAAATGATGAGCCAGAACCTTCTGTTCTAATTTCATTAATTCTTCCGTAGAAGAATCCAAGCCAAAGTATTGGTTAACTCTCTTAACTAGAAGAGCTAGGATTTCATGATTGTTCCAAGAGAACCAAACAACAGATCCTTCGATTTTGTCAGTTGATTCATCAGATGTTCTGACTAAGTAGTATACATCAGTGCGCAAACTGACTCTAAATTTCACTCCTTTACATTCTGATGCTAGATCTCGTATTGCATTTAGAAGGGCTGATACTTTTCTGATATCAGATCCAGTCCCCTGCCAACCACGGTCAAGGTCATCTAAATAAACGAATATCGTTCCGCTTTTTAGAAAGTTTTTTATTATTAACTCTTGAGTTTCCCCCAAGTCTATATGTTCGCCTGCTTTAATTGTAGACTGAAGGAAGTTTATAAATTGCCCGCCATATTGCCCGAGCTTATTTGTCCAGCCATCAGATAACATTCCAACAGAGGCGAGAACTTTTCTAGATATTATTTCTGATATTCCATCCTTCCATACTCGAATCATTTTTAAAAAATCTGACTCACCCTCACTAATTCCAGCAATATCATCTGGTTTGATCAATATAGCTAATTTTTTCTCTTGGTACTGTTCTGACATTGCAACATGAAATAAAGCAGATTTTCCAATTCCTTTGTGGCCCACAAGGATCCTAATTGGAAGGTCGTTATAAACTTGTTCGTATACCTTGCTCTTAAAATAATAGGCATTAAGTCTTTCTATATCTTCGTCTTCTGCAGCCTCATGTCCGAATAATTGTGCAATATTTTCTTGCGTGAAATTCATATATATCCCTATAAGAGGTAGCTTTGTATGGATATGGTATCTTCGGGCCATTGAGATGCCCACACTAACTTGTAAATCAGTGTACCTCTAGATGGGTATTATATGAAGCCCTACTGTCTGAAAGTGTGATATGTCGCAGTCTCTCTATGCTCCAGTCTGCATGGCAGATACGGCCTGTAACTAGAGTCTTTGCTTCCTCGAGAGACTCGGATTACCCCACTCTCTCCAACTCCTCGATCTCCCCGCAGCTAATCAGCTTTAAGTTCCGGCTGATCTGCTCCACCGGCCAGTCCCACCAGGCGAGGGCGTTGAGGCGGGCTATGGTATCGTCGTCAAAGCGGTAGCGGATCAGCTTGGCGGGGTTGCCGCCGACCACGGCATAGGCGGGCACGTCAGTGGTGACCACTGAGCGGGCGGCGATAATGGCGCCGTTGCCGACCTTGACCCCAGGCATGATCAGGGCCTCATAGCCTATCCAGACATCGTTGCCGATGAGGGTGTCTCCCTTGTAGGGAAGGGTGCCCGGTGCGGGGGCGGCGCTCTCCCAGCCGTTGCCGAAGATAAAGAAGGGGTAGGTGGAGAAGCCGGAGCTCTGGTGGTTGGCGCCGTTCATGATGAACTTGACCCCGCGGGCGATGGCGCAGAACTTGCCGATGATGAGCCGGTCGCCGATGAAGGGGAAGTGATAGAGGACGTTGCGCTCAAAGCCTGCCGAGTCTTCCGGGTCGTCGTAATAGCTGTAGTCGCCCACCTCGATATTGGGACCCTTGATGGTGTTCTTGATAAAGCACACCTGGGGGAAGCCTTTCATGGGGTGGGGGTTGGCGGGATCGGGTCCGTGCAAGATGCTCTCCTTTCGAATCTGTTGGCACACTACCGTAAAGGAAGTTGATGATGGCATGCCACCTTTTTGTGGTGGTGCACTCGCCAGCCTTTGTCGCCCCGTCGTTATGTGCGCATCGACCCGGGGCGGGTTTGTCTCTAGCATGGAGCTGATGCGGGGCCTGGGCTCCGTCACGGGCTTTTGACGAAGTCCGTTCCACGGACTGATGGCGGAGAGAAGAGATGATGAATATGCGTTCCTTGTTGATGGTGGGGGTCCTGCTCCTGGGCGGTTGTAGTATCAATCCCTATGGCGGAACTCCGGCGCCTGTCACCGAGCCGGATCAGCCTGTGATCCAGCCAGAAAAACCAGTGACCAAGCCGGATGCCGGGGCGCCGCTACCCAAGCCGGTGGCCCCGACCGGGCTGGCGCTTTCCATGGCGGATGCCTTCGTGCAGGCCCCCGAGGTGCGGGAGCTGGCACAGAGTGGCAATGCCGTGCTGCTGCTTACCCCGCCCCGAGACGGTACCAATGACGAGCTAGATACCAGCACAATGGCGGCGGCCATGAGCAAGCGGATCCAGTCCAAGAGCGGTTTTCGCTTCGTCGATCCCGGTCAGGTGGCCGCCATCACGGGGCAGCTCGAGTATCAGCAGGGGAGAATGAATCCGGCATCCTTGGTGCGGCTTGGCCGCCAGACTGGGGCCGGTTACATGCTCTATGGGGATCTGGTGTCCGAGGGGAGTCGCTATCGGCTCACCATGAGCCTGATGGAGCTGCGCAGTGGCGAGCTGCTCTGGAACGGCAGCCGCTCCGCCAGCCACTAAACATGTCAAGGAGGGTTGATTGCCATTGCATTCAACCCTCTTGTTACCATGACCATGACCATGACCATGACTGCGACTGTTACTGCCCCGTCTTCTTCAGAAAATAGGTGATATGCCCAGGCGGCATATCCGGCAGTTCGCCAAAGACGGTGTAACCCTGCTTCTGGTAGAAGGGCAGGGCCTGGAAGCTGCTGGTTTCCAGATGAACCTTGGTGATGCCCTTGTCGCTGGCATATTGCTCCATGGTGGCGAGCAGGCGGGCGCCCCAACCGTCGCGGCGCATGGCGTCCTCGACCCAGAGCCCTTCTATGTGCAGCCAGCCCCATTTTATCTCGCCGAGAATCCCCCCCAGCACCAGGCCCTCTTCATCCTTGATAAAGCTGGCAATTCGCTCACGGGTTAATGGGCCTGTGATGGTTTCATTGAATTGATTCAGGCCGCAGCGTAGGGCGTCGAACTCTGCTGTGTCTGGCGGTTGAGGGGCAGTCAGTTGCATTGTCAAATCTCTGGAAAATAGCAGGCGGCGATATCGACGGGCTGATCCGGGCAGCCGGGCAGATAGAAGTGCCAGCCGGCGTCGGAGAAAGCGCGCAGCTCACTTTCGACAAATTTCAGGGCCAGGCTCAGGGCCTGCAAGGCGTCTATGCCATGGATAAAGGTCTTGTCGCCAAGCCCGGCCAGCTTCACTTTGCAGCGATAGTCGCCACTGGTGGATTTGGGGTCGGGTTGCGGTGCGCCGATGGCAATTTTCAGGGTCACCTGTTCGCCCTCCAGGCTCACGGCATCGAATTTGGCGGTGACTATGGTTCTCTTCATCTGGATAATCCTTCTCCGGTTGACGGCCGTCCTCGCTTGCTGGCGCTGAGCTGGCGTCCCTGGGCGGCTGATGGGGTGGCAATAGACTCAAGATGGTCAGCCTAAAGGAACTGCCCCAGCGAAACAATCACTTGCCTGTGCGCAGTGTGAGCGGGATCGGCTTCTCCGGGGACAGTGCTCGGCCCCGCATCACAATCCGCAGGCCCTGCTTGCCGGGGTGAAGGATATTCAGAACGCAGTCTTGTTATTGTTCAAGTCAATTAATTCAGAAGGCGGCATAATTATTTTCACAAAACCATTATCTATATTTTTGATATTACCAGATGGATTGTTGGTCATGTTTATATGATCGACTGATTAATGTATGGTTTGCCGTGATGTTATGATTCTGGAATCAAGCGGTTGTATTCTGGTCGAAATGACACATTCTGTTTTCATTTCAAACAAAGTTATTCAAACAGTCATGAATTATTAACCTTGACCTTGATTGCGTTTTCAACGATGGTAGCGTGGCATATCCGTTTCATATTGGCTGTCCTGTTGACCGCTGACGGGTTTGTGTTTTCTAAAAAATGAGTACGATGTGCACAGACATATCACCTGCCTATTACACGGGCCAATAAAATAATGTGACAGACAAATAAGGTGTATATCGCAATGAGTATAGCTATTGCTGAAAAGAATAATTCAGTCTCAAAGTTGAAATGGGAGAGAAGTGACTCGGTATGGACTATGGGCTTATATGCCACAGCCGTCGGTGCCGGAACCCTTTTTCTCCCCATTACAGTCGGCAGTAATGCTCCGATCATACTGCTGTTTATTTTATTGGCAGCATTTCCGCTCTCTTATTATTCCCACCGAGCCTTGAGTCGCTTCGTGTTATCCAGTTCCCATCGGGAAGGGGATATTACTCATGTGGTGGAGGAACATTTTGGCCCCAGGGCAGGCAAGCTGCTGATGCTGGTCTATCTGATGGCCTTCTACCCCATCATTCTGGTCTACAGCATCTCCATCACCAATGCCATCGAGAGCTTTATGGTGCATCAGATGGGCGGCGCAATGGTCAGCCGTGGCTGGCTGGTGCTGGCGGTGATGCTGGGGTTGCACCTGATCTTGCTGACCGGCAAACAGGTGGTGGTCTCTGCCATCAGTGTGCTGGCGCTGCCGATGATCGCCTTCCTGCTGGGTATCTCTTTCTACCTGTTGCCCCAGTGGAGCCTCTCCTATTTCACCGAGAGTCAGGCCGTGGATTGGCGTGATCCCGCCGTCTGGAAATCCCTCTGGCTGATAGTGCCAGTGATGGTGTTTTCATTCAGCCATGCGCCCATTATCTCCTCCTTTACCGCCGCCCAGAAAAAGCGCTGCCATGTGAGCGCCCATATGCGCAGCCAGCGCATCATCAAGTGGAGCAGCCTGCTGATCTGCGGCAGCGTGCTGTTTTTTGTCATCAGCTGTGTGATGAGCCTGAGTCAGGCGGAAATGGCGCTGGCTCGTACCGACAATATTTCCGTGCTGTCGGCGCTGGCGAACAAATTTTCCAATCCGCTTATCGCCTATGTGGGTCCGCTCATTGCCATTCTGGCCATGTCCAAATCCTTCCTCGGCACTTCAATGGGGGTGAACGAGGGGACTGTGAGCATGGTGAGCGGCGCTTGCCGGGGACTGGGGCTCTCCCTCCGGGAGGTCACCATAGCCAGGGTCTCATCCGTCATCCTGTTCGTGGTGACCGGTGTCATCACCTATCTGAACCCCAATGTGCTGAATATCATAGAGAAGGTGAGCGGCCCCCTGATAGCGGTGATCCTGTTCCTGCTGCCCGCCTACGCCATCTATCGTCTGCCGGCGCTCAAGGGTTATCGCGGCGCGAGCACACTGTTCGTGATGGTGGTGGGTCTGCTCGCCATCTCTGCGCTGATCTATGACCTGATCTGACGGCCTGCATGCCGCATGAAACAAAAGGGGCGACCACCTGGTCGCCCCTTTTTCGTCTGCGTGAGACGGGTCAGCCCAGCAGGGTCGAGACGCTCTGCCCCGCCATCAGCAGGCCTATGGCCAGGGCGCTGAACCAGACCAGGGTGGCGCTGACCAGCAGGTAACCGCTGGCGACGAACAGGCCGTCTCGCTGCAGCATGCCGATGGCCAGCAGCAGAATGGCCCAGGCGGGCATGGCGTTGGTGAAGGGGATGGCCCCCAGCGGCAGCATCAGCAACAGGGCGGCCAGCATGAGCAAGAGGCCGTTGCAGCGGTTGATGGTACTGCTGCCGGTCAGCAGCAGGAGGCGCGGGCGAATGAAGCGATCGATGCGGGCCAGCAAGTCAGCGCCCTTGTGCAGGGTCGGCTTTAGCTGATCGGCGGCGAAGCGGCGTTCCATCAGGATGGCGGGCAGCCAGGGCACACGGTTGAGGGTGATGCCGATACCGATAAACAGGATCAGCAGGCCAAACGGGGTGCTGACGCCAGGGATGGAAACCGGCAGCAGGAAGGGCACAGTGAGCAGTACGCAAAACAGCAGCATGCCCTGTTCACCCACCAGGGCCAGCATCTGACGCAGGCTGATATGGCTCTCCTCTATGGCGTGGGCGGTTGCCCGCAATGTGTCGGAGAGCTTGTGTTGTGGGTCCTTGAGTTGCGCGGCAACCATTCCCGAGTTTCCTTCTGATGAGTGGAGTCGGGTCACCATGACCCGGTTGCGCGCCAGCATACGTGGTAGAGGTTAATCACCGATGAATAACGGCGGCGGCGATGAGTGGCGTGGTAGCGGGATATGGTTGCGGCAGCTGAGTGTGATCCTCCCTGCGAAAATGGGTTGATACAGGCCTGGTTTAGGATGGGGGTCAGGGGGCTCTGATATGCTTGGTGGGCACTGGTGCACAAGCAGAGGAACTGTGATGAAACGAGCGGGGATCATGATGATGTGGCTCTTGCTGCCACTGGGGCAGGCATGGAGCGCCGACGGCGAGGCAGGACTTGGCTGGCAGGTGACGCCGTTTTTCGGCTACAGCTCGTCCATCGACTTCGAAGCGAACGATGACCCCCAACCCGTGCCTGTCTCAACCAAGCTGGAGTCATTGCAGGGGGATAGTTCCGGCAGCTGGGGCCTGTTCATCAGCAAGGAGGTGGATGACCCCGGTATGATAGAGCTGCTCTACAGCCACCAATCCACCCGCCTCTCCCCGGATCAGTCGGAGCGGCTGACGGTGGATACCCTGCACTTCGCCGGAGCCCTCACCCTGTCGGACAACCTGATGGCTCCCTACATAGGCGCCGGCATAGGGGCGACGCGCTTCGCCGCCTACGACAGCGAGCTGGCTCCTTCCATGTCGCTGGCGCTCGGGGTGCAGCCACGCCTGACCGAGCATCTGGCGCTGCGGGCCGAGGTGCGCGGCTACGGCACCCTGGTCAACGACAACAGCCAGTTCCTCTGCAACCCGGACGACTGCGTATTCAAGGTGCGCGGCGAGCTGGTGACCCAGTGGCAGGCCAATATCGGTCTGACCCTGAGGTTTTGATGCCTGTCAGCGCTGTGGAGTGCAGTGTCAGACAATGCCGCGGGTGATCCGGCTAAGGGGCTCGTTGACGTCGAACAGCTTGTACTGCACAGCGCTGGCGCCCATGGCGAGCACCCGCTGCTCGTGCATCTTGGCGTAGGCGAGAGCGCTTGCCTCATCCTCGAACAGATAGATGCCACCCGCCTCGCCGGTGCGCGGGTTCTCGGTCCAGATCTTGGAGATAAAGCCAGGCTCCCGGGTGATGGACTTGGCCAGCGGCATGGCGCTGCTGCCCCTGCTCCAGCAGATGCACGACTTCGCGCTGAGCCACTGTGACCTCTTGGTACGGGCCTGGGATGGCCCGGCGAGCGAGCCACTCTCAGCCGCCATCGAACGGCGTTAGTCTTCCGCCGACCAGGCCATTACCCATTCGGCGCAATGGGTGTGGGGATCCTGCTGTTCGGCCTCTATCTGGAAGCCCTGAGCGAGATAGAAGTCGCAGCTGGCACGATTTTGCTGGTACACCTGCAGGCGCAGCGCTGGCCGCTGTTGTTTGGCGTGGGCCAGCAGAGCCTTGCCATAGCCGCGCCCCTGCTGCGTCGGTGCTACGAAGATGGCGGCCAGGGTCTCTTCATACAGGGAATAAAAACCCAGCGCAGTGCCATCTTGCCAGAGCACATAAGAGTCGGCGGCGGGCAGGTAGTGCTCCCGCATCGGCGCCAGGTTGGCGTGCCAGTAGGCCGGGTCGATGAAGTGGTGCGCCTGCAGGGAGGCCTCCAGCCAGATGGCGAGGACGGCCTCCATGTCGGACGGAGTGAAGGGGCGGATCTGCATGGGTGTCTCGTCTGGATTCGTCACAAAAGGAGCATGGTAACAGCGCCAGTCTCGCCGTCACCTTGTGGGTGGCCAAAGTGCCACCCTCATAACAAAAAGGCGACCCGCAGGTCGCCTTTGCCGCTTAACCGGCGTAGGGGAGGGAAGAGTGGTGCAACACTATGCGGACCTTGCCGTCATCCCCCTTCTTGAAGCCCCAGGTCTTGTCGACCGTGGTCTCCTTGTTGTCCCTGTCTGTCAGGTGAACCTTGCCCATGGTCAGGGCCATGTCGCCGTTGATATAGACGGCAGCGTTGTCGTAGTTGTAACTTTTCCAGTTCTTGAGGGCGAAGCCGGTGTCGGCGGGATAGGCCTTGTTGTTGCCGACGAAGTAGGCCAGCGCCCCTTCCTGATTGATGCGGAAGGTCTGTTCGCCTCCGGCCAGGGTGGGCTTGAACAGGACAGGGCCATTGTTGTAGCCGTAGGCGCTGTCGAGCACTGTCGTGGCCGTCGTTTTGGCCTTCTCTATGCCGCCGGTGCGGTAGTCGTCGCTGATCTGGATCAGGGCCTTGCCCCAGGCATCCTGCGCGGCTTTGATCTCGGCTTCAGTGATGTTGTTGTTGGCGATCTCGGCGGCACTGAGGGAGCCGCTGGCGGCGAGCAGAACGAGGACAAGGCCGTATTGCTTGGTAAATGACTTCTTGGTGAGCAACTTCATGCGGTCATGACTCCAGGTTGGGTTTCGCGTTAAGGAGACCGGAGTTTATCTGTCGGCGATGAATAAAAATTGAACCACCCGTTCAGTCGCGAGTAGGGAGGGATCGGCATAGCTCCCGCCTCCTCTCCTCTCAGTCTCACATGTCCCTCCTCAACGGGCGCGCAGCAAGCTGCGGCTGGCCGGGGTTGCCGCCAGCAGCCGGTAGGCGAGCAGGGAGAGGGTGATCAAGGCCGGTACCTTCATAAGTTCCCACCAGAGCAACTTCCCCTGCGGGCCAAAGATCATCAGCCACACCACCAGCATCATGTGCAGGCAGTAGAGACCCAGCACCCTGGGTGCCTGGCGTTCCAGCCAGCTGCCCCTGCCCCAGCCTGGGTTGGCCAGCAGCAGGTCGAACAGGCCCAGGCCCCAGGGGAGCGAGCCGAGCAGGAAGTCGTGGCGACTGAGGGGCACGTCTGCGAAGTACAGCAAGCCCCAGGCTTCCAGTGCATAGATCCCCATACCCACGCTCAACAGCAGGGCGCTGCGCCGGGTGTCCGGCCGCCAGTGACGGGCCCGCAGCTCGGCGCCCAGCGCCACGAAAATCGAGGAGAAGAAGGGACCGTTGCGGGTCAGCAGGGCCCACTCGCCCCCCAGCAGCGGCTGGCCATAGGAGCCGCCGAGCAAGGCCAGCAGGTAGAGCAGGACACCGAGCACCAACGCAAGTCGGGGCCGCCCAATCCTGTGACACAGTGCCTGCAGCAAGACGGCCAGCATCAGGGCGGGCAGGAACCAGAGGTGGATCATGCCACCCACCCACCAGGCATTGAGGGGATCCCCCAGCTGCATCTGCCACTGACTCGCCATGGCCGGCAGGTAGCCTTGCTCAATCGTCGCCAGCGGGTTGAAGGGCATCAGCAGATAAATGAGGCTCCACACCAGCCAGAGTCCCAGCAGAGGGCGGCAGTAACGCAGTGCTACCGTCATGGGGTTGCCTGCGACGAGGGCTGGTTGCAGGAAGTAGCCGGCGCAGAGGAAGAAGAGCGGGACCGCGAAGCGGCACAGCTGGTTGATGACGCCCCCCAGCCAGAGGTAGAGGGCGTCATTCCACAGTGTGGGGTCGAACGGATTGCTGAAGGGGGAGAGGTGAATGGTCATCACGGCCATGATAGCCACTACTCGCCCGCACTCTATGCTGGAGATGCGCATTATGCCTGCTGCCGTCTGGAGTCGAGGCCGCACCCTAACAGTCGCGAGCGGCCCCCATCCAGTCACGGCGCCGACAAGTGTGACCCCCATCGGCAGCCGGTTACCCTTTGTTACTTCGGCGGCGAGCGGGGTTACCGCCCGTGAGAGCCTGATCCCGCTTTGGTGTCGGTAAATGGGCTAGAGCAGAGCGACCAGCACAGTGGCGACGGCGCCGGTCAGCAGCAGGGCTATGCCCCTGCCGGCCGGGCCGTGCAGCTTGTTCCACATCAGCAAACTGGTGAGAGCCAGCAGCAACATGGCCAGCGCCGCCAGATCGCCGAGCAGCTGCCAGGAGAGGCCGGTACCCATGCCGCGATGCAGCCGGTTCAGGCTGGCGGCGAAGTTGGCCTGCTGCAATTCGGTGCGAACCAGCAGGGTCCCCTCCACATAGCTGGCCGCCACGCTCTGGCTGAGGGTGACGCCGCGCATCTCCCAGCGGGCCGGCAGTGTGAGGGGGCCCATCGGGGTGGGCAGGGTCTGGGCCGGTGTGATCATGGCGCGTCCCTCCTCAAAGCCCTCCGGATAGCGCTGTTGCAGCAGGGTTTTCAGCTCGTCCGGGCTGGTCAGCGGCGCATTCAGCCCTATTTCCTCGCTCGACTTGTCGGTGTGGGGGCCGGGAATGGGGAGCACGGCCCTGTGTTGCAGCCAGAGGCCGGTCAGGCCGTAGAGCAGCATCAGGGTGAGGGTGGCAAAGCCGGCCCAGGCATGGATGCGGCGCACCCATTTGTTGTTGTGAAGAGGGAGTTTTTTGCGTTTCATATTTTGCGCTTCATAAAAATCTGGCCAGCAATCGCTGGCCAGGGGTCATCTGTGATGGAAGGAAGATCAGAAACGGTAGGCTGCGCTCAGATTCAGCTGACGGGGCGTGCCCGGCAGGATCTGGGAGGCACTGGTGGCGCTGACGAAGTATTCGTGGTCGGTCAGGTTCTCGGCGCTCAGCTGGGCTTCCCATTGCTGCCAGCGGTAGCCGGCGCGGGCATCGAAGCGGGCATAGCCGGGCAAGGTGGTGGTGTTGGCGTTGTCGGCGAAGCGATCGCCTACCGCAGTCACGCCGGTTTCGCCGAACCAACCCTGCTGGCCGCTCTCATAGCCGGCAAACAGCTGGCCGTTCTGGCGGGAGACGTTCATCGGCCGCTTGCCCTGCAGATCCGCATCCGCCTTCACCTGCTCGGCATCCTGAATGGCGATGCCACCGCGCAGGTAGAGCTCGTCGGTCAGCTGGGCGCGGGCACTCAGCTCTATGCCATCTGTGCGCTGCAGGCCGGTGAGGGTCACCTTGGTGGGATCCAGCGGGTCCTTGCTGCGCTTGTTGTACATCTCCAACCGATAGAGAGAGAGGGTGGTCGCCAGGCGGCCATCCAGCCAGTCGCTCTTCACGCCCCCCTCATACAGTCGGGTGTTCTGGGGATCCAGAGCGTTGTTCTTGTCCCCCGGTGTGATGCCGATAAGCTCCCCGCCAACCGGCGTGAAGGTCTTGCTGTAGGAGGTGTAGAAGGCGTGATCCTCGAGGGGATTCCACACCAGCCCCAGCCGTGGGCTCAGGCTGGTGACCGAAAGGGTCTCTTCCTTGTTGAGGTCGTTGCGGCGGCTGGTGACGGTGAAGTCGTCGCGGCGCAAGCCGCCTACCAGATGCCAGTCACCCAGGCTGAGTTGATCCTGCAGATAGAGGCCGTAACCGCGCACCTTGTGGTTGGCGTCGCTGGATAACTTCATGGCGCCATCATAGGTGGGCAGTGAGCCGGGATCGTAAAGATTGCCGGCCGAGATGGGGCTGGCGTTCTGGTAGAGCTTGGGGGTGCGCTCCTGCCAGTTCTGCTCGAACCCGATCAGCAGACGATGCTCGACGGGGCCGGTCTGCAGCTGGCCTTCGGCCTCTGTGTTGCTGATCAGGCTGTTGGCCTTGAGATCCTGCTGCCAGCGGGCACGGGTGACCTGATCCCCTTTGACGCTGGTGACATAGGTGTTGTCGAACTGGCTGTCGAGGGTGCTGTAGCCCAGCTGCTGGCGCAGTTGCCACTGATCATTGATGTCCCAGGAGAGGCGGGAGCGAGTAGATTGCGCCACGTCGTCGATAAAGTCGCGGCGGGTGTCGCTGTAGACATATTCCTTCGGCACGTCGGCCGGACGGCCATTGACGCCGGGAATACCGCGATCCGGGGTGCGGTCGTGGGCATTGCGCTCGTACTGTACCAGCCAGTTCAGCTTGTCGCTGATCTCCCAGTTGACGGAGGGGGCCAGCAGGGTGCGCTTGCTGGTCACGTTGTTGCGAAAACTGTCCTTGTCTTCCTGTGCCAGGTTGAGGCGCAGCTGCACCCGTTCACCCGCCTCGGCATTGAGGTCGGCGGCCACGCGCCTGGTATCGAAACTGCCCACCAGGGCGGTTACGCTGGACTCCTGGCCCTTCTGCGGTTTCTTGCTGACCCGGTTGATGATGCCACCCGTGCTGCCACGGCCGTACAGCACCGCCGCCGGGCCCTTGAGCACCTCGACCCTCTCTATGTTGCCGAGATCCCGGGTGTACTGCATGTCATCGCGAAAGCCGTCCAGATAGAAGTCATTGCTGGCACTGAAGCCACGGATATTGACGCTATCGAAGCGGGTGTCACCGCTGGCGTTGACCCCGGGAATGCCGGTCAGGGCTTCGCTCAGGGTGGGTTGGCCGAAGGCGGTCAGTTCGCTGGCCTTGACACTGTCGATGGCCTGGGGAACAAGCTTGGCCGGGGTGTTGGTGCGGGTCGCGGTGGCGACCTCTTCATGCTGGCTGCGTTTGCCGACGACCGTCATGGTCTCGTCTTCGGCGCGGGCGCCGGCACTCAGGGCCAGCAGAGCCACGCCCAGCAGGGCGCGTGGGTGATTCGGTGTGTACATGTTGCGTGTTGACTCTTGAGGAAGCGACCTGATGGTCTGAACTTATTGATTTATTTATAATTATTGGTTTCTCTCATCTGAGAGGATGCTAATGATATTGATTTTTATTAGCTCTGCAACATAAAGATGTGATGCAAATATGCAGGGGGATCGGATGGAGCGCACATGACGTCAGGCCCGTGTGGTTGGGGGTTGAGGGTATGGGCAGAAAAGTCCGGTGCTATGGCGCCAGTTGCTTGCCCAGCACCAGTCGCGGAGCCGGATCCGTCTGCAGTGGTATCTCTTGCAGCGGCGTGCCCTGCAAGTGGCGGTGGATGATGCTGGCCGTCATCCGTCCCAGGGTGTCATAGCTGCTGATGGTGCTGACGGTGCAGTCGTGTTGGACAAACTGCTCGGCGCTGCAGATGGTGGGGATGCCCGCCTCGTTGAGGGCGGCCAGCAGCTCGGGGGCGATGGAGAGCAGATAGCTGTCGGCGGCAAGGAAGACGATGCTCTGTTTCGCATCCTGCTGCAGGCGCTTGAGCTCGTTTGTGAGCCGCCGTTTGTCCGGTGCTATGCGCCAGGTCGTGAGGTCCCACTGGTAGCGCTTGGCTTCACGCAGCAGCAGTTCAGCGGTCAGCAAGGTGTTCTGCTCGCGGGGGTTGAAGGGCAGCAGCAGCCCCTTGCTGTTGGGCAGATGTTTGCGGGCGTTGGCGAGCTGGAGTGCCATGGGCACCAGGTTGCTGGAGCCGGCCACCATGGGGTTGTCGCTTCGATCTTCTGACAGGATCCCTGCCCCGACAGGGTCAGACACTATATTGAAAATCAGTGGTTTGCGCTCACCGATCAGACTCTTGACCATGGTGGTAGCCGTGGTCCCGAAGCTGTAGATATAGTCGTATTGGGCGAGGGAGGGCAGCAGTTGCTGGCGCAGCAGTGTCGCCAGAGCAGAGCGATCCTGATTGGCGTTGAAGGTGATAAAGGTGGGGTTGTATCCCAGTCGGATCAGTTCGGCACGAAAGCCCCGCTCGGCATCGGTTTCACCGCGCCACAGCACCATGGCGATGGTCAGCGCCTGAACGGGAAGGGTGAGCAACAGGCAGCAGCAGACAAGCAGGCGTAACAGCATGGTGATCTCCTCTTCATGGTTCTGTTGAGCCTAGATCATGGCTGGATGCCGGGTTGACAGGGGGCCACAAAAAAATGCGCTGGCATAAGCCAGCGCGTTGTTTTTCTTGCTGAAAACCCGACTTAGAAGTCGTAACGTGCCGCCAGCTGGAAGTCATCCTTGTTGGCGGTTGCTTTACCGGCAACGCTGTCCAGGTTGTTGATGCGGTACTCGCCGATGACGCGCAGGTTCTTGTTGAACTTGTACTGGGCGCCGAGGGTGTAGTAATCCAGATTGTCTTTCTTGGTACCCGCCTTGTCCTGTTCCTGCTTGTTCCACAGTGCCATCAGGCCGAAACCGTTCTCGAAGTTGTAACCGAGCGCGGCTTCCCAACCTGTGTGGTCGGTGCCGGTGGCCAGGAAGTCGGTGCCGTCGGCATAGCTCAGGGCGGCATAGACGGCCTTGTTGTCGTATTTGGCGGAGATGAGCCACAGCTTGGCATCTTCTTCACCGTTCTTGTCACGGATCCCCACGTTGTAGGCGGTACCCAGTGCCAGATTGAACGGGAAGGTGTAGGCCACGGCGGCACCGTAGGCGGCATCGCTGTCCTTGCTGGTGGTCTCTTCGGTATCACCGCCATCGAACTTGTAGCTGGTGTCTATCTGGAAGCCGTTGAACAGGCCGGAGTATTTCAGCACTGAACCGGCGCGGTTGGTGGCGAAGGTGTCGGTCTTGGCGCCGAGGGCTTCGTTGCCATAGCCATCGGAGAGGGAGACGTCAGTCCAGTCGGCCAGGAATCCGGGGGCCCCCTTCTGGCGACCGAAGGTGATGTTGCCCCAGTCAGCGCCCACACCGGCGAACGCCAGGCGGGTCCGCAGGTTGTCCGAGTTGTCGCTGATGGTCTTCTCGCTGTCATTGATGTACATCTGCACTTCGTACTGGGCCAGCGCCTTCAGTTGGCTGTTGATCTGGCTATCCACCTTGGCGCCGAAGCGGACAAACTGGTTTGCACCCTGCTTGGCACTGTAGTCATGAGTGCCATTCGGGTTTGCAGTGTCGACCCCTTCCTTCTTGTCACCGAAGAAATGGCCAGCGTAGATACGTCCATACAAATCCACCATCGTGGTGTCGTTTTTGTACACTTCAACGGCCTGGGCCTGGAAGGCCGCGGTGAGAGCCAGTGCCACTACAGTCAGCTTTTTCATCTTGATCCCTTGTTGCAAGCTTTTGTTTTAAAAGACGGGGCCATGCTAGGCAGGGGGAATGACGGCGGGGTGACAATCCCGTTAAGTGTCGATGGCGGTTTGATGTCAGTTTGGTGACGGTCCGGGATTTGTGTGACCATCCGCCACTTTTGCGCGCAAAGGTTTGCCCTTGTGATAGAATGCCGCCCGTTTTCGAGCTCCAAAGGTTGGATATGCGATGAGACGTGAACTGGCAATCGAGTTTTCCCGAGTGACGGAAGCGGCTGCACTGGCTGGCTACAAGTGGCTCGGACGTGGTGACAAGAATATCGCCGATGGGGCGGCCGTAGCGGCCATGCGCCATATCCTCAATCAGATCCAGATCGATGGTGAGATTGTGATCGGTGAAGGTGAGATCGACGAAGCCCCCATGCTCTACATAGGCGAGAAGGTGGGGACCGGGCTGGGTGATGCCGTGGATATCGCGGTCGATCCTATTGAGGGTACCCGCATGACCGCCATGGGCCAGGCCAACGCCTTGGCTGTGCTGGCGGTCGGCGACAAGGGTTCCTTCCTCAAGGCGCCCGACATGTACATGGAAAAACTGATCGTGGGTCCCAAGGCCAAGGGGGCCATCGACCTGGATCAGGCCCTCGAGCTGAACCTCAAGGCCGTGGCCAAGGCGCTGGGCAAGCCGCTCTCCCGCCTGACCGTGATCACCCTGGCCAAGCCGCGTCACGACAAGGCGATCAAGGAGATGCAGGGGTTGGGCGTGCGGGTGTTTGCCATCCCTGATGGCGACGTGGCAGCGTCCATCCTGACCTGTCTGCCGGACAGCGAAGTCGACATGCTGTATGGCATCGGCGGCGCGCCGGAAGGGGTGATCTCGGCGGCGGTGATCCGTGCGTTGGATGGTGACATGCAGGCTCGCCTGATGCCTCGTCATCAGGTCAAGGGCGACAGCCCGGAAGTGCGTGCGCTGGGCGAGCAGGAAATTGCTCGCTGCGTGGAGCTTGGCATCGATGTGACCAAGGTGCTCAAGCTGGAAGATCTGGCCAAGAATGACAACGTCATCTTCTCGGCGACCGGCATCACCAAGGGTGATCTGCTGGACGGTATCACCAGCGATGGCGTCATGGCGACCACAGAGACTCTGTTGATCCGTGGCAAGTCGCGGACGATTCGCCGCATCAAGTCGATCCACTTCCTGGAGCGCAAAGACAGCGTGGTGCGCGACATCATTCTGTGATGCGCTGACGCTGCTGTTGAAAAAGCCCGACGGCTGTTGCCGTCGGGCTTTTTGTTGTCTGGGAGGTCGCTATTTCAGGGAGCGCCGGGATAAGGCTAAGGGGAATCACGGCTCTTTGCTAGACTGGTTCGCCACGCACAGGAAAGCGTTACATGGAATGTCGTCAAGGTTGTGGTGCCTGCTGCATCGCCCCCAGTATCAGCAGTGCCATCCCGGGTATGCCCGCCGGCAAGCCGGCCGGTGTGCCCTGCGTACAGCTAGACATGCAGCTGGGTTGCAAGATCTTCGACCAGCCTGATCGGCCGGCGGTTTGCGGTGGTTTTCGACCCATGCAGGATGTGTGCGGCTTTCATCGGGAAGAGGCCATCTGGCTCATCGGTGAGCTGGAGCGACAAACGGCATAAACCGGCTGCGGCGTAAAATCAGAGCAGATCAGAAGAAAGAGAGGCCGCAATCGCGGCCTCTCTTTTTGGGTGGTATCCGTCAGCGGCACCCGGGTCAGACGTCGGCCAGGGCCAGGGCCTGACGATAATACTCGTTGGCCTTGTTGGTGAGCCGGCGCTTGTCCATTACCTGGCCAAGGGCGTGGTAGATGGCGGCGCTCGGTGCCTTAGCCACTTCCTGTTCCAGCAGGCGCTGGGCTTGGTCCAGCTGACCCGCCAGCAGATAGATCTGGGCCAGGGCCGCCTCGACACCCGGTTGATCCTGTATCTTCTGCAACAGGGTCAGCACCGGCTGGTAGCTCTCCAGCTTGAGTTTGGGCAGACGAGCCAGCAACTGGGGGGAGACCTGCTTGCGCAGCGCGTCCAGCCAGAGTTCGGCGGCTTCGCTGTCGGCGCCGAGCTCACGCAGGCGATCGCCGTAGGCGGCCAGCAGATCCGGATCCTGGCGCAGCTTGCGGGGCAGATCCTGCCAGACAGGGCGCAGGGTTTCGAGTGCGTCACTGGCAGCCTTGAGCCGACCGGTCCAGGCCCGATGCAGCAAATCTTCTTCCTGTTTGGGGGTCAGCTTGCCCACCTTGTGCAGCACGGGGATCAGGTCGATGAGTGCCGCCCAGTCCTCGCGCGCCAGATGTACCTGACGCAGCTGATCCAGCACCATGGGGTGGCGCGGGTTGAGGGCGTAGACGGATTCCAGCATGGCCAGCGCAGTGTCGTACTGGCCCTGCTCAATTTGCAGCTGCGTCTGGGTCAGGGTCAGTGCCAGCTCGGCCTTGGGGTTCTCCTCCTGCGCTTTTTGCAGGTATTGATCCCGGCGTACGTCGTCGCCACGGGCCTGGGCGGCCTTGGCGGCACTCAGATAGTTGAGCAGCGGGGTATCGCTGTTGCTGGCGCCCTTGAGCATCAGCTTCTCGGCCTGGCTGTAGTGACCTTCGGCCATGGCCAGTGTCGCTGCCACCGTCTGCTGGTTGGCCTTGCGGCGCCGGCGCGAACCGTACCAGCCCAGCGTCTTGCGGCGCAGACCGAATACCCTGCCCAGCAGCCATTCGATGACAAGCAGGGCGCCGTAGAACAGCACAGCCAGGATCACGGCACTGGTGACAGAGGACTCTACCGTGTAGTTACCCAGGGCAATTAGCACATACCCCTTGTTGCCGGATGCTTCAGGGCCAAACATCAGCCCGGCTATCATCACGGCCACCAGAACAATCAGACGAATCATGGTGCCCTCCTCAGTTGCTGGCCAGAATGCGTTGCAGGCGCTCGGTCAGCACCTCTTCCAGCATGGCTTGGGTCTTGAAGCGATCCGGATAGGTGAACTGGATCTGCTCGCTCTTGAGCTTGTCCAGCTCGGACTGCATGTAGTGAGTGGCGCTGTTGTCGATATCGAAATACTGGGTCAGCCAGCGCTGTGCCTTCTCCAGGCTGTCGTCATACAGTGCCTGCTGCTCGCGGTAGACGGCGAGCTGGGCTTGCAGCAGCTTGGTCTTGAGGTTTTCGCGCAGGAAGATCTCCTGCTGCGGGGAGAGCAGGGCTTCCACGGCGCCATCGCGGCGACGTATGGTGATGAAGTTCTCGGTGAACTTGACCCAGTTCTTCTTCAGGTTGCTTTCCCACTCGTCCGGATTGGTGCTGACGGCTTGATCCGGCTCGGTCTTGGCTTCTGGCATGCTGACGGTGGAGAGGGGCAGCAGCTCTATCTGGTCAGAGAGGGCGGCCAGTTTCAGAGTCAATCCTTCACGGTCGATGCGCGGCATCCCCTTGAGCTGGGCTATGTCTTCCGCCAGCGCCTTGCGAATGGGCATCAGGCTGGGATCGTTGAGCGCCTTGATCCGCTCGTCGGCATTGCCAAGCAAGGTAATGGCGGAGATGAGGTCATGTTCCAGCCACAACTTGCGGCCCGCCATGCGTACCAGGTATTCGGATTCGGCCAGCATCCAGTCGTTGGGACGCTTGTCGTTGAGATCCAGCACCCGATTCTGCAGACCCTTGAGCTCTTCTTGCAGTTGCTGCTGGGTTTTGCCCAGCGCACTCAGTTGCTCGCTATCCTTGCTGTTGCTCTGATCCAGCTTGTTCATGGCCTCGGCCAGTTGCTGCTTGAGCTGATCCAGTTCCCCCTGCTGAGCCACGGCGCTCTGGTGGCCATGCAGGTAGAGACCGCCAGTCAGGCCGAGGGCCAGCAGTATGGCAACACCACCCAGCAGAACGCCGGAGCGGCTCTTGCCGCCATTGACCACGGCGGTCGGCTGGGGCTTGACCTGGGATTCTTGTTGTTCAGTCATTCCATCTTCCTCAGTTCCAGAGCGGCCGTCAGGGCCTGGTTGGATGCACCCTGGGCAATCGTGATATGGGTAAAGCCCGCCATCTTGGCCATGTCGGCCACGCGGGGGCTGGGCACCACCAAGAGGCGGTCATAAAGCCAGGGCTGCTGCGGGCCTGGCACCAGCTCCAGCAGCCGTTGCAACAGTTCACCACTGGTAATGAGCAGGCTGTCGAGCCCGGCTGCCTGCCAATGGCGAGTCAATGTGTCCCCGTCGAGTTCGGGGTAGTGGCGCTCATAGGCCGCACAATAGTGCACCAGAGCACCGCGTGAGGCCAGCGTCCGGGCGATAAGATCCCGGCCCCCGTTGCCTCTGAGTATCAATACCCGCTTGCCGCTCACCTGTTGCAGGGCGGGCAGGGCCAGCAGCCCTTCGCTACGGGGATCGTCAGGGCAGCTCGCCTCTATACCGACGTCGGCGAAGGCATCCGCGCTGGCCTGGCCGACCGCAAAGTAGTCAATACTTGGCCAGGTCTGACCAGTTTGCAACAGAAAATGATGAGTGAAATGAACTGCATGCACGCTGACTGCGATGACGATATCGGCCAGGGGCAGCAGTTCGGGCAGGCGGGGGAGTTCGCTGCCCGCTGCCGTTTCAAGCAGTGGACAGCAGAGCGGTGCGTGGCCGTGCTGGCGCAGCAGTTGCACCAGCTCGGCGGCCTGAGCGGCCGGGCGCACCACCAGGGGTATCATGCCCGGTAGACCTCGGCCAGGATAACGTCGGCACCGGCCGCCAGCAGACGCTGGGCCAGGGTGTGGCCGAGGGCCTCACCGTCTGCCAGCGGACCGCGGATCTCGTCGTGGATCACCTGACTGCCATCCGGGCTGCCCACCAGACCGCGCAACCAGACCTCATCCCCCTGCACCAGAGCGTAGGCGCCGATAGGGACCTGACAGCCCCCTTGCAGGGCGCGGTTCATGGCTCGCTCGGTCAGCACCCGTATCCGGGTCTCGGCGTGCTCCAGCGGTGCCAGCAGGGTGTGCAGCTCGTGATCGTCGAGGCGGCATTCGATGCCGACCGCCCCCTGACCGTTGGCAGGCAGGCTCTGCTCCGGCTCGATGAAGGCGGTGATGCGATGTGCCATCTCCAGACGCTTCAGGCCGGCGGCGGCGAGAATGATGGCGTCATATTCACCGGCATCCAGCTTGGCGAGACGGGTATTGACGTTACCACGCAGGTCGCGGATCACCAGATCCGGGCGGGCGGCCCGCAGCTGACACTGACGGCGCAGGCTGGAGGTGCCGACCACGGCGCCCTGCGGCAGTGCTTCTATCTGGCTGAAACGGTTGGAAACGAAGGCATCGCGCGGATCTTCGCGCTCACAGATGGTGTGCAGGCCCAGCCCTTCCGGGAACTCCACCGGCACATCCTTCATGGAGTGGACGGCGATGTCGGCTCGGCCCTCCAGCATGGCGGTTTCCAGCTCCTTGACGAACAACCCCTTGCCACCCACTTTGGCGAGAGGGGTATCCAGGATCTTGTCACCCTGAGTGCTCATGGGCACCAGCTCGACCTGCAACTCGGGGTACAGGGCTTCCAGCCGGTCTTTGACGAAGTTGGCCTGCCACAGGGCCAATGGGCTCTTGCGAGTGGCAATTTTCAGGGTTCGGGCTGCCATATCAATCAGTTGTTTCATCTTTAGAAGGAAAACGATCTTACCACCCTTTGCAGGGGCTTTCATGGCGCAGCCCGCAAAAGCGGGGCCAAGCTCAAAAAGGGCTGCTGAAAATGATTTTCATTAAGGCAGATTAATTTATTAACTACATGAAATTATTAATTTTTATTGCTTTCCATTGATACTGTTTAGTGGCTTGTCAGAAATAATCCGGTGATTCAGTGCGGGCTTGTTTACCACCGCTGTTTGCATTGTTAACATGATCACACTTTTTTGACGTCTCCCCGTTTTGGTGCGTCATTTCTTACCTTGGTATAGGCAGGGCATTGCTGGTAAAACTCGATACGCTGGTGGCGCGCTACGACGAACTCAATCGTCTCAAGACGCAACGGGCGTTAGGTCTCATGAGTCGCTATGGGCAGCAGGTCTTCCAACTGCTGCCTGTCATGCTGCACTTCAATCATCCCCTGTTGCCCGGTTATGTGGCAGGTGATGTGCCCCACGGCATCTGGAGTTTTACCGCCAACGAGGCCCAGCAGGCCTTCATCCAGGATCTGTGCCAGAACGCCAACTGCCAGAACGGCCTCACTACCCATGACAAGTCGATCCAGGGGCTTTATTCCATGGGCAGCACTTCGTCCATCGGTCAGTGCTGCCACTCGGATCTCGACATCTGGGTCTGCCACGTGGCCGGTTTGTCGCAGGCGCGGCTCGAGTTGCTGGATCTCAAGTGTCAGCAACTTTCCAAGTGGGCCGAGCAGCGGGGAGTGGATCTCAACTTCTTCCTGATCCCCGAAGACAAGTTCCGCCAGTGCAACGACGCCCAGATGCAGGGAGAGAGCTGTGGCAGCGCCCAGCACCTGTTGCTGCTCGACGAGTTCTACCGCAGTGCCATGCTGATCGCGGGCAAGCGCCTGCTCTGGTATCTGGTGCCTGCCGAGTATGACGATCACTACGACGAGTATGTGGACAGCCTGTTTGCGGATGGCAAGCTGAGCCAGGATGACTGGCTCGATCTGGGTGGGTTCAACCGGATTCCGGCCGAGGAGTACTTCGGTTCCGCCTTGTGGCAGCTCTATAAGGGCATCGACTCCCCTTACAAAGCCGTGCTCAAGTCGGTGCTGATGGAGGCTTACTCTCACGAGTATCCCAACACCCGTCTGCTGTCGGTCACCAGTCGCGACTGGTTCCAGCACAACGATGGCATGCACTACCGGCTCGACAACTACTGTCTGATGCTGGACAAGGTGACCAACTACCTCAAGTCCATTGGTGACATGCAGCGCCTCGATCTGGTGCGCCGCTGCTTCTATCTGAAAGTGTGTGACGGCCTCAGCCATCCGAAGGAGGAGCACTCCCCGGCCTGGCGCCGCGAGCAGATGACCCAGCTGGTCTCCTACTGGGGCTGGAGCCCGGAGCGGCTCCACCATCTGGATCACCGCCAGGAGTGGAAGGTCGAAGACGTCAAGGTGGCCCACGCCGAGTTGCTGGAAGCCCTGATGCAGAGCTATCGCAACCTGATCCAGTTTGCCCGGCGCAACAACATCAGCGAGTCCATCAATCCGGAAGACATAGGCATACTGTCACGCAAGCTCTACGCCGCGTTCGAGAGCCTGCCGGGCAAGGTGCAGCGCATCAATCTGACCATAGCGCCGGATCTGAGTGAGCCGGATCTGAGCCTAGTGCAGGTTCCTCATGGTCGCCTCAACCGCGCCGGCTGGTATCTCTACAAGCATTCACTGGATCCGGTAGACATCATTGGCCGGGCGCCGCTCGAATATAACGGCTACATCAGCAAGCTGGTCTCCTGGGCCTACTTCAACGGTCTGCTGACGCCCCAGTCCCGGGTGCACCTGTTCAATCAGGGATCGGATCTGCACATCGACAATCTGCACCAGTTCTGCCGCGACCTGTCCGGTACCTTCCCGGTCAAGTATCCCCGCGCCACCAACCTGGCCCTCAGCCGTCCGTGCGAGATCCGTCAGCTCTCCATTTTCCTCAACCTGGAGACGGACCCGACCAGCCACTGGATGGGTCAGGTGATCGAGTTCGATGCCAATGCTGCCGATGTGTTCTCGTTCGGTCGCAATCAGGAGTGTCTGGTGGGCTCGGTGGACCTGGTCTATCGCAACTCCTGGAGCGAGATCCGTACCCTGCACTTCCAGGGCGACGAAGCCGTGGTGGATGCTCTCACCACCATTCTCGGCAAGATGCATCAGGATGCGGCGGCTCCCGAGATGATCGAAGTGTTCTGTTACAGCCAGCATTTCCGCTCTCTTATTCGGACCCGCTTCCAGCAACTGGTGGCCGAGTGCATCGAGTTGCGTCTCGCGCGCGACAAGCTGCAACTGGTCAAGACGCTGGCGCTGGGTCGCGAGAAGTACGGTATCTTCTTCGAACGGCGCGGGGTATCGGTCAAGAAGCTGGAAAACGCCATCGACTTCTACCGCCATATCTCCCACAACAAGCTGGATCACCTGCCGCTGCGGCTCGACAAGACCCACAGTCAGCATCTGCCCGACATAGTCGATGCCTACGCCAGTGAAGGGCTGGTGCAGTTCTTCTTCGATACCCGGGATGCGGGCACCAACATCTATATTCTGGATGAGGCGAACCGGGTGGAGATCTACCAGCATTTTGCTGGCAACAAGGATGAGCTGGTGCAGGGGGTGAACCGTTTCTATGCCTCCAGTCACGAGCGTTTCAGTGATGCGGGCCAGTTCAGCAACTTCAACTTGCCCCAGTACTACGAGATAGTGCAGATCAATGGCGAGCTGGAGGTGATCCCCTACCGCAGTCAGGGGCAGATGCGTGACAACGCCAGTCCGGCCCGCGAGCTGGGGTCTGCCACTGGCTAGCTCATGTGGCCCGGCGAAGGGTCGCAAGAGAGGCAAGCAGCCTCAAGAACATCCTCGAACAAATCGAATATAAAGCGGCCTGCAGAAGCAGGCCGTTGTTTTATCCGTCGTGAGCCCGATCAGGCACTGAGGCGTGCCAGCAGCCAGTGACGGATGTCATCCAGCTGGGGGCGGCAGATCTCGTGGCGCATCGGATATTCGTGCCACTCGAGGGTGAGCCCCGCCGCTTCCAGCCGGTTCTTGGCATCCCAGCCCATGGAGAGATTCACCACGTCGTCATAGATGCCGTGCATGTAGCAGATGGGCAGGCTGCGGGCGGCCTCGCTCATCTCCTCGACCAGTTGTTCGGGCGCAGCCAGATAGGTAGACATGCAAAGCAGGCCAGCCAGCCGAACCGGATGGCGCAGAGCAGTGAAGGAGGCGATCACTCCGCCCTGGGAGAAACCGGCCAGCAGGATGCGCTCTGGGGCAAACCCTTCGGCCACCAGCTGGTCCAGCAGGGCAGCGATGCGAGCGGCGGATTCACGCACATGTGACTCAACGGCGCGGTCCGCCGGATCGTCGAAGCTCTTGATGTCGTACCAGCCGCGCATCTTGTAGCCCATGTTGATGGTGATGGGCCGCTCGGGTGCGTCGGGCAGAAGATGACGAACCGGCAGGTCGGCAGGCAAGTCCAGTGCGTCCACCAGCGGGGCCAGCCCGGCTCCGGAATCCCCCAGCCCGTGCAGCCAGATCACGGCGTGGCGGGCATCCTGTGGATGAATGTCAATCATGGGAATACCACTGACTCACCTGCCTGTGTGGTACAGGCTTTGGTCAGCAGCGCCTTGAGCTCATGGCCGAAGCGGTTGTCTATCCAGGTTTCCCCTTGCAGCTCGAAGTGGAAACCGTTCTCGCGGGTGGCGACCCAGATCTGGTGCAGGGGCTCCTGCTTGTTGATGATGACCTTGGTCTTGTTCTCGAACGACAGGGTCAAGACCCCACCGGCACGTTCACAGTCAATATCCGGATATCCTGCGTCGACAGTGTCTTCCACATATTGGAAAAAGGCGTCGGTCAGGGCGTGATACTCGTGATCCTTCATCGGTTTATCCTGTTGCTTTTAACAATGTGAGTGCGATTATAGAGGGCCAAAAATTTTTTCGCAGCGAACCATTATGATTACCCAGCTTACCAAGTGTCTGCTCGCCACTCTTCTGTCTCTTGGTTTGGCCGCGTGTGGCCTGACGGGACCGCTTTACATGCCGCCTCCCGAGCAGCCCCAGACCGAGAGTACACCGCAAGCACAGACGCCTGCGACCGTCGAAGCTGCCCCAGAGGCCGCGCCGCAATAATTTAGGAAGGAACCGCCCCCTTGGATCACTTTAACTACGATGCCGACGGCCAGCTTCAGGCCGAGCAAACCTCGCTGCAACACCTTGCCGAGCAATACGGCACCCCGCTGTACGTATACTCCCGTGCGACCCTGGAACGCCACTGGCATGCCTTCGATCAGGCAGCGGGCGATATTCCCCATCTGATCTGCTATGCGGTCAAGGCCAACTCCAATCTGGCGCTGCTCAACCTGCTGGCCCGTCTGGGCTCGGGTTTTGACATCGTCTCCGGCGGCGAGTTGTCGCGGGTGCTGGCGGCGGGCGGTGATCCGGCCAAGGTGGTTTTCTCCGGCGTGGCCAAGAGCGAAGCCGAGATGCGGCTGGCGCTGGATAAAGAGATCCTCTGTTTCAACCTGGAGTCGGAAGCCGAACTGGAGCGTCTGAACCGGGTGGCGGGCAGTATGGGCAAGAAGGCCCGGGTCTCGGTGCGGGTCAATCCGGATATCGATGCCGGCACTCACCCTTATATCTCCACCGGCCTCAAGCAGAACAAATTCGGCATCCCCATCGAGCAGGCGCCTGCCATCTATCGCAAGGCGGCGGCCATGGCCAACATAGAGATCAAGGGGGTGGATTGCCACATCGGTTCCCAGCTGACCGAACTCAACCCCTTCATGGAGGCGGCCGACAAGCTGCTGCGCCTGATCGACACCCTGGCGGCGGAAGGTATTCACATCCATCACCTGGACGTGGGCGGCGGCCTCGGGGTCAACTATGGTGCCGAGCAGCCACCTCATCCCACCGAGTATGCCGAGGCGCTCAAGCAGAAGCTGGCGGGTCGGGATCTGACCCTGCTGTTCGAACCGGGCCGAGCCATCGTCGCCAACGCCGGTGTGCTGCTGACCCGGGTGGAGTACCTGAAGCCGGGTGAAACCCGCAACTTTGCCCTGATCGATGCCGGCATGAACGACCTGCTGCGCCCCTCTCTTTACGGCGCCTGGATGAACATCATAGAGGTGGACAGCCGCACGGCCCATGAGAAGGCGCTGTATGACGTGGTCGGCCCGGTCTGCGAGACAGGTGACTTCCTCGGCAAGGAGCGCACCCTGGCTATCGCCGAGGGCTCCCTGCTGGCGGTACGCTCCGCTGGTGCCTATGGCTTTACCATGTCATCCAACTACAACACTCGTCCGCGTGCGGCCGAGGTGCTGGTGGATGGCACCCAATCCTTCCTCATCAGAGAGCGCGAGCAGTTGGCCGATCTCTGGCGTGGTGAGCATCTACTGCCCTGAACACAGGAAGGCACCACGGCGACTGGATTTTCCAGACGCGTCTCTGTGTGCGTTGAACGCGCGAGCAGTTGACCGATTGCCGGTGTTGCGAGCATTGACGGCCCTGATAGCAGGGGAACGCACGATTGAGCGGATCGCTGGTGCGCCGAGCATTTACTGCCTAAAGGGTACAGGAACGCACTATGTTGATAGATTTTTCCAAGATGCATGGGCTGGGCAACGACTTCATGGTGGTGGATGGTGTCACCCAGAAGGTGTTTTTCAGCAATGACGTCATCAAGAAGCTGGCGGATCGCCACTTCGGGATCGGTTTTGACCAGCTGTTGCTGGTGGAGCCGCCCTATGACCCTGAACTCGACTTCCACTATCGCATCTTCAATGCCGATGGCAGCGAGGTGGAGCAGTGCGGCAATGGTGCCCGCTGTTTCGCCCGTTTCGTGCGCCTCAAGGGGCTGATCAACCGGGATCGCATCGCGGTCAGCACGGCCCGTGGCCGCATTAGCCTGCAGCTGGAAGGGGAGAATCAGGTCACGGTCAACATGGGGGTTCCCCAGTTTGAGCCGGGCAAGATCCCGTTTCGGGCTCAGAAGGCGGAAAAAACCTATCTGTTGCGGGCACAAGAGCATACTGTGATGTGTGGTGTGGTCTCGATGGGGAACCCCCACTGCGTCATTGAAGTTCCGTCGGTGGCCGATGCGCCTGTGGAGACTCTGGGTGCCATCATGGAGCGGCACGAGCGTTTCCCTGAACGGGTCAACGTCGGCTTCATGGAGATGGTCAACGCCACCGAGATCCGCTTGCGGGTATTCGAGCGCGGTGTGGGTGAGACCCTGGCCTGCGGTACTGGAGCCTGTGCGGCGGCGGTGATTGGCATCAGTCAGGGCAAGCTCAAGGAGCGGGTCACCGTCAGTCTGCCGGGTGGCAAGCTGACCATAGCCTGGAAGGGGCCGGGTCAGCCGGTCTATATGACGGGCCCGGCCGAGCATGTATTCGACGGCCAGATAGAGTTATAGGCATGACGAGGGCGCAAGCCCTCTCTGCTGCGCGATAATGTCAGGGCCCAGTGCCCTTTTTCTGTAATGGACCAACCAATTTATGAGCGAACTCAAACGGCAGGAGCCACTGGTGGATGAAGCCACAGTGCTGGAGTACCTGGCCCGTTATCCCGAGTTTTTCCAGCGCCACGCGGCCACGCTGGACCGGATCCGCATTCCCCATGAACGCAAAGGCTCGGTCTCTCTGGTTGAACGCCAGATGGACAGGCAGCGGGAGCGCATCGAGCAGCTGGAGCAGGAGATCACCGAGTTGATGGGGATTGCCAGCGAGAACGAGCGGATCTTCCGGGTCTATGCCGACCTCTACGGCGAGCTCTATGGTTGCCAGTCTCTGTTCGAGGTGAGCGCCGTGATGGGCAAGGCGTTCGTGCAGCGGCTGCGGCTGACCGGCCTGCGGCTCTGGCTCAGTCCGAAGAAATTCCAGTTGAGCGGCCCCGAGCTGCGCTTCATGGCGGATGGCAAGCAACTCGAGCAACTGCTGGGTCAACGGCTGCCGGGGCAGGATTACTATTTTGGCCGCCTCAACCAGAGTGAGAAGCAGGCCTTGTTTGGCCACGATGTGCTGGTCAACTCCGTGGCCCTGATGCGGCTCGGCGATCTCGGCGTGCTGGCCTTTGCCAGTTCCGATCCCAGCCACTTCAGCCCCCATAACGACACCCTGCTGCTGGGTCAGCTGGGTCGATTGTTGCAGTTGCGTCTGCCTGAACTGACCCATGGCTAGGGAACCGGCCAAAGCGTCTGCCCCTGCAGCCGAGCCTCTGCCAGCCTCTCTGGCCGATGAGCTGGCGGCCTTTATCGAATACCTGAGGGTCGAGCGCCAGCTCAGCCCTCACACTCGCAGCAACTATGAATCCCATCTGCAGGCCATGGCCGCCGAGCTGGTCAGGCTGGGTGTAAGCGACTGGGCCCGGCTCGAGGCGAGCCAGGTGCGCAGTCTGGTGACCCGGATGCACAAGGCCGGGCTCGCTCCCCGCTCCCTTTCTACCAAGATCTCCGCCTTGCGCAGTTTCTGCGACTGGCAGGTGCGCCAGGGACGGCTCACCGCCAACCCGGCCCGCGGCATAGTGACCCCCAAGCAGGGGCGACCGCTGCCGAAAAATCTGGATGTGGACGAGATGTACCAGTTGCTCAACATCACAGACGAGCAGGATCCCCTGGCGGTACGGGATCGGGCCATCATGGAGCTGATGTACTCTTCCGGCCTGCGGCTGGCCGAGCTGGTGGGGCTCAATCTGGGTGACATCAAGCTCGATGACCGTCAGCTCAAGGTGACCGGCAAGGGCTCGCGGGAGCGGGTGCTGCCCATGGGAAGAATGGCGGTGGAGTGGCTGCACAAGTGGCTCAAGGTACGCCCTCTGCTGGCGGGGGACGAGGCTGACGCCTTGTTCGTCTCCAAGCGCAAACAGCGGCTGTCGGCCCGTTCCGTACAGGAGCGGCTCGATGGTTGGGGCAACAAGCAGGCGCTCAATGCCCACGTCCATCCCCACAAGCTGCGCCACAGCTTCGCTACTCACATGCTGGAGTCCTCCGGCGATCTGCGTGCCGTGCAGGAGCTGCTGGGTCATGCGGATCTCTCCACTACCCAGATCTATACCCATCTCGATTTTCAGCATCTGGCCAAGGTCTATGACAATGCCCACCCAAGAGCAAAGCGGGATCCTGCCACGCCGGAAGATGAGTGACCTTTACCTCTGTGAAGGAGTGTCTGGGGTTATCTGAGCATCCAAACCGCCAGGGTAGCCAGATATGCCGGAAGATGAACAAGGGGGCCAGATAACCCCGCCGTGAAGGAGCATGAATGCATTTTTATCGCCGTTGGCAGCCGGTTGCTGCCATCTCGTTCGACCTCGATGACACCCTCTACGACAACGGCCCGGCCATTGAACTGGCCGAGCAGTGGATGCTTGAGCATCTGCGCAGCGAATACCTGGCGACCGCCATGCTGGACAAGCCGCGCTGGCTGGATCTCAAGCGCACCATGCTGATCGCCCAGCCCGAGCTGCGCCAGGATGTCAGTCTGGCGCGCCAGCGGACCATTCATGAGGCCATGTTGCAGGGAGGCATGGCGGCAGCCATCGCCAGTCGCGAGGCGGAGCAGGTGTTCGCCGGCTTTCTCGTCGAACGCTCAAAGATTGAGGTGAGTGACGCGACCCATGAGTTGCTGGCACGACTGGCCGAGCGCTATCCGCTGGTGGTGATCACCAATGGCAATCTGGACCTGGCCCAGGCCGGGCTGAATGATTACTTCACCCTGGTCTGCAAGGCGGGGGCGGGTGCCAGGATGAAACCGGCGCCGGACATGTTTGTCCAGGCGCAGGCTGCCCTCAAGCTGGCACCAGACCGGATACTTCACGTGGGGGATCATTCAGTGACGGATGTGCTGGGCGCCCGCCTGCACGGCTTTCGCGCCGCCTGGCTCAATGACCGCCAGCGCTCCTGGCGGCAGTTGCCATTGTTGCCGGATGTGGAACTGAACGGACTGGGAGAGCTGGCAGACCTGCTGCTCTGATCGTTTTTGCCGGCTGCTGTTTGCGGCCCTTATTGACGGCAAATCAGTCCGAGCAGCTGGTCATGGTCGGTCTGGTTGACGCGGCAGTAGTTGATGCCCGAGGGGAGCGCCTGCTGCAAGGTGATGGCTGTGCCCCCATAGTGGCAGACCAGATAAAATAGTCGCGGATTGCGGCTGTCCAGACTCCAGTAGTGAGTCTCGTCGTTGTCACCATTGTCCGGTTTGAGCTGGGCAAGCTCGCCCGGATCACCATCGAACAGGGCCAGGTTATCCAGCCTGTGGCTCAGGGTCTGGCCCGCTTCTCCCTGGTTGTTCCGGGCCACGGCTTGCCAGCCGAGAGGCTGGCTCAGCAGCTGCTGGCGGGTGTCTATGGCTGGCGGGCAGTCAAATTGCAAACTGGCGCTCAAAGCCAGTGCGGTCAGTAACATTGTGTGGGGTCTCCCGGCATCATGTGGTGCCCCATGCTACGTCATCCTCCACTGAACAGCTTCATCAGTTTATTGAGCAGATCACGCTGTTGCGGCGGCTGCTTCATGGACTCCGCCTCCCTTGCCAACAGTGTCTGCTGCTCCTGCTCGCGACTGCTCAGCACCCGATAGAGCGGCTCGACCAGAGACTCCCTGTGCATCACCAGCTCCTGGAACATGGCCTGATTGATGCGGTAGGTTTCAACGGTGCCGAGTGCCCGCACCGTGAATGGACTGGGGTCGCCGGTGAGCAGGCTCAGCTCGCCGAAGAAGTCGCCGGTGTTGAGGGTGCCGAGCGGCAATTCACGCCCCTCCACTTTGACCAGCATTTCAGCTTCTCCTTTGACCAGCACGAACAGCCAGCTGGAAACCTCCCCCTGCTCCAGCATGATGTCACCACTGACAAAGGGGGCGAATTTGACCTGATCGGCGAGCTGGATCAGCTCATCCTCCTGCAACATGGCAAACAGCGGCAACTTGCGCAGGGTGGCGGTGCGCTCGACGGTGTGGCGCTTGTGGCGGGCATCCTGATGCTGTTTCTCCTTGGCCATGAAGACATTGAAAATGGGGGGGGTGAGACGCCGGTCGTTACGGCGCAGGGCGGCATCGATCAGGCTGCGCACCATGGAATCGGTCGGGTCGTCCCGCGCCAGGTCGGTCAGCCAGTAGCGAACGGCATAACGGGCAATTCCCCCTTCCACATTCATCAACAGACAGTCGGGTTGAGGATATTTGGCCACACAGGGCAGATTGGTTTCCCGCAAGGACTTCTCGATCAGGGCGATGATCTGGGTCGGCAATGTATCCAGGGTCAGATCGAACCAGACCCAGCGCCGCCATTGGAGGGGGGCATTTTGTCGCCGTCCCAGCACGGTGAAACGCTGCTTGAGCAAGTGGCTGTTGGGGATCACCACGGTTTCCCAGTTGCGGGTCTCCATGGTGGTGGCGCGCCAGTTGATCTCCACCACCCGGCCCTGGATGGCTTCCACCTGCAACCAGTCACCGATGGCGATGGAGTTGTCCAGCTGGATGGAGACTCCAGCCAGCAGGTTGCCCAGTGTGTCCTGCATGGAGAAGGCGATGATGGCGGTGATGACGGCCGAGGTGGTGACGATCTCGCCAAGGGCCATGCCGGAAGCGTATAGCCGGAACAGGCACCAGCTGATGTAGCCGACGGTGATGACGATGTCCGCTATGATGCGCGGTATGCGGATCTGGCACAGGGGCAGCAGAAACTGGAACAGCAGTATGCCCCAGACCTTCACCAGCACCAGACCGGCCAGCAGACTGGAGATCTCCACCAGCCAGTGGTGGGGTAGCGGCAGGCGGAACCAGCCTCCCTCGAACTGGATCAGCAGGATCACGACCATGCTCATCATGACGAAGCCGAGCTCGGAAATCAGCTCGCGCCGCCGCCCCGGGCTGCGCAAAAAATGGGTGATGAGCAAGAACAGGGTCAGCAGGGTCCAGAACGGGTGTTCGCCAATCCATTGCAAGGTAGGTAGGGCAATGAAATTATCGCTAAACATAACAGCCCCTTATCGTTGGATATTTCCAGCATAGCTGGTTAGACAAGGGGAAGGGGTGCGCTGGCGACACGATTTATTTATGCTGTTGTCAGTCTCGACAGGAGAGTGTGACTTGGTGCAATTAACAAAGAAAATCATCTGCTTGTTGGTATTGTTGCCACTGGCTGGATGCGATCTGTTCACTGACAGATACAGGGTCGAGTTCAGGGATGGCTCCTGGCGCGAGATTGCCATTACCCCATTCTCCGACGAGGCCCGCTGGCTTGAGGGGTGTGCCACCGGCGAGGTGCTGACCGACATGACGCTGCCGCTGAAACGGGGCAAGGTGGTGGATGGCCGTGAACAGATGCTCATTGGTGGCGAGCTGTTCGAGCTCGACGATGACAACCTTTATCGCAGCAACGGCATGGTGTTTGGCCACACGCCGGATCATATCCAGCGTGGGCTCAAGGGCATGGATGTGTGCAGCACTATGCGTCCCGAGCGCGGTGGCTTGCCCAAGCTCAAGCCGCGTGGGTTCGGTGACTAGTTGTCGGGAGTGGCATCACGGCGTTGGCGGCAGGCGTCACCAAAGGCCTGGAAGATCTTGATGGAGTGGGGATTTTCGGTCGCCTTCCACTCAGGATGCCACTGTACCGCCAGCAGGAAGGGGGAGAGGGTGGGGGCATGAATGGCCTCGACCAGCCCGTCTTCGGCATGGGCCAGCGGCTCAAGCCCCTTTGCCAGCGTCTTGATCCCCTGTCCATGCAGCGAGTTGACGGGGATAGCAGGTTGCCCCATCAGATCTGCAAACCAGCTGCCGGGCACCAGTTTAATCTGGTGACTCTCCCCGTACTGTTCATCGACCGGATCGTCCGAATCTTCCCTGTGATCGTCATAACCGGGCTCGTTGTAGACCTTCTGGTGTATGTCGCCCCCGAGGGCTACGTTGATCTCCTGCATGCCGCGACAGATCCCGAGAATTGGCAGACCGCGATCGAGGGCGGCACGTACCAGCGGAATGTCGAACAGATCCCTGTCTCTGTCCTGCTGCTTCTCCGGGGTAAGGTTCTCCTGGCCATAGAGGGCAGGATCTATGTTGGATCCGGCGCCGCTCAGATAGACGCCATCGGCCAGATCCAGATACTGCGCCAGGTCTTCCGTTCCGCAGCAGGTCGGTACCAGCAGGGGGACGCAGCCACTGATGTCCACCAGGGGCGTGATGTATTTGTGGGTCATTACCTGATAGGCATGACCGTTGCGGGGCTGGGCACCCATTGTCATCAGTACGACGGGCTTACATGGGGTGTGGGGGATGCGAGTCATGATTCACCTTGGCTATCCTTTGCGGTCCTGCGCCTTGGGAAGGCCCTTGCTGCCAGCGAGAGGGCAAGGGCATGCCTCAAGGCATGGTCGTGGGATCAGGGTCGTGCCGCAGTACCAGAATCGTCGGTCAGCGTGGGCAATGACGGCCTGGATCCTGATCTCAGTCTGCCAAGGCCGTTCAATATGTCAAACGAAATGATACTGAAATGTTAATCATCATGAGCGATACACAGGCTTGAGTCCCTTTTATAGGGGCCTTGACGGGATGCAGTGGGTATGAAGGGGATGGCTGTGGTGGATATATTAAACATTTGACCAGATTGGCCGGATAGCAGAAGGGGCCCTGGTGGAGGCCCCTTGTTTGGCTCAGGCGTTCAGGATGAACAGCTCGATCACCTGGGCGACGCCATCCTCGTCGTTGCGGCCCGTGATGTGTTGGGCCAGCGCCTTGATTTCATCGGTGGCGTTGCCCATGGCCACCCCCAGTCCGGCGTATTCAATCATGTGATGATCGTTGCCTGCATCCCCCACTGCGATGACTTGGGAGGCGTCAAGGCCCAGATGTTCGGCCAGTGCGGCGACTCCTGTGCCCTTGTTGCTCTGCTTGTTCATGAATTCGAGGAAGAAGGGGGCGCTCTGCACCACAGTGTAGCGCTCGTACAGTTCGGCTGGTAGGCGTTCGATAGCGCGGGAGAGCCGGGGGGGCTCGTCGATCATCATCACCTTCATGATCTGTTCGTCGGCCGCCAGAGTGGCAAAATCGATCAGATTGATGGGCATGCCGATGAGGCGGGATTCGTGCTCTGTATAGGTGCTGACTTTGGGACTGATGAGGCCCTGACTGACCGAGAAGCCGTGTACGTTCACCTCCAGCTCGTCGGCCAGTCTGGCGATGGCGCTGGCGTCGCTTCCGGTGAGCAGCTGGCTGCGGATGATGCGCTGGTCGGCAACCTGCTGCACCAGAGCGCCGTTGTAACAGATGACGTAGTCATCCTGACCCGTGAGGCCGAGCTCTGCCAGATAGCGGCTCATCCCTTCCAGGGGGCGGCCCGAGGCAAGCACCACTGTCACTCCCTTGGCGCGGGCGGCGGCAATGGCGGCGTGGGTGCGGGGTGAAATCTGGCCCTGGGGGTTCAGCAGGGTGCCATCCATATCCAATGCGATCAGCTTGTACATCTCTCACTACCTGAAGTCTGGCTGGCCCGCCCTATGGGGCCAATGGGAGGCCGAGTGTAGCGAAAATCGCCGTCTGGATCACGGATTGACGGGATGGATTCCGAGTATTGGGCGCCTGCTCGCAAGGTGGAAGGGCAATGAGGAGAGGGCCGGTTGTCTCCGGCCAGGGTCATTTTTGCGGTACGTAAGGGGTCAGTTGCACCTGATCTTCGCGAATGGCAAAGTGGATGGGGCCATGCTCGATATCGACCCGACAGTGATAGTGGGCCATCTCCACCTCGACCCCGGAGAAGACCCGTTGGGTGGCGATGATATCCATCTCCGCCATCAGCTTTTGCAGCTCCTCCTGGGCTGCCTCCAGCTGCTCATCCAGCAGCTTGCTCTCCTCGAGATGCTTGGTACGGATCAGCTTTATCTTCTGCAGGGTCTCGGGGTTGCGTTTGTCGGTGGGCAACTGCAGCAACTTGAGCAGCAGATCCTGCAGCTTGTCCAACTGATCCCGGCACTCCTGCTTGCGCTGGCGCAGGGCCAGCTCCTGCTCCTTGTGGGTGAAGTAGCCGCCAAGGATCTGCAACTTGGTGTGGTTGGCCGCTGAGGCGCCCAGAATGGGGGCCATGATGAGGCGATTGGCAATGCTGGTGCCGCCGAGCAGATGCCCTTTACGCATATTGGTGTCGCCCACTTTGATGTCTTGCCCGCTGCAACTGTAACAATGGTTGAGCTGGCTCTGGATCTGGATGTCGCCCCCTGCTTCCAGCTTGGCGTACTGGGCATAACTGGCGTGGATCTCGCCCTGGGCACTGAGGCGGCACAGGTATTCCCCCTGCTCGTTGCGCCGACCTATGATGCCATGGCGTACCGTTATGCTGCCGCCGGCTTCGATCTCGGCCCCTTCGATAAAACCACCGATGACGATGTCGCCACTGACCTTGACCTTCATGCCGGGCTGGACGTCGGCATTGACGATGAGCCCCCCTTCAAAGGTGATATGGCCGTGGCGAGCATCCACCTGCTTGACGCTCAAGACCTCATCTACCTTCATGCCCGCTTTTTCCTTGCAGGGGAGACCGGCCCGGCTGGCAAGCAGCAAATCCGGATCGTCAGGGGAGAGACAAGTGCCATCGCCTGCGCTCATGGCGCTGTCTTTGCCATCTTTGGCGGGCAGATCCTGGCCCGTGACGGTAAAACCGGGCACCCCCTTGGTCGCAGGGTGGCGCCGCATCAACTGGGCACCGGCTTTGACCGTGACTATGGTGCCCAGATCCCGCATGTCGACACGGCCATTATCTTGTTCCTGGGGCTTGAGGATCCGCTCGGCGGGTGTCTCCACCAGCAGCTCCAGATGGGTGTCCTTGCCATTGACCGCTGCCTGGCCCAGCGCCACCGGCAACTTGAGCAAGGAGCCCGGTGCCGCCTCCCTGGCGGTCTGTATGGCTGCGGCAATGAGCGCATCCTGAATTCCCTGGTTGGCCTCGCTGGCCTGGATTGCCAGCTCCAGCTGTTCTGTGGTGAGACACTTGCCACCCCAATCGGCGGTTATCTGGGCGACGGCGCTCATCCGGTCCTTCTCGACGATCAGTGTGACACGGGCATCGTGGCGCTGGGCGATGGGCACAGGGTTACGGGGCAGCGGGGCGGCCGGGTTGCTCAACAGGGTATTGAGCAAGCTGATGGCCTGCTTGATCCCCTCCGGCAGCGGCTGGTAGCGGCGACAGTTGGAGGCCTGCAACAACGCCAGAATGTTGCTCTCCGAAACGGGTTTGGTCAGCCCGGGCACGATGCGCAGACAGGCGTATTCCATATCGGCTGATAACAGTAACCACTCTTTGCTTAACACCCGGCTCCCTTACTCTCGTCATGATCCCCAGTGAGATCGCTTCTTGCTTCCATTTAATCGGCTTTTTATTAAAAACGCGAGTCATCAACATCACGCCGGTCTGCAGTATTCGGGTATTTCTCTTTTTGGGTCAACGCGCTAAGTACAAATGGGTGAGCTGGGACGAGGAAATCAGGGATGACAGCGGGTATGCTGACCACTCAATGAACCGGCTTGTCAGTGAGAGACGTGCCGGCCCAGCGCCCCGGAATGCCTTGTATCGGGACGAGATTGCAGGTCACGAGAGGAGTGTCGATCTTGCGTCATTGCCTGTTGCCTTTAGGTTTGTTTAGCCTGCTGACTGCCTGCCAGCCGCAGGTTTCTACCACGGCGCTCGGTACGCTGGAGCGGGACCGGGTGCTGCTGACTGCCACCGCCAGCGAGATTATCCGGGCCTTGCCGGTGGCCCAGGGGAGCATGGTGGAGGAGGGGACCCTGCTGGCAAGGCTGGACGATCGCCGCCAGCAGGCGGTGCTGGCCCGCGCCCGTGCCGGGGAGGCGCAAGCTCGTGCTGCCCTCGCCCGCATGACCAATGGCGAGCGACCGGAGGACATTGCCGCCGCCCGTGCCAATCTCGACAAGGCTGAAGCCAATGTCAGGGAGAGCGAGCGCAACTTCGTGCGCATCGACCGACTGGTGCGTCAGAAGCTGGTCAGCCCGGCGGATCTCGACAAGGCCCGCGCCCTGCGCGACGGCGCGCTGGCCGAGCAGGATGGGGCCCGCCAGCAGCTCGACAAGTTGGCCCGTGGCGTGCGCAGCGAAGACATTGACGAGGCCGATGCTGCCTTGCAGGCAGCCAGTGCCGAGGTAGCGCTGGCCGAACGGGAGCTGGCGGATCTCTCCATCACTGCCACTCGCAGTGGTCGACTCGACAGCCTGCCCTATCATATCGGCGAAAGGGTGTCGGTCGGTGCCGTGCTGGCCGCCATTCAGGCGGATCAGGCACCCTACGCCCGGGTCTATGTGCCTGAGCCCTCCCTCGCCAGTTACCGCATCGGCCAGCCGGTGCGGGTGGTGGTGGATGGGGTGACCGAGCCGCTCACCGGCCGGTTGCGCTGGATCTCGAAAGAACCGGCTTTCACTCCCTACTACGCCCTCAACGAACAGGACAGGGCCCGACTCGTCTATCTGGCCGAGATAGACCTGCCCGACGGGGCGCAGGATCTGCCGAGCGGCTTGCCGCTGCAGGCCGATCCCGGCGATGAGGGGCCTGCTCATGAGTGAGCTGGCGATCCTTGCCAAGGGGGTCAGCCGGCGCTTTGGCGATTTTCTGGCGGTGAACGGGCTGGATCTCTGCGTGCCCAGAGGGCAGATCCACGGTTTTCTCGGCCCCAACGGCTGCGGCAAATCCACCACACTGCGCATGCTGACCGGCCTGCTCACTCCCTCGGCGGGAGAGGTGGAGGTGTTGGGTCTGAGCATTCCGAAACAGGCTGAAGCGCTCAGGCGCCGGATCGGCTACATGACCCAGAAGTTCTCCCTCTATGACGAGCTGACGACCTGGGAAAATCTGGAGTTTATGGGGCGCATTCACGGCATGGCTGGCCAGTCGCTGACGGCGCGCCTGCACGCGTTGCTGGTAACCTATGAACTGACGTCGCTGACGCGGCAGCGGGCCGGTGCCATGAGCGGCGGCCAGAAGCAGCGGTTGGCGCTGGCGGCGGCAGTGATCCACCATCCGGACCTGTTGCTGCTCGACGAACCCACCTCGGCGGTGGATCCGCAGAACCGGCGCGATTTCTGGGAGAAACTGTTCGATCTCAGCGAAGGGGGCACCACCATACTGGTGACCACCCACTACATGGACGAGGCAGAGCGCTGCCATGCGCTGGCCATCATGGAGGCCGGGCAGGTGCGGGCCCAGGGGTCACCACAGGCGCTGATGGATGCCATGAGCACCCGGGTGGTGGAAGTGCAGACCAGCGACTTGCGGTTGCTCAAGCAGCAGTTGCTGCAGCTGACACAGGTGCGATCCGCCGCCCAGCTTGGCCAGCGGTTGCGGGTGCTGGTGGACAAGGAGCTGGCTGAACCGCTTGCCTGGTTGCAGCAGGCCTGTCCGGCCTTGAGCGGAGCTGCCATGGCGCTGGTCAGGCCCAGTCTGGAGGATGTGTTTGTCAGCTGTACCGGTCAGGAGCCAGAGGCATGAACAGTCTGCGACGGCTCTGGACCATTACCCAGCAAGAACTCAGGCAGCTGGCGCGTGACAGATTGACCTTTGGCACTGTGGCGGTGATGAGCCCTGAAGGAGCGAGTCGATGAACAGTCTGCGACGGCTCTGGGCCATTACCCAGAAAGAGCTCAGGCAGCTGGCGCGGGACAGATTGACGTTTGGCATGGTGGTGATGATACCCCTGATCCAGCTGCTGCTGTTCGGCTACGCCATCAACACGGATGTGCGCCACATACCGGTGGGGCTGGTGGAGATGAGCCAGAGCGTGCCGGGACGGCTGCTGGTGGAGGCGGTGAAGGCGAGCCAGGTGGTGCGCATAGAACGTCATTACGTGGGGATACAGGAAGCCGAAGCCGCCCTGACCCGGGGCGAGGTGCGGGCCGTGCTGGTGCTGCCCCCTGACTTGAGCCGCCGCCTCAGCGCCGGTGAGACGGCAGGGCAGTGGCTGGTGGATGGCTCGGATACCATGATAGCCGGGGCCCTGCTCGGCCTTCGCAACATGCCGCTCTCGGATCTGAAACCGGGCCTTGAATCTACCCCACCCACTTTCGAGACGGTGCTCTACTTCAATCCGGCTAGGCGATCTGCGGTCAACATAGTGCCCGGTCTGCTCGGGGTGATCCTCACCATGACCATGATCATGTTCACCTCGGCGGCCATAGTGCGCGAACGGGAGCGCGGCAATCTGGAACTGCTCATCACTACCCCGGTCAGCTCCATGGAGCTGATGCTTGGCAAGATACTGCCCTATATCGGGGTGGGGCTGGTCCAGGTGGCCATCATACTCGGGCTCGGCCACTTCATCTTTGACGTACCGATCAACGGGGCACTCAGTCAGGTGCTGCTGGCGACCCTGTTGTTTATTGCCGCCAGCCTGACTCTGGGGCTGCTCATCTCCACTCTGGCACAGACCCAGTTGCAGGCGATGCAGATGACGGTGTTCATACTGCTGCCATCCATATTGCTGTCGGGCTTCATGTTTCCGTACGAGGGGATGCCGGTGGCGGCCCAGTGGATTGCAGAGGTGCTGCCTGCCACCCACTTCATGAGGCTGATCAGGGGCATAGTGCTGCGGGGCGGGGAGCTGTCGGAGTTGCTGCCGGATGTGCTCTGGCTGGCGGGGTTCACCCTGCTGGTGCTGACCCTGGCCGCCCACAGGTTCAAGAAGAGTCTGGATTGAAGCGTACGCCGATGCCAGCTTGCGCGGGTAGCGGCGGTTGATGCCTAACTGCTGCGCTGCGTCGTTCTGGGCAGGGTGAGGTAGTCGCCAAGCACTGGCAAGCCTTGCAGGTGGCGGCGCAGCATGTCGAGGGCGGCGAAGGCGAGGATCTTGCGTCGGCTTTCGGGGTCCGGATGGTTGACCCTCACCGTCTGGCCGGTCTGCTGCCCATGGGCGCAGAGCAGCAGCGGCACGCCGTCAGCCCCCTCTTGTCCTATGGTCAGATGCAAGCCTGCTGCGGTGCCGGGCAGCAATGCCAGATCGCTGGCAAGATGGGGGCCGTAGTGAGCCTCCAGCAGGGGATGATCGTGGCAGAGTGCAAGCAGGGCGCCCCGGCTCTCCCCCTCCAGCAGCGTCAGCGGTTTGTCTCCCAGCAGGGTCAGGATCTGCTGCGCGGGTTCGTCATTCCCGCGTCCCACCAGCCAGGGCTGGATGGCTGCGAGCAGCCGCGCCTCGGCGGCCTCCATGTCTGCCCTGGTCGCACCGTGGCCGATGAGTTTCAGCTCGATCAACGGCATGGCGGAGCGGTAGCCCAGCTCTATGCCTGCCGGCCAGGGCGCCGCATCCAGCATGTCCGAGAGGGCCGATTCCGAGATGCCGAAGCTGTAGAAACGGCGCAGCTCGGTATCGGTCTGCGCGCCAGCCAGCTGTTTGAGGCGCGGCAAGATCTGCTCGCGCACCATCTGCTTGAACTCGAACGGTACGCCCGGGGTGAAGAAGAGCTGACACGGGCCCAGGCTGTTCATCTGACTGACCACGAAACCGCAGGCGGTGCCGACCGGATTGTCGAGGATCTCGCACCCCTGTGGCAGCCAGGCCTGCTTGGCGTTGCTTTGCGCCATGGGGCGGCCCCGACTGGCGTAGCGTACCTCTATGGTGGCCAGCCACTCAGGGAACAGCGTTAGCGGTTGTCCGAACGCTTCGGCCGCCGCTTGCGCTGTGAGGTCATCGGCGGTGGGGCCCAGACCGCCGCATACCAGCACCACGTCGGCGCGGCTGGCGCTCTCCTGCAGCACGGTTTTCAGGTCGGCGAGGTTGTCCCCCACTGTGGCGCGGCGGCGCACCTGCCAGCCCTGATCCAGCAGCAGGGCGCTGAGCCAGGCGGCATTGGTATCCACCACCAGCCCAGTCACTATCTCGTCTCCGGTACTGATGATCTCGATACGCATGGGGGCTCCTTGGGCTGGGGAAGTGAACTGGGACGGCCATGCACCATGGCCGGGGCAATCAGGGTTTGGCTTGCTCGAAGTAGTAGCTGATCCGGGTACGCGGATTGAGGTATTCAAACACGGCTGGCGGCAGTCGTTTGGGGTGGATTACCTTGGCGATGGACAGCTCGGCCTGCTGCAAATCTATGATGACAGCCTCCTGGCGAGGGATGCGCGGATCGTACACCAGCACAGAGGGGTAGAGCAGGCGGGAGGCATTGACCGACATCACCAGTCCCACCTGACCGTTGGAGAGCTGCACCACGCTGCCTGGCGGGTATATGCCCATCAGCCGGATCAGCATGCTGAGGTATTCAGGGTTGAACTGGGCCTTGCGCTGTTTGTAGAGGCCGCTCAGGGCCGAGTAGGGCACCTTGGCCTGCAGGTGGCAGAGGTTGTCGTACTCGTTGATCAGCGACACCATCTGGGTGAGCGGGTCGAGTTGCCCACCCTTGAGCCCCTCGGGCCCGCTGCCATCCAGATATTCGTGGTGATGCAGCACGATTCCTTTCGCCTCGGCGGGGAAATCCTTGGCCAGATTGAGCAGATCCAGGCCGTAGCGTGAATGCTGGGCCATCAGGTTCTGCTCCGGCTTGGTGAGTGGTTCTGTCTTGCGCAGTATCTGGCTCGGGATCTTCAGCTTGCCGATGTCGTGGAACAGGGCGCCCATGCCGACCTGGCGAATTTCGTCGGCCGACATGTTGCACTCCTTGGCCAGCAGCATGCTGAGCACGCTGACGTTGAGGGAGTGGAAGTAGAGGTTGTTGCTATCTTCGCTGTCAGAGACCAGGTGCAGCACCATCTCATCCACCGCCAGCAGTTGCTCCGTCATGGCGTTGATCAGCTCCTGGGCCTCGCCGATGGCGTTGAGGGGACGGGACTGGATCTTGCTCATGACGCTGCGTACCTGCGCCAGAGATTGCTGGAACTGCTTCTCGCACTGCTGCAAATCACGACGATACTGTTGCAACTGCTCGATGCGCTGCTCTTTATCCCGCTGCATCTCGGCCTGGCGCAGCGAGGTGTCCGGCACCTCGGCAGGCTGTGCCTGGATCTGGCTCAGTGGCTTGGGCGGCGCATCGCTCTTGTCCGGAATGATGGTGACCATCTTGAGCCCGAGTCGACGGATCAACTCTATCTCTTCTTCATTCTTGAGCTTGAAGCTGGAAAACAGGAAGGGGTGTTCGCGCCAACCCAGTGGCAGAGAGACGAAATTGCCGACTTGCAGTCGGTCTACGGAAATTTTGATACCTGTCATTGTCTTGGCTGCGAGAGACACACTGAGCCGTATGCTAGTCAAAGGTGGGGGTGAATACAAAAGGTATCTGATGACAGGCTGGGTGGCTTTGTTATAGGCTTCTGGATGTCCAGACATATTTACCGATGCAGTACAGGGAGTAAGCATGCCGATCAAGATCCCGGATCAGTTACCTGCCGCCGAAGTGCTGGGGCAGGAGAACATCTTCGTGATGACGGAATCCAGGGCCGTCACCCAGAACATCCGCCCATTGCGGGTGTTGATCCTCAACCTGATGCCCAAGAAGATTGAAACCGAGATCCAGCTGATGCGGATGCTCTCCAACTCGCCGCTGCAGGTGGACGTGGATTTGCTGCGCATCGATGACAGGGAGTCAAAGAACACGCCTCAGGCCCATCTCGAGAACTTCTATCATGATTTCGAGCAGGTTCGCGGCAACAACTATGACGGCATGATCATCACGGGGGCACCACTCGGGCTGGTGGAGTTCGAGGAGGTGGTCTATTGGCCGCGCATCGTCGAGATCATAGAGTGGTCCCATCAACACGTGACCTCGACCCTGTTCCTCTGCTGGGCCGTACAGGCGGCGCTCAAGGCCCTGTATGGTATGGAGAAGCAGACCCATGGCGAGAAGCTTTCCGGTGTCTATCGCCATCATCGCCTCGATGAGAACGAGCCGCTGCTGCGCGGTTTCGACGACGAGTTCGTGGCGCCTCACTCTCGCTATGCGGCCTTCGACGGGGATCTCATCCGTGCCCACACCGACCTGCAGATCTTTGCCGAGTCCGAGGAGGCGGGGGTCTACCTGGCGGCCACCAAGGATTGTCGTCAGGTATTTGTCACCGGCCACCCTGAATACGATGTGCTGACCCTGGACGGGGAGTATCAGCGGGATCTGGCGGCCGGTCTCGACCCCGTCATTCCGGTCAACTACTACCCGAACAATGATCCAGCCCAGCCGCCGCGCGCCAGCTGGCGCAGCCATGGCCACCTGTTGTTTTCCAACTGGCTCAACTACTACGTCTACCAGCTCACCAGCTATCGGGTGGAAGATATCGGCAAGGTGTTTACCTATCAGCAACCCAAGTAGGGCCAGCGCTCAGGGTCAGTCGGCCTGATCCAGCCGCGTGGCCATGGCATCCAGCCATTGGCGATGCGCCGGCAGGGTGAAGGCCTTGGGCCTGTGGGCCTTGATGGCGGCCATGGCCTCCTGTTGTGGCTGGCCGAGGGAGATCAGCAGGGCGGCCGCGACAAGACCGGTGCGGCCGCTGCCCCCCTGACAGTGGATGACCAGATGCTTGCCATCGTGCAGCAGCGCGCTCAGTTGTGGCAACGCCAGCTGCCAGGCGTGTTCGAAGGCGGCATCGGGGGCCTGATCATCTTCGATGGGCAGGTGGAACCAGCGCATGCCTTCCTGCTCGACCTGACGACCGAGGTGCGCCAGATCCAGCTCTGCCAGCTCGGTGGCGGTCATGAGCGTCACTACCCCGTGGGCACCGGCAAACCTCAGCTGATCCAGCGCCAGTGGCAGCGGTACTTGCTGGGTGCCGGGGCAGGGGGTCAGCAGCAACTGGCCATCGACGCGGGGCACTTCCTGGCTCCAGAAGGGATGAGACGAGTACATAAAGGTCCTTATGAGGCCTGCAAGGGGGAGGGGGCCTGACATGGCCCGGATCCTGAGTGCGCCAAAGCATAGGGGGTGCAGCCTCTATGTCAATCTGCGTTGTGTTCGGCCCGGTTTACGGGCAGAGTCTAAAAAATTGATCGGTTCAAGGAGTTAAGATGAGAAACCTGGATCAACTGGATTTGGATATCCTGGCCCATCTGTTTCGCGATGCGGGCATGACCAACAAGGATCTGGCTGCCCTGGTCGGGGTGGCTCCGTCCACTTGCCTGGAGCGGGTGCGCAAGCTGCAGCAGGACGGGGTGCTCAAGGGGGCACATTGCGAAGTGGATCATCAGGCACTGGGTGGCCATATCCAGGCCATGGTTTCGCTGCAACTGGCGCGCCACAGCCGCCAGATCATCGATGCCTTCCGCGATGCCATACTGGCGCTGCCCGAGGTGATCAGCCTGTTTCACATGGGTGGCAAGGATGACTTTCTGGTGCACCTCTGCGTCGCCGATACCGAGCACCTGCGCAACTTCGTGTTCGATCACTTCACTTCACGGGAAGAGGTGGTGCACCTCGAAACCTCGCTGGTGTTCGAGCACAGATTCAGCCGTTCCCTGCCCTGTTTCCTCAATATCTGATGGCATGTCTCGCCCAACATAAAACCCGCCAACTGGCGGGTTTTATGTTGTTGCGTTGGCGGGGTCAGTTCAGCACTGTCCGGGTATCCGGCGCCGTCTGGTAGAGCCCTTTCTGGTAGGCCAGACTCCCCCACAGCGCCAGCCCGAGGGCGGCATCCTTCATGGCATCCGGTTGCGGTGCAGGTGTGAGGGTTTCGCTGGCATCCTCATAGATGAAGCCTTGCGCCGGACGCTCCGGTTGCAGGATCACCACATCCTTGCCCCGCATCAGGGCAAAGTTCTTGTCGTACTGCATGATGGCGCGCCCCGGCCAGTCGGCTGGCATGCGGGTCAGATCCTTGCCCAGCATGGGATAGTCGGCGCTTATCCCCATCAGGGAGAGCAGGGTCGGTGCCATGTCGATCTGGCTGACGATGCGCGGGTCCTGCTTCGGGGCTATGCCGTCACCGACGATGACGCCGGGAATGTGGAAGCGGGGGATGGGGACCAGACTGTCACCGCCAACCCGACTGTCGTGGTCGGCGATGACCAGAAACAGGGTGTCTTTCCAGTAGTCGGACTGCTTCGCCTTCTTGAAGAACTCGCCGATGGCGTAGTCCGCGTACTTGGCGGCGTTGTTGCGGGTTTGCTTGGGTTGTTCGTAGAGCGCGATGCGATCGTCCGGGAATTCAAAAGGATCGTGGTTGCTGGAGCTGAACACCAGGCTGAAGAAGGGCTTGCCCTCCTTGTGCAGCGCCTTGAAGGTCTCGTCGGCCTTGGTCATCAGGTCCTCGTCGGAGGCGCCCCATGACCCCTCGAATACCGGGTTCTTGAAGTCTTTCTGCTCGACTATGGTGGTGAAGCCGTTGCCGAGGAAGAAGCTGCGCATGTTGTCGAAATGGCTCTCGCCACCATAGATGAAGCTGGTGTCGTAGCCGCGTTGCTTGAGCAGATCCGCGATGGTAAAGAAGTTGGTCTGGCTCTTGCCTAGCTTGACCACGGCCTGGGCCGGGGTCGGCGTGAAACCGGTCAGCACAGCTTCTATGCCGCGCACCGAACGGGTGCCAGTGGCGTAGAGCTGCTCGAATGCCCAACCCTGTTGCGAGAGCGCATCCAGATTGGGGGTGAGTGGCAGACCGCCGAGGGAGCCGACGAACTGGGCTCCCAGGCTCTCTTGCAACAGGATCACCAGATTCTTGGGTTGGCCGCTATAGCTGGCTTCGTTGAAGGTCTGGCTGGGCAGGGCCGTCGAGCTGAAGTCATGGAGCTCGCGGCCGCTCTCCTGGCGAATGAGGTCGAGGATCTGTTGCCGAGGCAACTGGCCATAGAACTGGCTGGCATCCTCTTCGCCCCCCATCTGCTTGATGGCGAAAAACACCGAGTAGGCGGAGTTGACGGTGAGGGCATTGATCAGAGGGTCGCTGGCAAAGGCGACCATGGCCGGATTCAGAGGGCGATGACCCAGACTGGAGCGGGCGCCGAGGAAGCCTATGGCGAGAATGAGCAGGGCGAAGGCCGGGCGCAGATACCAGCGGGGGAAGCTGAGTCCGCGCAGCAGACGACCGCTCAGCCACCAACCTCCTCCCAGGGTCAGCAGGCTGAACAACATGGCGATCAGCAGTTCACCCTTGCGGCCGGCCCACAGCATGGAGAGCACTTCTTTCGGATAGATGAGGTACTCCACATAGAGGCGGTTGGGCCGCACGCCGTACTCGGTCACGAAAGAGGGAGTGGAGATCTCGAGGAAGAGCATCAGCCAGAGTCCCAGCGTCAGCCAGACCCTGATGAGTTGCAACCAGGCCCGGCCAATGGCGTGGGGCCCGGCCAGCAGCATGGTCAGCATGGCGGGGACACCCCATATCCAGCAGAGGGTCGCGATATCGACCCGCAGCCCTTGCAGCAGCATCTCTGGCCAACCTGCGACGGCATCGACCCGTTCCAGTTGCCACACGCCGAGGCCGACTCGGCTGGCGGAGAGAGAGACAAGCGCGATAAATGAAAAAACGGCGATGGGCCAAAACGGTCCCAGCCATTGTTTGATAGTGGTCATTGTTGTTCCTACAAGCCTGTTTGCACCCGTCCTCGGGCACATTGTTTTTATATTGCAGGGTTATGACCTTGTGCTTGGGGAAAGGTTGCATCAGGTGCCGGTAAAAGAGATGTTCTGGCACGATTTATGCCTTTTATGTGACAAGACGCAGGGATTGAAGACAGCATAAATGGCTGGAAAAAGTGTGATCCGTCCTGCAAAGCGGCGCTGGGGGCTTGTTTATAATGGCGCCGAATTTTCTCAATCGGAGCCGAAGGGATGCCGGTCTTTATCGATGTGGAATATTTGCAGGGATGGCGGCTGTTTGTGGTGCTTTCCGACGGTACCACGGGAGCGCTGGATCTGGCCCCCTGGCGCGCACAGCCCCTGTTTGCGGCGCTGGATTCTGAGCGGCGCTGTGCCAGGGTCTTCATCAACCGCCGTCATCAGCTGGAATGGCCCGCTGGCTGCACCCTCTCGGCCCACGAGGTGTATCACCTGATCAAACCCATCAATGAGCGGGAGGCGTTCAACTAACTCTCTTTTTTGTGAGCCATCCCCAGATTCCTGTAACTGGAATGTTTGTCCGTTTGCCTTCTCTACCCAATTTGGGTAAAACCTGCGCAACATTTTGCCAACCCTCTCTTGCCGTCGCCTGACAAGGCTTGCCACATCTTGGTCGCAGGCCTTTTTTACGGCCAGACGGCAAACCTTTCCCCAGCAGAAAGGTTTGTTGGTAGAGGTTAAAAAAACAAGATAAACAGATAGATAAGGAAAATTCATGGCTCATTTTATGCGGACCCCTCTCGCCTTGCTGGTGGGCGGCCTCGCCTGCCACGGCGCAGCCGGTCAGGAGCAGGTGCAACGGCTGGAGCCCATGGTGGTGGTTGCCAGCCGCCCGACCAGCACTCTGGAAGTGACGCTGGATCCCAAGAAGCCGGGGTCCCCCATGCCTGCCGCCGATGGCGCCGGTTATCTGAAGAACGTCACCGGCATGAGCATGGTGCGCAAGGGGGGGCTGGGGGGAGACCCCGTGCTGCGGGGGATGGGCATGTCCCGCCTCAACGTGCAGATGGATGGCGGCATGCTGGCCGGCGGCTGTGGCGGTCGCATGGACCCGCCCACCGCCTATGTGTTTCCCCAATCTTTCGACCGGATACGGGTGTTGAAGGGGCCGCAATCCCTGGAGCAGGGTGCCACCCTGGCGGGAACCGTGCTGTTCGAGCGAGACAGACCCGAGTTCAGTGCTCCCGGTGTCAAGGCCGAAGCCTCGGCGCTGTATGGCAGTTCCGGTCGTGACGACCAGATGCTGGATGCCACCGTCGGCGCCCCCGAGGGCTATCTGCGCGGCCAGTTCACCCACTCCGACAGCGATGACTACCGCGATGGTCATGGCGACAAGGTGCGCTCCTTCTATCGCCGGGAAAACGGCACGGCCCAGCTGGGCTGGACGCCGGGCGACAACACCCTGCTCGAGCTGACCGCCGAGCGCAGCAACGCCCGCGCCGCCTACGCGGATCGCATGATGGATGGCCCCATGTTCGACCGGGAGTCTTTCGGTCTCAAGTTCAAGCAGGAGGCGATCAGCCAGCAGTGGCGCCGCAGTGAGCTGACGCTGTGGGACAACGACATAGACCACATCATGGACAACTTCAGCCTGCGGCCAAACAGCGGCATCAAGATGCTTTCCAACCCGGATCGTCGCAATACCGGCGGCCGCTGGGCCAACGATATCGCCCTGCCGGCCGACTGGTTGCTGACCGCCGGACTCGATGCCAACCGGGATCAGCACAGGGCCCGCAGCGGTGTGGATTACGCCAGCCAGCCTCGCCAGCGTACTTTGCGATTCGAACAGCAAGGCTGGTTCAGCGAGCTGGGTCGCCAGCAGGGGGCCCACAGCTACAAGGGGGGTTATCGTCAGGATCGGGTGGAGACCACCAAATATGGCGCCGGCGATCAGACCCTCTATAGCGACAAGCTGGTGCTCGACAGCGGCTTTGGCCGCTACGAATACCAGTGGTCGCCAGCCTGGTCGAGCTATCTGGCCTGGGGCCAGGCCGAGCGGGCACCGGATTACTGGGAGCGCAGCAAAGACAGCGTCCCCTTTACCCTCAACCCCGAGCGCAGCCGCCAGTGGGATGCCGGGCTGGCCCTGCGCAGCCGCGATCTGGATCTGACCCTCTCCCTGTTCAGTGCCGACATCAAGGACTACCTGCTCTATCACAGCAAGTCGAACCAGGTGCGCAACATAGAGGCTCAGACCCGGGGCGGCGAGCTGGAAGGGCGCTGGCAGTTTGCCGAACAGTGGCGCCTCGATGGTGGTCTGGCAGTGGTCTACGGCGAAAACCAGAGCGACAGCAAGCCGCTGGCCCAGATGCCGCCACTCGATGGCAAGCTGGCCCTGGGCTGGCAGCCGGATGAGGACTGGAGCTTTACGCTGCTGGGGCGCGCCGTCGCGGCGCAGAAGAGGGTCGATGTGGGATCTGGCACAGTGGCCGGTCAGGATCAGGGGGAGACACCTGGTTTCTTCACCATGAATCTGAGCGGTGCCTGGCAGGTGAGCGAAGGGTGGCAGTTGTCCGCCGGTATCGACAACCTGTTCGATACCTTCTACTACGAGCATCTCTCCAAGTCGGTACACGCCAGCCAGGCTGGGCTGGGGTATGAGCAGATTGGTCGTATCCCCGAACCGGGCCGCGCCTTCTGGCTGTCAGTCAACTATCGCTTCGCCTCTGCCGGCGTGCTTTGAACCGGGTACGTGCCAACTGTCAGTCAGAGGGGCTCTAACCGACTGAAGCGGGTAACGTTTTCAGTCACAGACCCGCAATGGTGAGCTGGGTATCATGACCTCAAGGGTGGCGCGTTCTGCGCCAGCACCACCACAGCGGGAAGATAACAATGAAACAAGGACGTTTGCGCTATGGCGGCCTGCTCGGGGCCGCCTTGTTCCTGACGGCGTGCGGCAGCGGGGGCGGTGGCTCCAGCAGCGAGGCTCAGCCACCCGTGGTCAATCCACCTGTGACCTCGGCCAGCCGCGCCTGTTATGGCAATGACCAGGCCGCCTGCAACCTGAGAACCTATCAGGTGATGGTGGAGTCTTTCGTCGATGGCGACAGCGCCGCCAACTATGGCGTCGGTTATGGCCCCTCCGGGCACAACGGCGATCTGCAAGGGATCATCGACAGCCTGGATCACATCAAGAGTCTCAACGTCAACGCCATCTGGCTCACCCCTGTATTTGACTCCTGCGCGGGTCAGGGTGGGGATGACAAGCTGGATGCTACCGGCTACTTCGCCTGTGATTTTTTCACCGTGGATCCCAACTTTGGCAGCAATGCCCAGCTCAAACAGCTGGTGGATGCGGCGCACCAGCGCGGCCTTTACGTCTTTCTCGATGGCGTGTTCGGTCACGTCAACAAGGTGGGAGTGAGCAAGCCGTCGCCAGCGGGGCGCCAGCCTGCGCTCAAGAGCGGGGGGACCGGTTATCCCGGTCAGCTGGTGGATTACAGCCAACCCGAGAGCCTCGCCTACTTCAAGGAGGTGGCACGTTACTGGGTCGAACAGTACGGCATCGACGGCTGGCGACTGGATCAGGCCTATCAGCTGGGGCTGGACGAATGGCGTGCCATTCGCGGCGAAGTCGAACAGGCCAGTGCGACACGCAAGGCGGCGGGCCAGCAGTGGGGCACCCTGGGCTACATGGTGGGTGAGGTATGGAAGAGTGCTGACGAGATCCGGGCCCAGGCCTATGGCCCGAGCGACAAGCCGGCGCTCTCCTCGGCGTTCGACTTCCCGCTGCGCTACGGCATAGTACAGGCGCTGGCGGTGGAGGAGTCCGGCAAGGGCGGGCAGGGGGCCAGCGTGCTGGATGCCAGCTGGAACAAGGTGGAGAGCTATCCGAACCACGCCATGCCAAATCTGATGCTGGGCAACCACGATTTGGTACGCTTCGGTGACCTGCTGGAGCGGGGAAATTTCAATCCGGCGGACTACTGGCAGCGCCACAAGGCGGCCTTCAGCTTCCTCGCGGCTCGCTCAGGCCCCATCACCTTCTATTACGGCGAGGAGTTTGGCGACGAGGTGCCGGGCTTTGCCAAGCAGGTGAGTGGCGACTGTGCGGCGCAGGGACTCTGTGACGATCACGTGGCCCGCAGCGATGGCAAGGTGCCCGGTGTCACCGGTTTCGTGCCGAACAGCGATCAGGCCGAACTCAAGCAGTGGCTCAGCCAGTTGCTGGCGATGCGCGCCACGCATCCTGCCCTCTATCAGGGGGAGCGAGTCAAGCTGGTGGCCGATGGCAGCGTTTATGGCGACATCAAACAGACGGCGGCAGAGCAGATTGTCTACCTTCTCAACGTCTCCACCACGCCTCAAAGCTATGCCCTGCCGGTCGGCAAACTGCGCAGTGGAAGTGCCCTGGTGGATCTGCAAAGCGGTGAGAGTCTGGCGCTGGGTGGCAGCAGCGTGACGGTGGACTTGCCACCGCTGAGCGGTCGCTTCCTGCTGTTGCAATAAGGCTGGCGAGTAACAACAAGGGCTCCAGTTTGGAGCCCTTGTTCATTGTGGTGGGTTACTTCTCGATACCGCTGCCAAGCTCGTCCTGATGGGTATTGGCGGCAGGCGCATGGCTATTGCCGTGGCGCCAGCTCTCCAGCCGGTTGTGCACACCGCGGCGCAGACTATTGAAGCTGGTCTCGAGATAATCCACCCCCACCAGAATGGCCAGGGTGACGCCGGTGAGCAGCACGGCCTGGTGCAGCATCTCCATGCCGATGAGGGCGCCGAGTGCCGCCAGCATCCAGACGGTCGCAGCCGAGGTGACGCCCAGTACCTGACCATCCCGGGTCATCATGACGCCGGCGCCAAGAAAGCCGATCCCCGTGATGAGTTGACCCAGCACCCGTGCCTGATCGGCCCCCTGGGGGCTGACGGCGGCACCGATGGCGAGAAAGCAGTAAGTGCCGAGAATGATGAGCGAAGAGGTGCGGATCCCGACCGGCTTGCCGCGCAGTTGCCGCTCCAGCCCCACCAGGGTGCCGCATACCAGGCAGGCCAGGATGTTCTCCCAGCCAAGGGGCGCTATGTCCCACCAATCCGCTGTCATCATAATCACCTCTGCTGTCGATGCTTGTTATCCTGCCGCGCTCTGCCCCCGGTTTTCCAGCCGTTGCCGGAAGGCCCTGGCCAGGCGCTCGTAGAGGTCCTTTGCCTCTCTGTCCTCAATATCGCCACGTATCCAGGGATTGTCGATGATTTCCAGCAGCACGCAGTCGCGCCCCTGCTGGCGCAGGTCGACCCCGAACAGGCCGTTGCCGAGCTGATGCACGGCGCGGCGGGCTGTTTGCAGCACTCGCTCCGGTACCTCGGTGAGCGGTAGTGCCTCTATCCGGCTCATGTCGAGGGGGTGTTTGCGGCGGCGGATGCGGTTGCCGGGTTCCGGGCGGTAGCGGCGACAGGCGAACAACGGCGAGCCGTCGAGAAAGCCGATGCGCCAGTCAAATTCGGCAGGGATCCGGCTTTGCACCAGCAGCAGGGCGGAGCGACCCAGTCCCTCGTCCAACAGGCGGGCGAGCTGCTGTTCATCGCTGGCCATGGCGAGATCCCGCCCCTGGGCACCGTCGGGCACTTTTACCATCAACGGCAGGCCGAGCCGCTGCACCAGCTCGTCCACCTGGTGGCGACCACGGCGGGTGACCACCATGGTGGGCGGCATGGGCACGCCGCTGCGCACCATCAGCTCGTAGAGGTAGAGCTTGTTGCTGCAGGCGAGGATGGCGCGGGAGCTGTCGATCACCGGCATCTTGAGCTGCTCGGCGCGGCGGGCAAATTCGAAGGTGTAGTGGCCGACGGCGGTTTCTGCCCGCAGCCAGAGGGTGTCGAACTCCGGCAGCCGCTCTATGGCGGAGGGGGCAAGTATCTCGGCCTGGATCCCCTGTGCAGCGGCCGCCTTGATGAAGCGGTCGAGGGCCAGGGCATCGCTGCTGGCGCGGCCATCATCGGGATCCACCAGGATGGCGAGCTGGTAAAGCGGCGCCGCATGCTCCCCATCCCCGGCGCCAACCAGCGCCTGGGCATGGTGCAGCATCAGCGCCTTCTCGCTCTGGCTCAGATCCAGCGGAGACAGGCTTTGTTGCTGGCGCACCGACCAGCCGTGCCGACCGCGTTTGAGGGTCAGCTCCTGCAGCGGCAACTGGCTCAGGCCGTAGTAGTAGCGAGCCAGCCCCGCCAGCTCACTCTGTTCGCTCTGACCGAAGATGGCGCGCACCCGAATGCGATCCTCGCTCTGCTGGGCCAGCCAGCCCTGCACCTTGCGCCACAGCTTGGCCGGTGGCTGCTGGGGTTGCAACACGCTGATGGCTTGCAATCCCGGCAGACAGTGATGGCCCCGGGCCTGCGCCAGCAGGGAGCAGTAGTAGCCCGCGCTCAGGTGCTCCAGATCGCGGCAGAGGTTGATGATGCGGGGTCTGCCGCCCGTGGTCGGCACGCCGTGTTGCAGGTAGGTGCGGGCAGTCAGCAGATAATCGGCATGGCAGGGCCAGTCGCCCAGCTCTTCGACGATGACATAGGTACTCATAGTTCTTCGGCTCCACAGATCAGACTGCCTTGAATGGCAGTATCCCCAGTGGGCTTCGATGCACCGACAAGCACGACAATGGCGCGAGGGGAAACAAGAGGTTACAGTGCCTAATATTCTGCTTTGGTAACTTGTGATACAAGTCGCATTTCTGGTGCTGAAGATAAATAACCGAACAAGGACTCCCTGTGTTGACCGTGCGCGCGGCCCGAACCGATGATTTGGGCGCCATCGTTAAGCTGGAACGCTACTGCTTTCCCCCCGAAGTCGCCTTTGGCCGCAGCCGCTGGCACTATCTGCTCACCCACGCCAAGGGGCGCACCCTGCTGCTGCTGGATGAGACGTCACAGCTGATGGGGTATCTCAGCCTGCTGGAGCACAGAGGGTGGGATCGGCTGGTGATCCAGACTCTCGCCATCCGCTGGACCATTCGTCGTCAGGGCTGGGCCCGCCGTCTGCTGGAGCAGGTGATCCGGGAGGGGCGCGAAGCTGGCTGGGGGGCTGTGCGCCTCGAGGTGGGCGATGCCAATGAAGAGGCGCTTGCCCTCTATCAGGCGCTGGGATTCAAGGCTCAGCAGAGGTTGCCGGATTACTATGGCCGAGACCAGCATGCTCACCGGCTGGTGTTGTCACTCATTGGTGACGAGGAGCGTCAGCTGCGCGGTCTGGCCCGCAAGCACCGCATAGGCGGTAAAGCAGCCTTGCAACACGGCAAGGCGGGCTGCTCAGGATGAGTTGTGAAGACTGCCTTGCCACCGCCATCAAGGCCAAGCTGGGGCGCTGCCCCGTCTGCGCCATCCAGACGTTTGTCATCGGCCTGATCGGCTGGCTGGTGTGGTGGTGGTTTGGTGCCGACACCTCGGTCAATGCCCTCACCGGTCTGCTGTTCGCGCTGGGAGGCTCAGGCCTGTTCCTGCTCCATCTGGTGGTATTTGTCTGGCGCAAGGTGACCGGGCGTGAATTGAGCGATGAATGAATCTGAGTGGATTCAAACACATAAATAACAATATCGGTGTAGATATGGAGGTTCAGATGATTGCAATGGTAACGGGTGCTTCGTCCGGCTTTGGGGAGGCCATCAGCCGCCAGCTGGTGAACGCGGGTTACAGGGTGATAGGCACAGGCCGACGTGCTGAACGTCTGGCTGCCTTGGGCGATGAGCTGGGTGACAGCTTCCTGCCGCTGGTATTCGACGTGCAGGACAAGACGGCGACTCAAGCCGCCATCGCTGGCCTGCCGGCTGCCTGGCAAGAAGTGGATCTGCTGGTCAACAACGCCGGTCTGGCCCTGGGGCTGGAACCCGCCCACAAGGCGGACCTCGAAGACTGGGAGCAGATGATAGCCACCAACATCAGCGGTTTGACCCTGCTCACCCGATTGCTGCTGCCGGGCATGGTGGCGCGCAATCGCGGCCACGTGGTCAATATCGGCTCCATCGCAGGCACCTACCCCTATCCGGGCGGCAACGTCTACGGCGCCACCAAGGCATTCGTGAAACAGTTCAGCTTGAACCTGCGCGCCGACCTGGCGGGCACCGCCATCCGCGTCACCAATGTGGAGCCGGGTCTGTGTGGCGGCACCGAGTTCTCCAACGTGCGCTTCCACGGTGACGACGCCAAAGCCGCTACCGTCTATCAGGGGGTGCAGGCCATTCAGCCGGAAGACATCGCCAATACAGTGCTCTGGGTCAGCCAGCAGCCCGCCCACGTCAACATCAACAGCATAGAGATAATGCCGGTGGCCCAGACTTTTGGTCCGCTCCATATCAGCCGTGGCTGAGTTCCCTGCTTGATGAAATGAAAGAGGCACCCCGGGGCTGTCTCTTATACAAAAATCCCCAAGCGTCGCTTGGGGATTTTTTTGAACTTCTCTCCCATTCTGTGATCTGAACCTTTCATCGCTCTCTTCCCTGGTTCTAACATGCCCTTCACTCAACCGGC
>NZ_JAACGB010000010.1:0-166960 GCF_029237345.1 Aeromonas sp. 2HA2 | reverse complement strand
CATTGCTGGCGTGAAGGAAGTCGAGGGCCTGTTCGATACGCATAAAAAATCCGAAACCAAATCAACAGGTTTCGGATTTTTACACATCAGCAGGATCGGTCAATGGATCCTTAACTGATCGGCATTACCCTCATTGGGCCGTTTTTTATTCCTCGTGTTTCCCTTTCTCAGTCAATTAATCCTCGACTGCTTCAGTTCCTATCAAGGTTCACAGATCTACTCTGGGCCATCGGAACAGCAACCGATCCTGCAGGACCGAGCACAGGTCCGACATTGTTTACACAGAGGAAAAAACGATGAAGAAGACAGCATTGACTATGGCCATCTCCAGCGTGCTGCTGGCTGGCGGCGCCCAAGCCGCGACCGTCTATGACCAGAACGACACCAAACTCGAGATAGGTGGCCGTGCTCAAGGCATGTACTACGGCACTGATAACAACGGTTCTGAAGGCGACAAGAGCTATCTGCGTCTGCACATTGCCGGCGAAACCAAGATCGACAACGAGCTGACCGCTTTCGGCTTTGCCGAGTACAACCTGCCGGTGTCCGGTTCTGACAACGACGAACTGCGTTATGCCTTCGCCGGTATCAAGCACGATCGTTTCGGTGCCTTCAGCTATGGTCGTCAGGATGGCCTGTTCACCAAGGCGGTGAACAACTACACAGACGTGCTGCCGGAATGGGGTGGTGATGGCCTGGGTAAAGACACCGAAGTATTCGGCACCGGCCGCACCAACGGTCTGGCTCAGTACATCTACACCTATCAGGGTCTGACCCTGGGTGCCCAGTTCACCGGCAACAACGATCCGCAGAACGCTGGCCGTTCCGAGATGACCGGCCCGAACAGCACCTGGAATTCAGAAGGGTCTGCTGAAGGTTTCGCCCTGTCCGCCAACTATGACTTCGACATGGGTCTGAGTCTGGGTGCCGCCTACAACCAGGCTGGCAAGACCGACGAGCAGGCTGACAACGCTGCCTTCGGTGGCGACCGCGATGCCAAGCTGTACGGTGTGGGTGCCAAGTACGCCGTCGGCGACCTCTACCTGGCCGCTACTTACTCCCACGGTGAAGACCACCTGTTCGTCAACAACGGCTACGCCGAGAAGATGGATGGCTACGAAGCCGTGGCCCAGTACACCTTCGGCAAGTTCAAGCCGTCTCTGGCCTACCTGCGTACCGACGTGAAAGACAATGCCCGCGGCATTGACGATACCGCCACCGAATATGTTTCCATCGGTGCCTGGTACAACTTCACCGACAACTTCAATGCCTATGTTGATTACAAGATCAACCTGCTGGACAACGTCAACGGTACCCACACCAACTCGCTCGGCAAGAACACCGACGACGTGGTCGCCGTGGCCCTGCAGTACAACTTCTAAGTTTTCCCTGAATTGCCTACTGTATTTTACCGGCCGCCCTGCGGCCGGTTTTTTATTGCCCGTCAGATGTTGACCCGCGCCAGACTCGGCTCGCGGTGAAAGCAGTTCACCAGCAGCAACAAGCTAGTCACGCCAACCGTTCCCAGCACCAGCCAAGGTAACCAGGGCTGCCCCTGGACGTTGGCGTAGTCATACAGAGCCCCGCCCCCCACGTATCCCGTCATGCCACCGAGCGCCAGCCCCAGCCGGCTGAATCCCATGTAACTGCCACGAGCCCCCGGCTGTGCCAACTTGGTCATGAGCGTCTCTCGCGCCGGCTCGGCGATGACGATCCCCAGATAGAAGCAGGCCAGCAATACGAAGACGGCGGGCTGCGTAGTGGCAAACGCCACCAGCCCGATCCCGGTTGTCATCAGCAGTACGCCCGCCATCAGGCGGTTTTCCAGCTTGAAGTGCTTCTCCCCATAGCGGGCAAGCGGATAGAGCAGCGTCAGCGAGATGGCGGTCTCCAGGGTATACATCCAGCCAACCGCCGTGGTGGTGCCCGCCATCTGTTTGACCAGGATGGGGAAAATCAGCATCACCTGTACCCAGAGCGCGTAGTAGCCGCTCAGGATCAGCACCAGCCGGCAGAAGGCCGTGTCCGCCAGCACCTGGCCCAGACCGGCACGGATAGGCGTCGGCCGCTGCGAGAGCTTGTAGGGGGGCAGGATCAGCAGGTTGCACAGGGCCGCACAGACAAACAGACCCGCCCCAAGCAGGCAGACATACTCGAAGTCGAAGTTGAGCAGCCAGCTGCCAAGCAGGGCCCCCACCACGGCGCCGGCGCTCTCCAGCATCATCAGCAAGGAGATGTAACGGCCCCGCTGACGCGGGCGGGTAAACTTGATCACCAAGGCGGCACGGGGTGGATCGAACAGGCAACCACCCAGCCCCGAGATGATGCAGGAGAGGATCAGCTCAAGCCCGCTCTGGGCATAGGCCAGACTGGCAAACCCCGCGGCCCGCAACAGCATGCCCCCCACTATGAGTGGCCGGGCACCGAACTTGTCTGCCAGCGATCCCCCCAGCACCCCCAATCCCTGCTGGGTCAGCTGACGCAACCCCAGCGCCAGACCGACCACACCGGCCGCCCAGCCCAGCTGATCCACGAAGCGCAGACTGATCATGGGCATCACCACGAAAAATCCCAGGATCACCAAGAGGGAATCCAACGCCAAAAACCACCGCCCCAACCGCCTCGCCCGCTCCACCATGACTGCCTGACCCCTGCTTTGCTAATGACATCCAACTCGCTCGTCTCATCGCCCGGATGACACCGTCGTCAAATCGGGCAAAGGGTAACTGCAACCCTCTGACCCGGCATGGCAATATGCCAATTCGCAACAATTGAGACTGCTATTCTGGAAGGGCGCCAGATATAGTGGTAGCCGACAACTGGCTATATTTCATATTGGATTACGTTATGGCTATGACCCTGGATGACTTGCAATTACTACTGGATGTGGTCAATCGCGGCAGCTTCAGCAAGGCGGCAGCCATTCGTGGCTGGTCGCAACCCATGGTCAGCCAGCGGATCGCCGTACTGGAGCAGGCGCTGGGGCAGCCCCTGTTTCGCCGCCACAGACGTGGGGCCACGCCCACTCCGGCTTGCGAGCAGTTTTTGCCTGCGGCGGCAGCCGCCCTGAGTGCACTGGAAGGGGGACGTCTGGCGATGCAGGGAGCACCGGCCCTGCCACGCATCAAGCTCTCCTGCCTGCCCTCCCTGACCACGGTAGTGTTTGGCCCCCTGCTGCTGGCATTGGTAGACGAAGCGTTCGAGATCCGCTGCAACACAGATCACTCCGGCATCATAATGCAGGAACTGCTGACCGGGGAAACCGACGTCGGCTTCATCCTCAAGTGCCCCGCCATAGCCGGTATCCAGCTCGAACTGCTCTACCGCTCCCCCATCATAGCGGTGGCCTGCGCCACCCATCCGCTGGCGGGAAGACAAGGTTTGACCCTGCAAGATATCGCCAACGAGCGGCTGGCTCCCCAGCAGTGGGGCATCGGCTGTGACGAGCTGATCCTGCAACTGCGGCTGCTGCGTCAGGTAACGAGCCCGCTGCACGCCATTCAGCCCGCCAGCGCGGCGCGGGAACTGGCGCTGGAGCACGGCTTCATCACACTGATGCCGGCACTCGCCATCAGCCGGGATCTGGAGTTTGGCCGCCTGGTCCAGCTGGATGTGGTAGACCTGCCGCCGGATCACTGGGATGTCATGATGGCCTGGCGTAGCGGCAAGCGGCCCAATCCAGCCAAGGAGCGGGTACTGGAGGCAGCCAGAACCCTTGCCCGGCACTGGTCAGGCAAATCTGCATAAAAAAGCGCCGGACAAGTCCGGCGCCAAACGCTAAGTCACATCAACCAAGGATCAGTAGGTCGCCTTGAGGGTCACCCCGGAGAAGGCGCTGAAGCCGCTCAGCTGCACATACCAGGTACCCGCCTGGGGCGAGTTCAGGGTGCAGGTCTCGGTATTGCCAATCTTGTAGGGGCGGCAATCATAGCTGGTGCTGGTCGGAGCCGAACCAAACTTGACGTAGAGATCCGCATCACCTGTGCCACCACTGCTGGCGACCACCAGCTGGCTCTTGCCGGCCGGCACATCGATAGTGAAGTTCACCTTGCCACCCTTGGCGGCGGAGAGCCCGCTCACGGGGACCCCGTTTTGCAGCACGCTGCCGGGGGGGGGCGTGGTACCACAGGAGGCATTGACCCCGACAGTAGTAAAGGCTGCCGCCACGTCAGTCAGGCTGTAGCCCAGGTCGGTGGCCGCCCTGGTCACGCCACAAGCGCCTTGATCGAAGGTAGTATTGGCGCCCCAGTAAAGCCGGTTGGCCAGCACAAACACTTCGAATGCCTTGCGGGTGTTCCAGCCACTGGTGTTGGCCAGCAGGTAGAAGGCCCGATTGTAGACGCCCGAGCTGTGGTGCACGTCGATGCCATCGTAGTAATCGCTGGCATGACCGATGGAGCGGCCATCCCTGGTCGGATCCTCGAAGTAGCGCAGGGAGCCGTTGCCCTTGAAGATCTGGGCGCCCACCAGCCAGTCATTGCTGCCCTTCATGAAGTTCTCGGCCGCTTCCCCCGCCATGTCGGAGAAAGCTTCGTTGATGCCACCTGACTGACCGGAATAGACCAGCCCCGAGTTCTGTTCGGTAAAACCGTGGCTCACCTCGTGGGCCGCCACGTCCAGGCTCACCAGCGGATAGAAGGTGGTAGCACCATCCCCGAAGGTCATCTGGCTGCCGTCCCAGAAGGCATTCTCATAGTTGCGACTGTAGTGCACCCGCATCTTCAGCTTGAAGTTGAGCGGCGCCGTGTTGTACCAGTTGCGATACATGTTGAACACAACATTGCCGAAGTAGTGGGCATCGTTGAGCGGCGAGTAGGCGCCATTGATCTCCTTGACCGTGTTCTCCGGGCAGGTGAACTGGTGCACGGCGCCACCCGAGGTCGCGTGATTGAGGTTGATGGTATCCACGTTCGGGCTGGTCATGCGGCAGCTGTCATCCACCAGCAGGGGGCCGAAGTCCGCGCCATAGAAGTACTTGCCGGTCTTGATGTTGCCACCCGGGCCTGTGGCATCCTTGTGGTTGATCCCCTCCCAACGCTTGAGCTCGGCGCCGCTCTGGGCATCGATCACCACGAAGGGGCGGCTCGGCTCTTCGCTTGCCGCCAGCCAGGAGACCAGATAGACCAGACGGGCCTGACCTGCCTCATCCTGCATCACGAACAGCTTGACCCGCTCGTTGCTGCCCTTGGCCCCGGCACGGGCCTTGCCAGCAGCGTCAGCTGGCGACAGGGCGGCGGTAGGGCTGGCCACGTCGGCATCAATCTGGCGCAACATCTGGCCGGAAACCTGGCTTATCTGCCCACCGAGAGACTGTTCGGCCACCAGCACCTGACCCCAAACCGGAATGCCGCGCCAGGTTTGCTCATAGCGAACCCGCTGCTGGCCATTGGGCAACTTGACTACCCGTACCTGACGAAACTCGCCATCCCCGGCCAGAGCGCTGACACCGGCAGCGCCGCTCGGTGCCCCCTGAATACCCGCGACCTGATGCACTTCTACCTGTTCTGCAGCCAAGGCTGCGCTTCCCCAGCAGGCCAATACCACGGCCAAATACACTTTGTTCATCTCGTCTTTCCTTAGGTCGATGAAGGTTACACGCCGGATCCGTTGCCCGGCGTTCCTACACTAGTTGTCGAGATCAAAATTGCTGCCTGTCATATGTGACAGAGCAGCATGAACCCGCAGCAGGATCTGCTGTTACACCTGTTCAGTAGCGAAAACAAAACCAGAAGTAGTGAATCGCGCTGAAAAAGGGCGGAGAATGGCAAGGCCTCGAACAACCCCGCATATGGGCCCCTCCATATGGGGATAGCGGACGCAAGTGAGAGGATGAAAGTCCTTGGCGAACAAGGGGTTGATTGGCTACATTGGCTGTTTGGCGGCCAGCAAAGGCCTATTTTCGGGTGGGAGGTAAGGATGTTTTCATGGCAACTGGACGACGAGTTGGCACTGCTGTTTTTGCAGCCCGACATGGCCAGCGAACTTTTCGGCCTGTGCCGGGAGAACCGCGACTACCTCACCCAGTGGCTGCCCTGGCCCCCCTACATACAGCAGCCGGCTGACAGCGCCACCTTCATCCGCCACGCCATCGAGAAATTTGCCCGGGGCGAGGGGCTGACCACCGCCATCGAATATCAGGGGGAAGTGGTTGGCGTCATCGGCTACAACCAGATCGATCAGGCGCTGGCCAAGGTCACCATAGGCTACTGGCTGGCGGAGCGCTGGCAGGGCAACGGCATCATCACCCGCGCCTGTCAGGCATTGATCCATCACGCCTTTGAAGAGATGGGAATGGAAAAGGTCGAGATAAGCGCGGCGGTGGAGAACGAGCCGAGCCGGGCGGTGTGCGAACGACTCGGCATGCAGCAGGAGGGGATCACACGGCGGGCCGAGCGGCTGACAGATCGGGTGGTGGATCACGTCCACTACGGCCTGCTGCGCGATGACTGGCTAAGACAACGGGATCACTGATGGTCGCAGGCTGCCCTGCCCCCAGCGGCCGGCACCATGCTCATGAATCCACAGAGGGAATCTTGATGGCACTACCACACCTCAGCACGGCCCGCACCCGAGTCACTGTTCTGCCACCCGAACGGGCCGACCTGATGCTGGACTTCTATCTGCGCAACCGCGCTCACCTCAGCCCCTGGGAACCCAGCCGTGACGAGAGCTTCTATACCCTGAGTCACTGGCATGGTCGATTGCGCGACAGCTATGGCCAGTTCTTCAATGGCAGCGCCGTCCATCTGGTGGCGCTCGACCCCAAGGGCGAGCAGGTGATCGCCACCTGCAACTTCACCAACATCATGATGGGCATGTTCAAGGCCTGTCACCTCGGTTATGCCGTCGATAAAGCCCATGAGGGTCAGGGTCTGATGCAAGAGGTGGTCGGTGCCGGAATAGCCTATCTGTTTCGGGAACACGGCCTGCACCGCGTCATGGCAAGCTATATGCCAGCCAATCTGCGCAGCGGCACCCTGCTCGAGCGCCTTGGCTTTGAGCGGGAGGGCTATGCCCGGGATTACCTGATGATCAATGGCCGCTGGGAGGATCATGTTCTCACCGCCCGGCTCAATCCCGCGGTCTAGCGTCATAAAGCGAGCCATATGCCAGTCAATCACCCTGCGCAGCGCCGCCCTGCTCGAGCGCCTTGGCTTTGAGCGGGAGGGCTATGCCCAGGATTACCTGATGATCAATGGTCGCTGGGAGGACCACATCCTCACTTCGCGTATCAATCCGGCCTGCAATCACGCATAAAAAACGGGCCCAAAGTTACCTTTGGGCCCGTCTTCAGATGAGGTGCAGGCTTAGTTGGCCTTGGCATCGCTCACTGCGGCTTCAGCCTTGGTGGCTACGTCAGCAGCAGCTTTCTCAACAGTTGCAGTCGCTTCGGAAGCAGCCTTCTCTACAGTAGCAGTGGCTTCGCTAGCGGCTTTCTCAACAGTTGCAGCAACGTCGGCGGCCGGAGTCGCAGCCGGAGCAGCGGCTTCTTCTTTCTGACCACAGGCGGTCAACATCAGACCCAGGATACCGGCTACCAGTACTTTGTTCATGTGCATACCCTCAAAAAAATATGGAGAGATGGTTCATTCAACCATCACAGTGCGTCCTTTCACCCGGTTAGAAACCCATTAGGCCGGGAGCCAAGAGGCGCGCGAAATATATCCCCATACGCGGCCAATGGAAACGAGTATCACAATGATATTTTCTCGTTGGCTAGATGAAAAGAACTATTACAACGAAAAAAATTAACACAAAACACTCACCAAACTGCCGCTTAGTATAATAAATCACCAAAGATGGCACATTCACTGGCAGCAAGTGGTGATTGCATCTGGCCGAATGATGCCCACGACAGAAGTATCAATCAGACAAAACCTGACAAACCAGCCGTTTCCCCTGCTGGTGGCTGTCACGGGCCAGATCCAGCAGCGCCATCACGGCCAGTGCCTCGCTGGCCGGGACGGGATTCTCTCCCTCCCCCAGAATGGCGGCGCAAACACCGCGATAGTAGGCACCGTAATCCCCTGCCTCACCGGCCACTGTCTCTTGCTGCAACTGCCCCTCCCGAATACGGCTGAGCTGACCGGGCTCACCATCCAGACCCCAGTCGGCCGCCGGGGGCCGCTTGCCAAGTTTGAGCTGATCTTCCTGCACGTCCATGCCGAATTTGATGAAGGATCCTTCACTGCCGTGAATGACGAAGCGAGGCATGGTGGCCGACACCAGACAGCTGCCGTGCAATATCACTCTCAATTCGCCATAGCCAAGCATCACGTGGAAGTAGTCATCACTCAATGCACCCGGCCGCTGAAGGGCCAAGTCCGCCTGCAACCAGTCGGGCTGACCAAACAGTTGCAGCGCCTGATCCAGAATATGAGGACCAAGATCGAACCACAGACCCGATCCAGGGCCGCCCGCTTCGCGCCAGCGCTGGCGCACTTCGGGGCGATAGCGGTCGAAGTGGGATTCGAACTGGGCAATTTGCCCCAGGGCCCCCTCTGCCAGCAGCCGGCGCACAGTAAGGAAATCCCCGTCCCAGCGCCGATTGTGGAAGATGCTGAGCAGCCGCTGCTGCTTCCCGGCCAGCTCAACAAGCGCCTTTGCCTCGGCCAGATCCAGCGCGAACGGCTTGTCGATCACCACGTGCTTGCCGGCCAGCAGCGCCTGGCGGGCAATCGGGGCATGGGTGTCGTTGGGGGTGGCGATCACCACCAGATCAACAGCGCTGTCGGCCAACACCTCTTCCAGCGAGCCAACCCGGCAACCGGGCAGATCGGCCTGCACCTTGGCCGCATCGCGGCTCACGACCCAACTGAGGGAGAGGCCCGGAGTACTGGTCAGGAAGGGGGCGTGAAAGGTCTTGCCTGCAAAGCCATAGCCCACCAGGGCGGCGTTGAGAGTCTGGCTCATCCGGTTTTCTCCACGGGTCTGTGTGTCATGAGAATCAGGCGAGATGTCGCCTGCAAAAAGAACAGGGGGCTCATGGCCCCCTGAGTGTCCCCATCAGAGCACAGGATTTATTGCAAACACAAGCGCCGGCCCTGACGGGTCAGCAGCAACAGCAATGGCGGCAACAGCAGCCACATGTGCAGCGCCAGCTGGTTGAGCGGATCCGGCATCAACCAGCCCGTGATCCCCACCAAGGCGCCGGAGCCGCTCATCTGGAACAGGCCGAGCAGGGCCGCTGCCGTACCGGCACAGTGGCCGAACGGTGCCAGTGCCATGCCGGCCGCGGCCCCCAGCACCATGGCAAAGCCGATGCTGGAGAAGAACACGGGCCCCATCATGGTCAGCGGGTGGTCGATATGCTGCACCAGGGTCAGCGCCATGGCTGACAGTGTGATCACCAGCAGACCGATGCGCAGTGTGCGTCTCGGCCCGACTCTGGCGACGAAACGGGGTGCCAGGAAGCAGGCGAGGATATTCAGCGCCGCATTGGCCGTGAACCAGTAGCTGAAACCGCTCATGTCCAGCCCCAGTTTCACCATCAGCTGCACAGGGGCGGCCGTGACATAAGCCAGGATCACCGCCATCGCCAACATGCACAGACAGGCGTTGAACAGGAAGCTGGGAGAGCGCAGCACAGGGCTGTAGCGGGACCAGCTGATGAGCGGACCACTGCTGCTTGTCTCGCCCGGGCGGGTCTCCGGCATCCGCCACAGCAGCCAGCTGCCGACGATGGCCGCATAGCCTGCCATGAACCAGAAGTTGGCAGACCAGCCCGCCTTGGCAGTGAGCCAGCCACCCAGCAGCGGCGCCAGCGCCGGAATAAAGCAGATGGCGCCATTGAGATAGGAGATCATCTGGCCGCTCTTCTTGGGGCCATAGCTGTCACGCACCACAGAAAAAGCGGCGACTGAGGTGGCACAGGCGCCGAAGCCTTGCAGCACCCGCGCCAGCATCAGCTCACCCAGGCTGGCGGCAAAGCCGGCCGCCAGAGCGCTCAGGCCATAGAGCAGCACACCACCCAGAGCGATGGGCTTGCGGCCATAACGGTCGGCGAGCGGCCCCACCAGCAGCTGACCCAGCCCCATGCTGAACAGGAACCAGGTGATGGTGCCCTGCATCAGTGTCACTTCGGCACCTAGCTGCTCGGCCATCTGCGGAATGGCCGGCAGGTAGATGTCGATGGCCAGCGGACTGAACAGCACCAGTAGTACAAGCAGAAGAATCAATGGCATCAGTCACCTCATGGCTTACGGAAAATCGATTGGGGCGCGAGTCTACTGACTCACAGTAATGAATTGAAATGGTATTTAATCACTTTGGTTATTCCTATACGGAAACATGTATGTTATTCGCACCTCCACCGGGGTCAAAGTAGTGGCAAGCCTCGGAGGTATTGAGGGCAATTGGCGCTTTTACTCAAGGCGTGCCCCGCATAGAATGCGCAGATTATTTTGCGGAGGTGCTCGATGAACAAGCTTGTCCTGGCAACAGGGAACCAGAAAAAGGTGAAGGAATTGGCCACCATGCTGGCCGATATGAAGATCCAGGTGATCCCGCAGAGCGAGTTTGCTGTGCCTGATGCCGACGAGACCGGCACCACCTTCGTCGAGAATGCCATCATCAAGGCCCGTCACGCCGCCCGCATTACAGGTCTGCCCGCCGTCGCCGACGACTCGGGACTGGAAGTGGATCTGCTGCACGGTCGCCCCGGCGTCTACTCCGCCCGTTTTGCAGGCGCCGCTGCCAGCGACAAGGAGAACATCGACAAGCTGCTGGCCGAGCTCAAGGGTGCCCCCGACTATCTCAAGAGTGCCCGCTTCTGGTGCGTGCTGGTCTACATGCGTCACGCCGACGATCCTACCCCCATCATCTGCCAGGCGAGCTGGGAGGGGATGATCATCGACGAGCCCCGCGGCCAGCACGGCTTTGGCTATGATCCTGTGTTCTTCGTCCCCGACCATGACTGCACCTCGGCCCAGATGCCGAGCGAGCTAAAAAACCAGCTGAGTCATCGCGGCCAGGCGCTGGCCAAGCTGAAAGCCGCTCTGGCTGCGACTCACTGAGTTCGCCGCCTCTCGCCAATCAAGCATTGTCATCTACAATGGGGGCCGTCAGCCCCCGTTTTTATTTTTGATTATTGGAAGCCCCATGCTGCAACTGCCGCCCCTCTCCCTCTATATCCATGTGCCCTGGTGCGTCCAGAAGTGCCCCTACTGCGACTTCAACTCCCACGCCCAGAAAGGGGAGCTGCCCCACCTCGAGTATGTGGCCGCTCTGCTGGAGGATCTGGATCTGGATCTGAAGTGGGCCCAGGGGCGTCCGCTCTCCTCCATTTTTATCGGCGGTGGCACCCCCAGCCTGCTGACGGTAGAGGCCATGCAGACCCTGCTGGATGGGGTGCGCGCCCGCATCCCCCTGACGCCGGATTGCGAGATCACCATGGAAGCCAACCCGGGGACTGTGGAGGCGGACAAGTTCGCCGGCTTCAAGCAGGCGGGCATCAACCGCATCTCCATCGGGGTACAGAGCTTCCAGCAAGAAAAATTGACCCGGCTCGGTCGCATCCACGGCCCCGAAGAGGCACGCAAGGCCGCCGAACTGGCCCACGCCATCAAGTTGCCCACCTTCAATCTGGACCTGATGCACGGCCTGCCGGACCAGAGCCTGGACGACGCCCTCTATGATCTGCAGCAGGCCATCGACTGCGCGCCGCCGCATCTGTCCTGGTATCAGCTCACCATAGAGCCGAACACGGCCTTTGCCTCCAAGCCGCCACGGCTGCCGGAGGATGACACCCTGTGGGACATCTACGAGCAGGGGCACGCCATGCTCACCGCCCGGGGCTATCAGCAGTACGAGATCTCGGCCTATGCCAAAGCGGGCTATCAGTGCCGCCACAATCTCAACTACTGGCGTTTCGGCGATTATCTCGGGATAGGTTGCGGCGCCCACGGCAAGATGACGGATCTTGCCAGCGGCCAGATACTGCGCAGCGCCAAGGTGAAGCACCCGAAAGGCTATCTGGATCCCGCCCGCCCCTACCTGGACAAGCAGTGGCAGGTGACCGAGGACGAACTGCCGCTGGAGTACTTCATGAACCGGTTCAGATTATTCGAGCCGGCCCCCAAGGCGGAGTTCGAGGCTTACACCGGCTTGGGCCTGGAGCGGGTGGAGACTATGCTCGCGATTGCCCAGACCAAGGAGCTGATCGAAGATCTGGGTGACTGCTGGCAGCTCACCGCCCTCGGCCATCGCTACCTGAACGTGCTGCTGGAACTCTTTATGGACGAGTAAGCCGACGGGGCATGGCAAGGTCCGGCTTCACTGCCAACACAATGAGGGCGCCCATGGCGCCCTCATTGTGTCAGTCATGCCTTGCGGCAGAAACCCGCTCAGCAGCAGATGCGGCTCATCTGCTGTTGGCCGGGCTCCCACCGCTTGCCATATTTGGCCTTGCGCTGGTAACTCCCCTTGCCCTTCTTGTTTTGCTCGACCCGGCTGCGAAACAGCGGATCCGTGAGCAGGGCTTGCAAGTGGTTATCCTTTATCTCCCCGCGCCTGTGGGCATAGCCTGCCTGAGCGGCGATATCCTGCACGATGACGGGCTCATCAACCCTTCTCTTGGCCATAGTGGCTCCTTCTCTTCTCTCTCGTTATTGGCTGGATGGCGGTTTTCTCTGCAGGCCCTGTGGCCCAGGTCAAAAACGCAGCGATTTTGTCACCAAATCGCCGCCGTCACAATGGCATCCTGGCAAACTGATCAGCCCTTTTGCTCTCGCTGGTAACTCACCTGAACTATCCCGCTTGGCAGCGTCTTTACCTGAGCTGGATGCCAATGACTCACCGGGATATCAGCCCCGAACAGCGGAATGCCTTTGCCAAGCAGCACCGGGACGCTGGACAGCGTCAGCGTATCGACCAGGTCGGCCTGCAGAGCCTGGCGCACCAGGTTGCCACCATCCAGATAGACATGACGGGCCCCTTCATCCCACAGCCTGGCCAGTACCTGCCTCAGTTCACCACTGACAAATTGTTCCTGATAGCGAGGCTCGACGGGATTGTGCGTCATCACCCTGACTCTCAATCCGTCATAGGGCCAGACGCCGAACCCCATGATGGCATCATAGGTATTGCGCCCCATCAGCAGCGTATCACTATGCTCCATCAGCGCATTGAACCCGGTTTCATCGGGGGGATCGGAAGAATAAGGCGTCAACCAGTCGAGTGAGTGGGCCTCCCCCGCGATGAAGCCATCAAGGGAAAGCGCCAGAAAGACGGTGACTTCGGGTCTTGTCATCATGATGTTTGTCTCTGTGCGCAAACGGCTGATAGGGCGCTATCTGGATGCTCGCCACCAGCAACCGCTGTCGGGTCAATGGGTTTATTCATGAGCGTGGGCATGATGCTCATGCTGGGCGGGGGCGCCGGATTCGAGCACCTCCAGGATGGCACAGTGCTCCGCCGAGCGTGGACCGCCGCAGCAGATGTTGGAGAGCTCGCGCAGATTTTCGCGAAAGCGGGTCAGCTCCATGATCTTCTGCTCCACCTGGGCCAGCTTGGTGTCGGCCACCGCCTTCACCTCCTGACAGGTCACCTTGGCCTTGTGGGTGTCGAGATCGAGCAGCTCACCTATGTCGGCAAGGGAGAAGCCCACCGACTTGGCACGTATGATGAACTCGAGTCGCCGCCTGTCCTGCTCGCCGTAGAGGCGGTAGCCGGACTCGTTGCGGACCCCCGGCGAGATGAGGCCGTTCTTCTCGTAAAAGCGCAGGGTATCCGCCTTTACCCCGCACGCCTTGGCCAGTTCACCGATCCGATACATGCCCTGCCTCCCTTCTGGTTTGCCACTCGAAAAAACCGGAACCTACTATCGCCCCTTTGCCCCTTGATTGCCAGCCAAGGGCAGGAAAGGGGCAAGCAAAAGGTGAGTCCGCCGCTTTTTTTCATCAAAACACTGAAAAGACAAACGTTTCACAAAAAACAACCAGAAAACGTTTAACACCGCACCAGACAAGGCTTTGTCACTTTAAAAAATCCACCACAGGTCACATTTTTTGTGTAGAATACGCGCCCACAAGAGAGCGTCGCGTCAAGCGGGCATTTCCTAAAACGCTTTTGCCAGAAACGGGTCTTTCAGGCGAGAGTGGTTTGCGAAATCCCCCACTTACATTTATTTGGGGACTCTCTGTGTTTGGTGCGACCCAGTGCGCTTGCCTGCCATAGAAGTTCCCGCATGCTGAGGACGATAGTGTGATGGAACAAGCTCGACCCATTCGCCGTGCACTGCTGAGTGTGTCTGACAAGACTGGCATCCTGGAATTTGCCAAGGCACTCAACGAACGTGGCGTGGCCCTGCTCTCCACTGGCGGCACCGCCAAGCTGCTCGGCGACGCGGGTCTGCCGGTGACCGAGGTCTCCGACTACACGGGTTTCCCTGAAATGATGGATGGTCGGGTCAAGACCCTGCATCCCAAGGTTCATGGCGGCATTCTCGGCCGTCGGGATCAGGATGACGCCATCATGGCCCAGCACAATATCTCCCCCATCGACATGGTTGTCGTCAACCTCTACCCCTTTGCCGCTACCGTGGCCAAAGCCGGTTGTACCCTGGCCGATGCAGTCGAAAACATCGACATCGGCGGCCCGACCATGGTGCGCTCCGCCGCCAAGAACCACAAAGACGTGGCAATCGTGGTCAAGGCAGCCGACTACGCACGCGTGATCGCCGAGATGGATGCCAACGGCAACAGCCTGAAACTGGCTACCCGTTTTGACCTTGCCATCGCCGCCTTCGAGCACACTGCCGCCTACGACGGCATGATCGCCAACTACTTCGGTACCCTTGTTCCTAGTTATGGGGTGCCCTCTTATGGCGACAACAAGGAGGGTGATGCCGAGTCCCGTTTCCCGCGCACCTTCAACAGCCAGTTCATCAAGAAGCAGGACATGCGCTACGGCGAGAACAGCCATCAGGCTGCCGCCTTCTATGCCGAGGAGCATGCCACCCCGGGTTCTGTCGCAAGCAGCCAACAGTTGCAGGGCAAGGCGCTCTCCTACAACAACATCGCCGATACCGACGCGGCGCTGGAGTGCGTGAAAGAGTTCAGTGAGCCCGCCTGCGTTATCGTCAAGCACGCCAACCCCTGCGGCGTGGCCATCGGCGATGACCTGCTGACTGCCTACGATCGCGCCTACCAGACCGACCCCACTTCCGCCTTTGGCGGCATCATCGCCTTCAACCGCGAACTGGATGGGGCCACCGCCGCCGCCATAGTCGCGCGCCAGTTCGTGGAAGTGATCATTGCCCCGAGCGTGAGCCAGGAGGCTCGCGATGTGGTCGCCGCCAAGCAGAACGTTCGTCTGCTCGAGTGCGGCCAGTGGACTGCACCGGCCCAGGGGTTTGACCTCAAACGGGTCAATGGCGGCCTGCTGGTACAAGAGCGGGATCTCGGCATGGTGACCCAGGGCGACCTGAAAGTGGTCAGCAAGCGCCAGCCAACCGAAGCCGAACTGAAAGATCTGCTGTTTTGCTGGAAAGTGGCCAAGTTCGTCAAATCCAACGCCATCGTCTACGCCAAAGAGGGCCAGACCATAGGCGTCGGCGCCGGCCAGATGAGCCGGGTCTACTCCGCCAAGATCGCCGGCATCAAAGCCGAGGATGAAGGGCTGACAGTAGCGGGCTCCGTCATGGCGTCCGATGCCTTCTTCCCGTTCCGTGACGGTATCGATGCCGCTGCGGCCGCCGGTATCTCCTGCGTCATCCAGCCAGGTGGCTCGATGCGCGATCAGGAAGTGATCGACGCCGCCGACGAACATGGCATGACAATGGTGTTCACCAACATGCGCCATTTCCGTCACTGATGAGTCAGGGTCGCCGCTGGCGACCCTTTTGTTGTCTCTTTTCAACTGACTATTTTCAACCGGCGACGCGCCATCTGCGGGCCGAGCCGGTTACCACAAATAGAAGCGAGCGATACGATGAAAGTACTGATCATTGGCAACGGCGGTCGTGAACACGCCCTGGCCTGGAAGGCCAAACACTCTCCACTGGTGCACCACGTCTTCGTCGCACCGGGCAATGCGGGCACCCAGCTGGAGCCTGGCGTCGAGAACGTCGCCATCGAGGCGACCGACATCGAGGGGCTGCTGGCCTTTGCCAAAGAGAAACAGGTCGGTCTCACCATAGTCGGGCCTGAAGCCCCGCTGGTGAAGGGGGTGGTCGATGCCTTCCGCGCCGCCGGTCAGCCCATCTTCGGCCCAACCGCCGCCGCCGCCCAGCTGGAAGGCTCCAAGGCCTTCACCAAGGATTTCCTGGCCCGTCACGCCATTCCGACCGCCGACTACCAGAACTTCACCGAGGTGGATCCTGCGCTCGCCTATCTGCGTGAGAAGGGTGCTCCCATCGTCATCAAGGCCGATGGTCTGGCGGCAGGTAAAGGCGTGATCGTCGCCATGACCCTGCAAGAAGCGGAAGACGCCGTGCGTGACATGCTCTCCGGCAATGCATTCGGCGATGCCGGTGCCCGTGTGGTGATCGAAGAGTTTCTGGATGGGGAAGAAGCGAGCTTCATCGTCATGGTGGATGGCGAACATGTGCTGCCCATGGCCACCAGTCAGGATCACAAGCGGGTCGGCGATGGCGACACAGGCCCCAACACCGGCGGCATGGGCGCATACTCCCCCGCACCCGTGGTCACCGATGCGGTGCACAAGAAGGTGATGGAGCAGGTGATCATGCCAACCGTGCGTGGCATGGCGGCCGAAGGCAATGTCTACACCGGCTTCCTCTACGCCGGCTTGATGATCGATGGCCAGGGCAACCCCAAGGTGATCGAGTTCAATTGCCGCTTCGGCGACCCCGAGACCCAGCCCATCATGCTGCGGATGCAGTCCGATCTGGTGGAGCTCTGCCTGGCCGCCTGCGAAGGCAAGCTGGATCAGAAAGAGGCCATCTATGATCCTCGCGCCGCCATCGGTGTTGTGCTGGCAGCGGGTGGTTATCCTGGCGACTACAGCAGCAATCACCCCATCAGCGGCTTGCCGGTGGATGAAGTGGCCGGTGAGAAGGTGTTCCATGCCGGTACCCGACTGGAAGGGGATACCAGCCTGACCCAGGGTGGCCGCGTGCTGTGCGCCACCGCGCTGGGCTACACGGTTGCCGAGGCGCAGCAACGCGCCTATCAGCTGGCTGGTCGCATCAAGTGGGATGGCATCTTCTACCGCAAGGACATCGGCTGGCGTGCCATAGAGCGCGAGCAGGAGCAGTAATTCCCGCCTTCGCCACCACCATGATCATCAGGGCCTGCGGGCCCTTTTTGCTGCCCGGCACCGCCCGATTACCAGCAACGGGGTTGTGATGTCGCTATTCCTCCCCTCGCCAACGTCCATCGTCTGACAAACCAGGTGCCATTCGGCGTGCTACATGTGATCAGCACAATGGACACACTTGGACACAATTGGTCGTACTTTCTTCATACAATTGCCCAATCTTCATGGCATCATGTTAAATTAACCGCACTCAAAAGAGTGCCATAAGAAACCGCAATGTCGTCCAATAAGGAAATTCCATGTTGAAAACTGTTCGCCCCCTGTTGCTGCCCCTGATGTTTGGCCTGATGGCCCTGCCTGCCATGGCGGGTGATCTGGAACAGCCGATGAAGAAGATCGGCTTCAACTACAAGCAGGCTGTCAAAGCTGACGATGCAGCCACCATGGAGAAGCACATCAACGAGATGAAGGCTCAGCTCGACGTCGCCAAGCAGAAGAACATGCCAACAGCCAAGAAAGAGAAGTTCCTGGAAGGCATGAACGAGGTGCAGACCGAGCTGGATGCCAGCCTGGCCGCCCTCAAGGCAGGTGACGAGGCCAAGGCGCGCGAGCACCTGGCCAAGGTCAATGACCTGAAGAAGGAGTACCACAAATATGCCAAGCAAAAAGGCTGATCCCTTTCACTGGGATAGTCTGGTCCGCCTCACCCATTGGGGTGTGGCGGCTGCCTGTATCGGCAATCTCTGGCTCAACGAAGCCGGGGAGGAGTGGCATGAATGGCTGGGGTACGCAGCCATGGCACTGATTGTCCTGCGCCTGCTGTGGGGACTCTCTTTCGCCAAAGACCATGCCCGGTTGCGATCCCTGATCCCGAGCCGGGAAGATTTTCGCCAGCAGGCCGTGGAGCTGCGGGAACGTGCTCCGGCCGCCCCCGGTCATCATGGCAGCGGCAAACTGGCAGTATGGGCGCTCTGGCTGACCGTACTGGCCACCGCAGGTAGCGGCTGGTTCCAGAACACGGAGACGGGGTTTGAGCTGGGTGCCGATGACTGGCACGTCTGGTGCACCTGGGCGTTGCAGGGGCTGATTGCTCTGCACCTGACGGCCCTGGCGTTCACCTCCTGGCGTCAGCGCAGCAACCTGGTAGCTCGCATGTTGCCGATGCGCCAGCGGACCGCAACAGCCCGGCAAGAGCCGCACTCTTGACCCAGACGGGCATCCTCCCCGGGTGCCCGTATCCCGACACCATTTAGATGCAGCCATGCTGCATCGGCAAACCCGCACCTGCTACCCAGTCATCCTTCCCCTGCTTAACGCCAGCATCTATACCGAATCACTCCGGCGCTGGAAAGCCCCATACCTTGTCATCGATAGCCGTTCAAACAGCGCATGAAAGCATTTTCATTCACAATTATTAACTAAATAAAATTGTTTGATTTTCAACCAGATCGATTTCATTGATGCTACTGAGCCGAACGAGGATTGTTCGTTGTCCGTTCGAAATTCCGACAGTGACACATCAATAACAGCAAAATCGAAGGGAAAATCGTCATGCACAACACACTGTTTCGAACTGCCATGCTCGCGGCGGTGCTGAGCTCATTCAGCCACACTGCCGCCACCACGACCGCGAGCGCGGTCACGGTGGCGGCGGCATGCTCACTTTCATGAACGGTGCCCGCTATGAGCTGGCCAACGTCTTCATGATGGCCTGGCCCTATGGCTGGAAACAGGTAATGTCGGGATATCGCTTCGAGAACATGGGTACCTACGAAACCGACAAGGGCGCCCCTGGCAGCACACCTTGCTCCGATACCCAGTGGAACTGTGAACAACGCCGTCCACAGATCATGAACATGGCCATGTTCCACAACCAGACCAAGGATCTGCCGGTCAACAACTGGTGGGATAACGGCAACAACCAGATTGCCTTCGGTCGGGGTGACAAAGGTTTCGTCGCCATCAACAACGAAAGCGGCAACCTGATAGCCTCGATCCAGACCGGACTGCCCGCTGGCGAGTACTGCAACATCCTGAGTGGCAATGATTACTGCAGCAGCACCTACATCAAGGTCGACGGCAGCGGCAAGGCCAGCCTGAACCTCGTCGGCATGAAGGCCGCCGCCATCCTGGCCGGCTGTACCAAGGCAGCCCCTTGCGGTGGCGTCATTCCGGGTAACCGATTCAGTAGCCTGAACCTGCGCGGTACCCATAATGCCTGGGGCAACACGGCAATGCAGGTGGACGCCAACCGCATCTGGTCGGCCATCGTCAACTTCACCGGCGCCGGTGACACCAGCGGTGCACAGCGCTTCAAGTTCGATGTGTTTGGCAACTGGACCGAGAACTACGGTGACAACGAAGGAGACGGCATTGCCGACAAGGGCAGCAGCAAGGATATCTACTTCGATGGTGCAGGCCAGTATCGCATCGCCCTCAAGGAGAGCGATCTCAGCTACACGGTCACTGCGTTGAACAATAACCTGGCGCCAGTTGCCGTCATCTCGCCCAAAAACCCCAGCGTCAAGCTGGGTGAGAACCTGGTGTTTGACGCCTCAGGCTCCACCGATGATGCCGGTGTTGCGAGTTACAGCTGGTCCACCGGTGGCAGCGGCAAGACAGAGACTGTCCAGTTCGATACCCTGGGTTCCCGCACAGTGACAGTCACTGTCACCGATACAGAAGGGCTGACAGCCAGTGCCAGCGCGACAGTGAACGTGACCGACGGCAGTGGCGCCTACACCAGCGAGCTGCCGACCCTGCACTTTCGCGGTACCCCGAACGGCTGGGGTGTTCTTGCCATGACCCTGGTCGCCGACAATCAGTGGGAAGCACGAGTCACCTTCGATGGCCAGACCAACCAGCGCTTCAAGTTCGATGTAAAGGGTGACTGGAGCCAGAACTACGGGGATACCAACACGGATGGCGTCGCCGATCTGACCGGTGCCGACATCACTACCCCGGTGGTGGGAGCCTATGTGGTCCGCTTCAACGATCAAACCCTGACCTACAGCCTGAACGCCCAGTAAACCCCAAGGGGTTGCGACGCTTTCAGGTTGCGACCAACCAGCAGGGCCTCCTTCCCATCCGGGCAGGAGGCCCTGCTCATGTGGGGCCATCTCAACTGCCCCTTGCACCCACACGATAGCGCACCCTCTGTCATTTCCCGGTCGCCGACTCGCAGGCATACTGAGTCGACATTCCCATGCAGGAGCCCATATGGAACAGCTACAAAATCTGAAAGCCGAGGGACGGATCGAAGAGGCTCGTCAACACGGCCTGCTTCAGCTCGCAGAGCATCCGCAAAACGCCGAGCTGCATTATGAAGTGGCTGGCCTGCACGATAACCTGGGGCGAGAGGCACAGGCGATCCCCCTCTATCAGCGGGCCATCGCACTGGGATTGACGGGTGATGCGCTACGCGGAGCCTGGCTCGGCCTTGGCAGCTCTTATCGCACCACAGGACAGTATCCGGAGGCGCTGACGGCCTTCGAGCAGGGTCTCGCCTGCTTCCCGAATGCCAATGAGTTCAAAGTATTTCGCGCCATGGTTTGCTACAACCTGGGGCGCCACAAGGAGGGAATGGAGAGCCTGCTGGCGGTGCTGGCAGAGACGACAACCACTGCCGATCTGATCCCTTATCGACGCGCCATGGCGCTCTACGCCACCGATCTGGATCGGCGATGGTAAGCGCCAGAAACGACAACGCCGCTCATAATGAGCGGCGTTGTCTGGATTTGGTGGCCCCTGCCCGACTTGAACGGGCGACCAATCGATTATGAGTCGACTGCTCTAACCAACTGAGCTAAGGGGCCAGAATGTTGGTTTGCGGCGTGGATTATAGGGGATGTCTGCTAGTCAGTCCATAGGCAGATCAATCACTTGGCGACATTTTGTCCACTCGGCTATCAATATATCTGTTCCCCCGGCCTCTTCGTGAAACCCGCATAAAACAAAGCCCCGCATGGCGGGGCTTTTGAGACGGCAACTCGAGCAGATACCTAGGGACTATTCGTCCAGGAAGCTGCGCAGCACTTCCGAGCGGCTCGGATGACGCAGTTTGCGCAGTGCCTTGGCTTCGATCTGGCGAATACGCTCGCGGGTAACGTCGAACTGTTTACCCACTTCCTCAAGGGTGTGGTCAGTGTTCATGTCGATCCCGAAACGCATCCGCAGCACCTTGGCTTCGCGTGCGGTCAGACCGGCCAGCACTTCGCGGGTAGCGTTGCGCAGACTCTCGCTGGTCGCAGCGTCAGCTGGCAAAGCAAGCGTATTATCTTCGATGAAGTCGCCCAGGTGGGAATCTTCATCATCACCAATGGGCGTCTCCATGGAGATGGGCTCTTTGGCAATTTTCAGTACCTTGCGGATCTTGTCTTCCGGCATGCCCATGCGCATGGCCAGCTCTTCCGGGTTCGGTTCACGACCCATCTCCTGCAGCATCTGACGGGAGATACGGTTGAGCTTGTTGATGGTCTCGATCATGTGCACCGGGATACGGATAGTACGGGCCTGATCCGCGATGGAGCGGGTAATGGCCTGACGGATCCACCAGGTGGCATAGGTCGAGAACTTGTAGCCGCGACGGTATTCAAACTTGTCTACCGCTTTCATCAAACCTATGTTGCCTTCCTGGATCAGATCCAGGAACTGCAGACCGCGGTTGGTGTACTTCTTGGCGATAGAGATAACCAGACGCAAGTTGGCCTCAACCATCTCTTTCTTCGCACGGCGGGCCTTAGCCTCACCAATGCTCATGCGACGGTTGATGTCCTTGATCTGGGCGATGGACAGCCCCGTCTCTTCTTCAATCTGCTGCAGTTTGCCGATGGAACGCAGTACTTCTTCGTCCATCTCAAGCAGACGTGGAGACCAAGCCTTGCCAGCCTGTTTCTGGTATTCAAACCAGGCAGTTTCACACTCATTGTTGGTGAAGGCCGCAACGAAGGTTTTCTTCGGCATTTTGGCCTGCTCAACGCAGAGCTTCATGATGATGCGTTCCTGCACACGGACGCGCTCCATCATTTCGCGCATGTTGTTGACCAGGCGATCGAACTGCTTGGGCATCAGGCGGAATTGACGGAACACATCGGCCAGCTGGGCAATCGCAGCCTGGGTATCTTCGTGAGCACGACCATTCTTCTGAATGGAGAGGCGAGTTACCTCATACTGGGCACGCAGATCACCAAACTTCTCGCGAGCAACTTCCGGATCAGGACCACCGTCACCTTCGTCATCCGAGCTGTCACCATCGTCGTCTTCATCTTCGTCTTCGTCTTCATCTTCGTCGGCCAAATCGTCTTCGCCGAGTTCGGAACCGATATGGGTAGCAGTCGGTGCTACATCATCGGCCTCGTTGGGATCGATAAAACCTGAGATGATGTCGGACAGACGCAGCTGTTCGGCTTCGTATTTATCATACTGCTCGAGCAGATAGGTAATCGCTTCCGGGTACTCTGCAACGGAGCTTTGTACCTGGTTGATACCGTCTTCGATCCGCTTGGCGATGTCGATTTCGCCTTCGCGGGTCAGCAGTTCGACGGTACCCATTTCCCGCATGTACATGCGGACGGGATCGGTCGTTCGACCAATCTCAGATTCAACAGATGCCAGTGCCTGGGCAGCTGCTTCGGCAGCGTCCTCATCGGCGGTACCACCTTCAGCCATGATAAGGTCATCGGCATCCGGGGCGTTTTCAACCACCTGAATACCCATGTCGTTGATCATCTGGATGATGTCTTCGATCTGGTCAGAGTCGACAATGTCTTGCGGGAGGTGATCGTTCACCTCGGCATAGGTCAGGTAGCCCTGTTCTTTACCTTTGGCAACGAGGAGTTTAAGCTGAGACTGCGGGGTTTGCTCCATAGAACTCATCCGGTTGGTGATGCTAGGTTGCGCGTACAGTGCGCTGCTGCGCAAATAGCCAATTCTAATAGAAAACCGCCAGACATGCTATGTCTGGTTGCGGCGTCGGTCGTGAGAAACCCCTGCCCGCAGTATTGTCGGGGCCAGGCGGTCATAAAGTGTTTGCTTTTAATCCCGTCGATTCGGGCAACGCTATTTATATTGGGACTAATCACTCAATTATCAAGCCCCACTCTCATTTCTTTTCTCAATCTGCACTTCTCTGATCAGCATCATCAGCTCCTGTGTTTCCTCAGAGCTTAGCCCTTCCTGAGCCACCTTGGCCTGCAATTCTTCAATTCGTTGCTTCAGAAACTGGTTGATAAAGCCGACGAAGGTATCCTGCAATTCTCCCAGAATATCCGGCTCTTGGTCGAGCTTTACCTCTTCAAACAAGTCGTGCATAGCCAACTGGGCCAGGATCTCGCCTTCTTTGGTGCCGCGCCAGTGTTCCAGCAAGATACCGGTAGTAATGCCGGATTGCGCCAGGATCTGCTGATGCAGCTGCAGCAGAAACCTGATGCCTTGCACCCGCAATCCAGCCAGCTCAGGCATGGCCGGCAGTTCGGCGGTGACCGACGGATACTGCACCATCAGCGCCAGTGCTCGGCGCAATGGTGTCAGCTTGGCAGCTTTGGGTTTGGTGAGTTCTGCCTTCGGCTGGCTATTGCGGGCGAACAATTCGGCAATACGTTGTTTATTCTCCCCCCAGCGCATCATGCTGGAGAGGCGGGTGATCAACCCTTCGCGGGTAAACCCTTCCGGTACGCGGCGAATAAGCTCGGCAGCCTTGTTGGCCACCTCGAACTTGCCCGCCTCACCGGAGAGGGCAGCATCCCGCCCCAGACGCTCGAACATGAAGTCGGCGAAGGGTTGAGCTTGATCCAGCAAGGCCTCAAAACCTTCCTTGCCAATCTGACGCACCAGCGAATCCGGATCTTCTCCATCGGGTAGGAACACGAACTTGAGTTCACGTCCATCCTGCAGATGGGACAGTGCATTATCCAGCGCTCGCCAGGCCGCTTCACGACCGGCATTGTCACCGTCGTAGCAGCAAACCACCTCTGCCGTGGTGCGAAACAGGGTGTGGATATGGTCAGTTGTGGTGGCTGTTCCCAAGGCAGCAACGGCATAATCGATGTCGTATTGACCGAGCGCCACCACATCCATGTAGCCTTCGACTACCAGGATCCGGCTAGGATCCTTGTGGGCCTGCTTTACCTCGTAGAGGCCGAACAGCTCTCGCCCCTTGTGGAAGATCGGGGTTTCCGGCGAGTTGAGGTACTTGGGCGTGCCATCACCCAGTACCCGGCCACCAAAACCTATGACTCGGCCGCGCTTGTCCCGGATCGGGAACATGATGCGATCGCGGAAACGATCATAGCTGCCGGCACCGCTGTCACGAGTGATCAACATGCCACCCGAGACGAGCAACTGCTCGTGATCGCGGCTGGCGCCAAAACGGCGTCTCACCTGATCCCAATCTGCAGGGGCATAACCAATATTGAAACGCTTGACCACTTCACCAGTCAGGCCGCGCCCCTTCAAGTATTCCACCGCCAGGGGGGCACTCTTCAGGTTGCTCTCGTAGAAACGGGTGATCTGGTTCATCAGCTCATAGAGATCCTTGCTGACGGCCGGTTGGCTATTGCTCGAGCCGCCAATACTCTGCTCGCGAGGCACCTGCATGCCATGCATGCTGGCGAGCTCTTCAATGGCATCGGGGAATTCGAGACCGTCGTACTCCATGACAAAGCCGATAGCATTGCCGTGGGCGCCACAGCCGAAGCAGTGATAAAACTGTTTCTCCTGGCTGACGGTAAAAGAAGGGCTTTTTTCGTTATGAAAAGGGCAGCAAGCCTGGTAGTTCTTACCGGCTTTTTTCAGCCGCACTCGCGAGTCGATCAGCTCGACTATGTCTGTGCGTACGAGCAGATCATCGATAAAGGATTGTGGGATCCTGCCTGCCATAACCGTCCTGTTTCACTGCGTAGAAAATAAAAAAAGCCGCGCATTCCCAGGGAAGCACGGCTTCTTCGACCAAACAAGAGAGTTGCCTGTTACGCCAAGCGGGTTTTCACCTGAGCACTGACGGCGCCAACATCGGCACGCCCCTGAATTTTCGGCTTCAAGACAGCCATGACCTTGCCCATATCAGCCATGACGGCAGCACCACTTTCAGTGATGGCTTGCTCAATCAGTGCGGCAATTTCCTCTGCGGTCAGCTGTTGTGGTAGGAATTCCTGCAGCACAACGATCTCGGCGGACTCTTTGTCGGCGAGATCCTGGCGACCGGCAGCTTCAAATTGGCTGATGGAATCGCGGCGCTGTTTGACCATTTTGGTCACGACAGCGAGGATATCCTCATCATTGAGCTCGATACGGGAATCAACTTCACGTTGCTTGATTTCTGCCATCAACAAACGGATCGCCCCCAAGCGAGCCTTATCTCTGGCAAGCATGGCAAGTTTTTGTTGATCCTTGAGTTGATCCTTCAGAGACACGGCATTCTCTCCTGATTAGTACAGGCGGATACGACGTGCGTTTTCGCGAGACAGCTTCTTGGCGTGACGCTTTACAGCAGACGCTTTGGCGCGCTTACGAATGGTAGTCGGCTTCTCGTAGAACTCACGGCTACGAACTTCAGACAGGATACCGGCCTTTTCGCAAGAACGCTTGAAGCGACGCAGAGCAACGTCAAACGGCTCATTTTCACGGACTTTGATTACTGGCATGTGCCTTTCACCTCAGTGATATATTGTTAGCTGACCATCAGTCGATCAGCATGTCTTAAAATGGTGCGAAATTATACTCTGGACAGGGAATGAAAGTAAACCCGCAGAGATCGCTCTGGTTTAAAAAACCCGCGAAGGTTACCATAGCCGTCTCATTTTAGCAGTGAAATTTTTTAGCAATGCGTGTATTGGGCATAGAGACATCCTGTGACGAAACCGGGATCGCGATCTTCGACGATCAAAAAGGGATCCTTTCCCATCAGTTGTACAGCCAGGTCAAGCTGCATGCGGACTACGGTGGGGTCGTCCCCGAGCTCGCCAGCCGGGATCACGTTCGCAAGACGATCCCCTTGATCCAGGCCGCATTGCAAGAGGCGGGACTGGGTAAAGATGACATCGACGGCATCGCGTATACAGCAGGGCCGGGTCTGGTTGGCGCCATTCTGGTGGGGGCTACCATAGGCCGCTCGCTGGCCATGGCGTGGAACAAACCGGCCATCGCCGTGCATCATATGGAAGGGCATCTGCTGGCCCCCATGCTGGAAGAGAGAGCCCCCGAGTTTCCCTTCGTGGCGCTGCTGGTTTCCGGTGGTCACTCCATGCTGGTGCGGGTCGACGGTATCGGCAGCTATCAACTGTTGGGTGAATCCATCGACGATGCTGCTGGCGAAGCCTTTGACAAGACTGCCAAGCTGATGGGCCTGGACTATCCGGGTGGCCCACTGCTTTCCAGGCTGGCAGAAAAGGGGACCACCGGACGTTTCCACTTCCCCCGTCCCATGACTGACCGCCCGGGGCTCGACATGAGCTTTTCCGGTCTCAAAACCTTTGCCGCCAACACCATAGCAGCTAACGGTGATGATGAGCAGATCCGCGCCGATATCGCCCGTGCGTTTGAAGATGCGGTGGTCGATACCCTGGCCATCAAGTGCCGCCGCGCTCTGAAAGAGACCGGCCTAAAACGGCTGGTGGTGGCCGGTGGCGTCAGCGCCAACCGTCACCTGCGTGCCCAGCTGGCCGAGCTGATGGAGAGCCTCAAGGGTGAGGTGTTCTATCCGCGCACAGAGTATTGCACCGATAACGGTGCCATGATCGCCTATGCCGGCATGCAGCGCCTGAAGGCAGGTGTGTTCGAGCCGCTGGCGGTCAAAGCAGTGCCACGCTGGCCACTGGACACTCTGGATCCGGTATGATCCTGCGGATCCAGTTGCAATGAAGAAGGGGCCCATGGCCCCTTCTGTATTTCTGTCAGCAGTATCAGACTGCCTTGGTACTAACTAATTGGTACGAAACAGCGCCTCAATGGAGAGCCCCTGCCCCAGCAGGATCTCCCGCAAGCGACGCAGTCCTTCAACCTGGATCTGGCGTACCCGCTCCCGGGTCAAGCCTATCTCGGATCCTACATCTTCCAGCGTGGCCGGTTCATAACCGAGCAGACCGAAACGACGTGCCAGTACTTCGCGCTGCTTGGGATTAAGCTCTTCCAGCCAGTGCACTATGCTGGCACGCATGTCGTCATCCTGCGACTCCAGCTCGGGCCCCATGCCACGTTCATCAGAGAGCACATCCAGCAGCGCCTTGTCACGATCGCCACCGATGGGGGTATCCACCGAAGTGATCTTCTCGTTGAGCTTGAGCATACGATTTACGTCGTCTACCGAGCGATCCAGTGCAAAGGCGATGTCCTCTGCAGTCGGTTCATGATCGAGACGATGGGAGAGTTCACGAGCAGTACGCAGATAAACGTTCAGCTCTTTGACCACATGAATAGGCAGACGGATGGTGCGGGTCTGGTTCATGATGGCCCGCTCTATGGTCTGGCGGATCCACCAGGTGGCATAGGTGGAAAAACGAAAGCCGCGTTCCGGGTCGAATTTCTCTACCGCGCGGATGAGGCCAAGGTTGCCCTCTTCGATGAGATCCAGCAGCACCAGGCCGCGGTTGTTGTAGCGACGGGCGATCTTGACCACCAATCTCAGGTTGGACTCAATCATGCGCTTGCGGGCGGCTTTGTCGCCTCGCAACGCACGACGAGCGTAATAGACTTCTTCTTCGGCGGTGAGCAAGGGGGAGAAGCCAATCTCCCCCAAATAGAGCTGGGTAGCATCCATCACCTTGTTGACTTCCGGAGCCATCAGTTCATCGGAAATAGTCTCTTCCACTTCAGCGGCTACTTCCTGAACCTCTTCCTCCTCACGGGTCTCCAGCTCTTCGTCGAACTCTAACTCGGCATCCTGCATAACCAGTTGTTCTTGGCTCATGGTGTGTCTCCCTGACCTGAACCAGAGTAAGACTTAACTCTCTGGGGTTAACGCTTTGGCAAATAGCTCATCGGGTTTATCGACTTGCCTCGATACCGGATTTCAAAGTGCAAACGCACATCCGGCGCGTCCGTGCTACCCATGTTGGCAATGACCGCTCCGCCTTTGACGCTATCCCCTTCCTTCACTCGCAACTCGTCGTTGTGAGCATAAGCCGAGAGGTAGTCATCATCATGCTTGAGGATGATCAGCTTGCCATAACCCCTTAGTGCGCTACCCGCATAGACGACTTTTCCGCCACTCGCTGCGTAGACGGGTTGCCCCTTCTGGCCAGCGATATCTATGCCTTTGTTTCCCTGTTCTGCAACGGAGAAACCCTCAACTATCCGGCCTTGCGTCGGCCAGTGCCAAGAAAGTCTCGACTGAGGTTTATTGTTGTTTTTTTGTTCTCTTATCTGAGCGTATTCTTTTGAAGATGGCTGAGCAATCGTTTTCTGTTTGATAAATGGTGTGGTCGTACCTGATGGTGCCATTGCAAGCGGTTTGGGGCCGCTACTTTGCGGTGTGACAGGACGCGTCACGGCAACCATCTGGCCACCGCCCATAGCGGCAGACTGCACGTTCAGCACCTGACCAACATGGAGCCCATAGGGTGCCTGCAGGTTGTTGCTCTGTGCAAGTGTTTGATTCGAAATGCCAAACTGACGGCCAATACTGCTTAACGTGTCGCCACGACGCACTTGATAGGTGCTGGCGCTGCGATTGGCAGTCAGGGTATTGCTACCGGATGCATCGAGCCTGAGTTGCTGTCCCGGGTAGATGTTATAGGGAGGGCTGATACCGTTGAGGTTGGCCAGTGATGGCACATCGTTACCCGAATTGAAGGCGATGGAGTAGAGGGTATCCCCTTTTTTCACCGTGTAGCTGTTGCCCTGAATAGCAGGTTGGGCCGCCCCATGACGAGCCGGTATGGTGGAGACAAGGCGATCATTGCCCAATCCCTGTACCGGAGCAGCAGTCTTGCTGGAAGAGCAAGCGAGCAGCAGCCATGACAACACGACGATACTGCTTCCTTGCCAGACACGCGAACGCATAGTGGATCCTTAACGACTAAACCAGAAATAGGCCGCAACGGCCAAACCAATACAGAGCCAGCCCAGCACATCCACATAGTGCATCAGCTTGCGCTCCATTTTCTCACCGCCCCAGCGCATCAGGCCTGCCACCAGGAAGAAGCGCATGCCACGGCCGATCAACGAGGTCACAATGAAGGGCAACAGTGCCATATGCAGCAAGCCCGCCGTGACGGTAAACACCTTGTAGGGGATTGGCGTGAAGCTGGCAATAAAAATCACCCAGATGCCCCACTGCTCGAACCACTGCTGTGCCAGGGCAATCTTGCCTTCATACCCCACAGAGACCACCAACGGCTGCACCAGCGGCTCCCACAGGGCATAGCCGAGCGCATAGCCGAACACTGCCCCCAATACGGAGAAGATCGTCGCCAGGGTAGCGTAGTGCCACGCCTTGTGCGGCTTGGCCAGCGCCATGGGTGCCAGCATGACGTCAACCGGAATAGGCCAGAACACCGACTCGATGAAAGCAGTGATCGCCAGATAATAAGGGGCATACCTGTGACGAGCCCACTGCATCACCAGTACATACAGACGAGAAAACAGCTTCACTCAACATCTCCATCAATTAGGGGAACAAAGCGCACAGGCTCCAGGATCCGGCTGGTCAGCTGGGAACCAGCCCGTTCGATCAGTTGCAAGGTCTGATGACTATCACCCACCGGCAGTACCAGACGGCCACCATCGGCCAGTTGATCGGTGAGAGCAGTAGGTACTTCACTGGCCGCAGCCGTCACCAGGATTGCATCGAACGGCCCTTTATTGGGCCACCCCAGCCAGCCGTTGCCGTGCTTGGCCGAGACGTTGTGCAGATCAAGCTGGCGCAGTCGGCGCCGAGCCTGGAACTGCAGCGACTTGATCCGCTCCACCGTATAGACGTGCTCCACCAGATGTGCCAGCACGGCGGTCTGGTAACCGGAACCAGTACCAATCTCCAGCACGTGGGCCGGATCATTCTGGATCAGCAGCTCGGTCATCCGCGCCACCATGTAAGGCTGGGAGATGGTCTGACCATTGCCGATGGGCAACGCCGTGTTATCCCATGCCTTGTGGGCCATGGCTTCATCCACAAACAGCTGGCGCGGTACTTTCGCAATCGCCGCGAGTACGCGGAAATCACGAATGTCCTGTGCGATCAGCTGGTTCAACAGGCGCTGTACTATCACACCTTCATCCCTGCAGGTCTAACCAAGCCCCCAGACCCGCCAGACTGCTGTATGCAGTCATATCGATGGTCAGGGGGGTGATCGAGACATAGCCCTGCTCGATGGCGGCGAAATCCGTGCCTTCTCCCGCATCTTGCTGGCTGCCGGGGGGGCCAATCCAGTAGATCGGCTGACCACGGGGATCCTCGGTACAGATCACCGACTCCGCCCGATGACGATTGCCAAGGCGTGTCACCTTGATCCCCTTGACCTGATCAAGGGGCAGGTCGGGCACGTTCACATTGAGGATCTGATCGGCAGGCAGCGGATGCACCATCACCCCCCTCACCAGTTTGGCCGCATAGTGGGCCGCCGTGGCGAAGTGGGTCCGTCCTACCAGTGAGATAGCAAGGGAGGGGAAACCGAGATGGCGTCCTTCGGTCGCCGCCGCAACCGTGCCTGAGTAGATGACATCATCTCCCAGGTTGGCGCCATGATTGATGCCTGCAACGACCATGTCCGGCTCGGGGCGCACCAGTTCGTTGACCGCCAGATGCACACAGTCGGTCGGGGTGCCCTTCACCGCATAGTAACCGTTTTCGCTGATACGGGAGACCCGTAGCGGTACTTCCAGCGTCAGGGAGTGACTCGCGCCGCTGCGGTTGCGATCCGGCGCCACCACGATGACCTCGCCACACGCCTTCAGTGCATCGCTGAGCGCGCGAATGCCCTCGGCATGCACACCATCGTCATTACTGACCAGAATTCGCATCGGACTGATTCCTGAAACCATGATCGGCCTCTTCGGCCTGCATTAATTCGCGTACCACGCTGGTCGCAAAGGCACCGGCCGGCAGGAAGAAGGACAAGGTCAACACCTCGCCGTCCAGCTGCCAGCTCATCTGCTCCGGCTTGAGCAGCAGCGGGCGGCGATCCTGATCCAGTCCGGCTTTTTCCAGCCCGTCACACCACTCGGCATAAGGAGCCAGCACCGCCTGCTCAAACTCGGCGGCAGCGCCCTGGCTTGCCAGGCGGCCGCGTCCCCACTGGGGGGCGGTCAGCTGCACGTCACCGGAAGCCAGCCGTGCAGCCAGCTCAGGGGTCAGCACCTCTTCACTGAAGATGGAATGGCTGCCTTTTAGCATCACGCAGTCGCCGGCCAGCAGCTGATGGGCCAACCCCTGCTCGATACGGGCACTGACGATGGCATTGAACAGCATGCTGCGGGCGGCGGAGAGATAGAGGGAGCGCTTGTTGCGATCCTTGATCCGCTTGCCGGCAAACATCGCCTTGGCCGCTTCCAGGTTGTTGCCACCCCGGCCGAAACGCTGCTCGCCATAGTAATTGGGCACCCCCTGAGTGGCGATGGCTTGCAGGCGGGCCCCCAGCCCGTCGGCCTGCGCCAGACCGGTGAGGCGCAAGGTGAAATGGTTGCCCTTGAGGTAGCCAACCCGCAATTTGCGGTTGTGACGCCTGGCTTGCAAAATCTGGATGCTGTCGCTCTCGACCACCGACAAGTCCGGCTCGGCTTTGCCCGGCAAGTGGATGCCGAACCACTGCTCGGTCACAGCGTGGCGATCTTTGAGGCCAGCCCACGTCACCGCATTGCGGTTAATCCCGGCTGCATCGGCCAGCAGGCCCGCAACCCAGGCAGTGTTCTCGCCGGTTTTGCGCACCCGGACGAAGATGTGCTCACCTTCACCACAAGGCTCGAAGCCCAGATCCTCAACCACCACAAAATCGCTGGCCTCGGCCTTGAGAATGCCCTTGGCGGCCGGCACACCATGCAAATAACTGAGCTGTTCCAACATTATTGTTTCACCAGTAAGACGACGGCTTCGGTGGCGATCCCTTCCTTGCGCCCCGTAAAGCCGAGTTGTTCTGTGGTAGTCGCCTTGACATTCACCCGGTTCAAATCACATTGCAGGTCGGCGGCAAGCACGGCGCACATGGCATCGATATGGGGCGCCATCTTGGGGGCCTGGGCTATGATGGTCACATCCAGATTGCCGATGGCATAGCCCGCGGTTTTTACCCGGGCAAAAACGTCCCGCAGCAGGATACGACTGTCGATCCCCTTGAATTGCGCAGAGGTATCGGGAAAGTGACGGCCTATGTCACCGGCGCCGATGGCGCCCAGCAAGGCATCGCTCACAGCGTGCAGCACCACATCACCGTCGGAGTGAGCAAGCAGTCCTTGCTCGTACGGAACCGCAACCCCGCCCAGCATGCAAGGCCCCACGCCACCAAACTTGTGTACATCAAAACCATGACCAATTCGCATCATGCTTGGCGTCCTCTCAACATACAGGGACCTACCTCGTCAATTTTGTGCACGTCAAAACCACGTCCAATCCGGATCATGCCTGCTCCTTTAAGTCACTTTCATCGCCAGTGGACACATCCGTCGCAAAAACGGCTTATGTCTGCTGGCTTAAAAACAGCCCAGCCAGAGAGAGATCCTCAGGCCGGGTTACCTTGATATTGTCAGCGCGCCCTTCCACCATCCGCACCGTGAAACCGGCACGCTCCATGGCAGAGGCCTCGTCAGTAATGGTGGCCCCCAGTGTCAGCCCCTCCTCCAGCGCTCGCTTCAGGGTGCGAGCGGGGAACATCTGTGGCGTCAGCGCATGCCAGAGCTGCTCGCGATCGACGGTACCAATGATGTTGCCTGCAGCATCAGAGCGCTTCATGGTATCGCGCACCCTGCTGCCGAGAATGGCGCCCCCACACTGGATGGCGGCGGCGATAAGGGTATCGAGATCGCCATGGGTCAGACAGGGACGGGCGGCATCGTGAACCAGCACCCACTCCCCCCCGGCCGCATGTAACGCATTGAGAACGGAAAAGGCGCGCTCGGCGCCCCCCTCTACCCGCAGGATACGCGAGTCGGCCGCCACGGGCAGGGTTTCGAACCAGCGATCATGAGGCGCCAGCGCCACTATCACCTGCGCTATCGCCGGGTGAGAGAGCAGCCGCTCCAGGGTATGTTCGAGAATGGTCTTGCCCGCCAGGTGCAGGTACTGCTTGGGACAATCGGCCCCCATCCGACTGCCGATGCCAGCGGCCGGGACGATAGCGATCAAGCCAGTGACTCTCGCATCAGTCATCGTAGGGCTCATCGTCCGACGCCGTCTCCTGACCTTTATCCTTGGGGATAATCCGGTAGAAGGTTTCGCCCTGCTTGATGTAGCCAAGATCGTTGCGCGACAACTCCTCGATGGCCTCAAGGCCTGAGGTTAAATCATCAATCTCGCGATAAATCAGGTTATTACGATCCTTGAGTACCAGATTGTCCTGCTGCTGCCGGGAGATGGCATCAGACAATTCGTGATAATCGGACAAGCCATTCTTCCCCAGCCAGAGGTCGTATTGAAGCCCTCCCAACAGGAAGAGCAGGATAAGAGTGAGTAGCCGCATGCACTGAGTCTCCTTCAAGCAGCCTAGTTTCCCATATTCGCAGGCAAGACAAAAGGAAGCCTGTGTCCCGTATGGGTTGGGCCGGAATAAAAAATGCAGAAACCGCAAGCGGCTGAGCTGGATACGAAAAAGCCCCGCCAGATTGGCGGGGCTTTGAGCAGATTAAGGGCGGGCTGGAATTAAGCCTGGCCTTTCACTTCTTTCAGACCGTTGAAAGGAGCTTTGGCACCCAGAGCTTCTTCGATACGGATCAGCTGGTTGTACTTGGCAACACGGTCAGAACGGCTCATGGAACCGGTCTTGATCTGGCCAGCAGCGGTACCCACAGCCAGGTCGGCGATGGTCGCGTCTTCGGTCTCACCGGAACGGTGGGAGATGACGGCAGTGTAACCAGCGTCTTTGGCCATCTTGATGGCAGCCAGAGTTTCGGTCAGGGAACCGATCTGGTTGAACTTGATCAGGATGGAGTTGGCGATGCCGTTGTCGATGCCGCGCTTCAGGATCTTGGTGTTGGTTACGAACAGGTCGTCACCCACGATCTGGATCTTTTTGCCCAGCTCTTTGGTCTGGTAAGCGAAACCGTCCCAGTCAGATTCGTCCAGGCCATCTTCGATGGAGACGATCGGGAACTTGGTGGTCAGGTCAGCCAGGTAGTCAGAGAACTCGTTGGAGGTGAAGATACGACCTTCGCCTTTCAGGTTGTACTCTTTCTTCTCGGCGTCGTAGAACTCGGAAGCAGCGCAGTCCATGGCCAGGGTGATGTCTTTACCCAGTACATAGCCAGCAGCAGCAACGGCTTCTGCGATCACTTCCAGCGCTTCGGCGTTGGATTTCAGGTTGGGAGCGAAACCACCTTCGTCACCAACAGCAGTGTTGTAGCCCTTGGACTTCAGCACTTTGGCCAGGTTGTGGAACACTTCAGCACCCATGCGAACGGCTTCTTTCAGGGTCTTGGCGCCAACCGGCTGGATCATGAACTCCTGGATGTCGACGTTGTTGTCGGCGTGCTCACCACCATTGATGATGTTCATCATCGGCAGCGGCATGGAGTAAACACCCGCAGTGCCGTTCAGTTCGGCGATGTGAGCATACAGCGGCATGCCTTTGGCAGCAGCAGCGGCCTTGGCGTTGGCCAGGGAAACAGCCAGGATGGCGTTAGCGCCAAACTTGGATTTGTTCTCGGTGCCGTCGAGGTCGATCATGATCTGGTCGATAGCAGCCTGGTCCTTGGCATCTTTACCCAGCAGAGCTTGAGCGATCGGGCCGTTTACGGCTTCGAGGGCTTTCAGCACGCCTTTACCCAGGAAACGGCTCTTGTCGCCGTCACGCAGTTCCAGCGCTTCGCGGGAACCGGTAGACGCGCCAGACGGAGCGGCTGCCATACCAACAAAACCACCTTCCAGGTGAACTTCGGCCTCAACGGTCGGGTTACCACGGGAGTCGATGATTTCACGACCGATCACTTTAACGATCTTGGACATGTGTATTTCCTCAGGTTTCGTAAAAAAACAACAAAAATATGCCAAAAAAAGCGGCTGTGGCACAGAGCCTCAACCGCATTTATTTTCAATTACTTCAGATTACGCTTCTGATACTCGCCTGCCGCCTTCACAAAACCGGCAAACAGGGCGTGGCCATCACGGGGAGTTGAGGTGAACTCCGGGTGGAACTGCGCCGCCACAAACCAGGGGTGATCCGGGATCTCGATAATTTCCACCAGTTTCTTGTCGGCGGAGAGACCGGTCACTTTCAGACCTGCCGCTTCAATCTGCGGCAGCAGCTTGTTGTTCACTTCGTAACGGTGACGGTGGCGCTCGTAAATGGTCGGGCTGCCGTACATCTGACGCACCTTGGAATCCTCGACCAGGTGGCAGAGCTGGGAGCCCAGACGCATGGTGCCACCCAGATCAGACTTCTCGGTACGGGTCTCGACATTGCCTTCGTCATCCACCCACTCTGTGATGAGACCAACAACCGGATAGGCGCAATCTTTCTTGAATTCAGAGGAGTGAGCACCTGTCATGCCAGCGACGTTGCGCGCGAATTCGATCATGGCAACCTGCATGCCAAGGCAGATACCCAGATAAGGGATCTTGTTCTCACGAGCATACTGGGCAGCCAGGATCTTGCCTTCCACACCACGCTCACCGAAACCACCCGGTACCAGGATCGCATCCAGGCCTTCCAGCAGCTCGAAGCCACGGGTCTCGATGTCTTGAGAGTCGATGTACTTGATGGTGACGGAGAGACGGGTCTTCAGGCCACCGTGCTTGAGCGCCTCGTTGACAGACTTGTAGGCATCCGGCAAAGAAACATACTTGCCGACCATGCCGATGGTCACTTCCGCAGTCGAGTTGGCCTCTTCGAAGACAACTTGTTCCCACTCGGACAAGTCGGCTTCCTTGCACTCCAGACCGAAACGCTCGGTGAAGTAGGAGTCCAGATTCTGGGACTTGAGCAGTGCCGGGATCTTGTAGATGGAGTCGACGTCTTTCATGGAGATGACCGCGCGCTCTGGCACGTTGCAGAACAGACCGATCTTGGCACGCTCGTTGGCCGGAATGGTGCGATCGGAACGGCAGATCAGCACATCCGGCTGAATACCGATGGAGAGCAGCTCTTTCACGGAGTGCTGGGTCGGCTTGGTCTTCAGTTCACCGGCAGCCGCCAGGTAAGGAACCAGAGTCAGGTGCATGAACATGGCGCTGTTGCGGCCCACTTCAGCCGCCAGCTGACGAATGGCTTCGAGGAACGGCAGGGACTCGATGTCACCCACGGTACCGCCCACTTCGACGATGGCAACCTGATGGCCTTCGGCACCGGCAATCACCCGCTCCTTGATGGCGTTGGTGATGTGCGGGATAACCTGAATAGTGGCGCCCAGATAGTCGCCACGGCGCTCTTTACGCAGCACGTCGGCGTAGATGCGGCCAGTGGTAAAGTTGTTGCGGCGAGTCATCTTGGTGCGGATGAAACGCTCGTAGTGGCCCAGATCCAGATCAGTCTCGGCCCCGTCCTCGGTTACGAACACTTCACCGTGCTGGGTCGGGCTCATTGTGCCCGGATCCACGTTGATATAGGGGTCCAGTTTCATGATGGTCACATCCAGACCACGGGCTTCCAGAATGGCTGCCAGAGAAGCTGCGGCAATGCCTTTGCCGAGGGATGAAACAACGCCACCAGTTACAAAAATATATTTTGTCGTCATGCTGAACCTGAAAGAAGTTTAGGGAATTTTAAGGGGTGCTTCGGGGATGAAGCAGGACGGGGAAACAGTATACCAAAACCCCCACTCCCAAACAATGAACAAAAATCTATCAGGCTCACAGCGCCATCGTCTTGCGCCAAATCAACTTTGTTCGGTTTCCTTGGCCTTGTCCCAGGCGGAGTCCAGCTTTTCGAGCGAACAATCGGTCATTTTCAAGCCTTCCGCAGCGATAAATTGCTCAACCTGCCGAAAGCGACGCTCGAACTTGGCGTTGGCGCCCCGCAGCACCTGCTCCGGATCCTTGCCCAAGTGACGCACCAGATTGACGGTGGCAAACAGGAGATCGCCAAGCTCATCGCTCACCCGCCCCTCGTCCACGTCGGCCATCAGCGCCTCTTCCATCACTTCGTCTATCTCTTCGTGGATCTTGTCCACCACAGGCCCCAGGGTTTTCCAGTCAAAACCGACGGTGGCGCAGCGCTTCTGGATCTTGGCTGCGCGAGTCAGGGCCGGCAGCGAGAGCGGTATGTCATCCAGCACGCTCTCTTTATCGAGTGCCGCCCGCTCTTTGGCTTTTTCCGCCTCCCAGTTCACCTTGACCGCCTGCTCGTCGCCAAGATCCGCATCGGAAAACACATGGGGATGACGGCGAATGAGCTTCTCGCTCACGGTATCGACGATATCGGCGAAATCGAACAGCCCCTGCTCCTTGCCCAGCTGGGCGTAGAAGACCACTTGGAACAGCAGATCGCCGAGTTCCCCCTTCAACCCCTGCCAATCCTGCGTTTCGATGGCATCGGCTACCTCATAGGCCTCTTCCAGGGTGTGGGGCACTATGGTCTGGAAGCTCTGCTTGAGATCCCAGGGGCAACCTCCTTGCGGGTCACGCAGACGAGACATGATATCGAGCAGTTGGGGCAGGTCGTAACGTTGGGACATGGGATGTTAACTTTCCATTCGTGGTTGCAGGGGGCGTGATCAGGAGGAAAACAGTGACCGACCTTGAGGTCGGTCACTGCTGCGGGCGGGTCACCATCAGAGGCGCTTGGCGCTGATCACGTCATTAAGCTGGCTCAACTTGGCCAAGGCCCGGTTGAAGGCGTTGATGTTGTAGATCTCCAGCTCCATGTCGATCTCGGCAGTCTGCTCGCGCACGTTGGAGCGCGAACGCACCCCCATCACGTTGATCTTCTCGTTGGCCAGCACTGTGGTGATGTCCCGCAGCAGACCCGAGCGATCATTGGAGAGGATACGGATGGTAAGACCATAGCCACCTGAGTAGTTCTCTCCCCACACCGCATCGATCAACCGCTCCGGGTTGCGGCGGGAGAGCTCCTTGAGCTGCTCGCAATCATCTCTGTGGATGGAGACCCCGCGCCCCATGGTGATGAACCCCTGTATGGTGTCGCCCGGAATGGGCTGGCAGCAACGGGCTATGTAGGTCATCAGATTGCCGACCCCTTCCACCACTATGTGATCCTTGGGCTTGGGCCTGAACGGGGTATTGGCCTTTTGCTCCAGTTTTTCCAGCACCCGGCGATCTTCTTCCTCCGCCGTCGGCTTGTTGTAACGAGTGTCCAGGTAGTTGAGCAGCTGGTTGATGCGAATGTCGCCGCTGCCAATGCCGGCCAGCAGGTCTTCCAGCTCCTCGGCGTGGAAACGCTCCAGCACCACCTTGTCGACCTTGGAAAGGGTCAGGTTGTGTCTGTCCAGCTCTTTTTCCAGCAGTTCCTTGCCGGCGGCAATGTTCTTGTCCTTGTCCAGTTTTCTGAACCAGGTGGCCACCTTGGCCCGTGCCCGGCTGGAGCGCAGGAAGCCGGAGTTGGGGTTCATCCAGTCGCGGCTCGGGTTCGGCTCCTTCTGGGTGATCACCTCCACCTGATCGCCGGTCTGCAGTGCATAGGTGAACGGCACTATGCGGCCGTCAATCTTGGCACCGATGCAGCGGTGGCCGATCATGCTGTGGACGTGATAGGCAAAATCGAGTGGGGTGGCGCCCGCCGGCAGGTCGATGACATCCCCTTTCGGGGTGAACACATAGACTCTGTCCTCGAATACCTGACTGCGCAGATCTTCGAGCAGGGATCCGCTCTCGGAGAGATCCTCCTGCCAGGCGAGCAGCTTGCGCAGCCACTCGATCTTGTCTTCAAAGTTGTTGGCTTTGTTGGCAGCCTGAGCCCCTTCCTTGTAACGCCAATGCGCGGCAACGCCGAGCTCGGCATCCTGATGCATCTGGTCGGTACGGATCTGGATCTCCACCGTCTTGCCCTCTGGCCCCACCACGACAGTGTGGATGGACTGGTAACCATTGGGTTTGGGGTTGGCGACATAGTCGTCAAACTCGCGGGGAATATGGTGGAAATGGGTATGAACGATACCGAGTGCCGCATAGCAATCCTGCAGCCGCTTGGTCACCACCCGCACGGCACGCACGTCAAACAGCTCGTTGAACTCGAGGTGCTTCTTCTGCATCTTGCGCCAGATGCTGTAGATGTGTTTCGGGCGGCCATAGACTTCCGCCTCCACACCGGCCTCTTTGAGCCCGTCGCGCAGGGACTGCACAAACTCGCGAATGTAGCGCTCACGGTCGAGCCGCTTTTCATCGAGCTGCTTGGCGATCTGCTTGTAAGTGTCCGGGTGCAGGTAACGGAAGGCGAGATCTTCCAGCTCCCATTTGAGCTGACCAATGCCAAGCCGGTTGGCGAGCGGCGCATAGATGTTGGTGATCTCCTGGGCCATCAGCACCCGGGTCTCTTCATCTGCCTTCTTGGCTTCCCGCAGGCAGGCGATCCGCTCCGCCAGCTTGATGACAACGGCGCGCACATCCTCGACCATGGCGAGCAACATGCGTCGCACATTGTCGACCTGCTCCGGTGAGGTTTCGCTGCGGTGCAGAGTCTGCAGGGAGCGGATGGCCTCCATCTCCAGCACCCCTTCAACCAGCTTGGCGATCTTGGGGCCGAAGTCTTCGTCCATCCGCTCCTGGCTGATGAGGCCGGCTTCGACGAAGGGGTAGATGATGGCGGCCTTGAGAGTGCCGAGATCCATGCTGAGCATCAGTAGAATGCCCGCCATCTCGACACCACGCACCAGCAAACGGTTGGTGATCGCCTCGTCACCGAGCGTCAAACAGTACTGATAGACGGTTCGCAGTTGATCCTTGTCACTGTCACTCAGGTTGAGCGAGCTGACCCACTCTTCCAGGGTGAAGTTGTCTTTCAAATGAATATCGCGAACCGCAACCATGGTATCAATCCTTTAAATTATTGGGCCGAAAGCTGCCGCTTCCTCCCCCTCACCTGATGAGACTGCCTCAAATGGGGATATCTGGAGAACTTTTCAAGGCATATTGTCAATAAAGACAATAGAGTTCTCCAACAGGCCCTGCCGATTTACGAGGGTCTAGATTACCTCAATCATTACTGCTCAAACAGCGCAATGGCGTCCAGATGGCCGCAGCGACGGAACATCCGGACATCCTCTGCTTAGCCCCGCTCAAACAGCGCCATTGACTCGAGATGCCCCGTGTGCGGGAACATGTCGAGCATCCCCAGGCGCACCAGTCGGTAGCCCCCTTTCACCAACACCTGACTGTCACGGGCCAGGGTGACCGGGTTACAGGAAACGTAGACCACTCGCTTGGGTGAAAGTTTCACGACGTGACCCATCACCTCCAGCGCACCGGGGCGGGCCGGATCCAGCAGCACCAGATCGAATCCTTCCCGCGCCCAGGACATGCCGACTATGTCGCCGCTCAAGTCCGCCTTGTAGAAACGGGCGTTGTCGATACCGTTGCGACGGGCGTTCTCCTCGGCGCGGGCCACCATGGCCAGATCCCCTTCAACTCCCACCACTTCACGGGCCTGACGGGCCAGTGGCAGGGTGAAGTTGCCGATGCCGCAGAACAGATCCAGCACTTTGTCATCCTTGCTCGCACCAAGCCACGCCAGCGCCTGGGCCACCATGCTCTGGTTGATGGGGCCATTGACCTGAATGAAGTCACCGGGAGCGAATGCAAGAGACAGGCCATCCAGTGAGTAGGATGGCTGGAATGCTTGGTGCAGTGGTTCGATGCGTTCATCGGCAGCCTGCAGATAGAGGTCTATCCCCTGCGACTTCGCAAACGCCACCAGCAGGGCGCGATCCGCCTCGTTGGGACGACCGGTGTGGCGCAGCAGCATCATGATCCCCTGCTCTGCCTGGATAAGCTCCGCATGGCCCAGTTCACGCTGGCTCTTGAGGCGATTGAGGCATTCGCGCAGCGGCACTATGAGGGCAGAGAGCGGCTCGGCCAGCACGGGGCAACCCTCAATCTCCACCAGATCGTTGGACTGACGGCGACGAAAACCGACCCGGGTACAGCGGCCATTCTTGTCAAACTTGATGGCCAGCCGGCAGACCCGGCGGTAGGCGCGGGACTCCCCTGTCAGCACTGGCTCCAGCACTGGTGCCTTGATCTGCCCCAGTCGTTCGAACAGACTGATCAGCCCGGCCTCTTTGGCGGCCTGCTGATCCGCTTCGCCGAGGTGCTGGGCATTGCAGCCGCCGCACTCGCGGTAGTGGCTGCAGAAGGGGGCGATACGGTTCGCCGCCGGGGTCACTACCTGTTGCAAGGCGGCGTGAGCATACTGCTTCTTGTCGTCGAGGATGCGGGCCTTGACCTGCTCGCCGGGCAGAGCCCCTTCGATGAAGATCGCCTTGCCCTGATGACGGCCGATACCGACACAGTGGTGATCCAGACTGTCTACCGTAAATTCAATACGTTGGGGCTGGGTGGATTTCTTTTGGGGCTTGAAAAACTGGGCCATAAAACTTGGTGCCTATAGGTGGCTATGTCATGATTGTGGAATCTGCAGCAGGCTATTGTCCCACAAGAATAATAGTATGACCAAATCCGGCCTGCGGGCCCGCCCACTGTCGTTTGCCCTATTGCCGACCCGGATGATCGGGGGACTATCCGCATGACCAAGTACGGCCTTCGAGCCCGTGTACTGGCCTTTACCATATTGCCGACCCTGATCATTGGCGGCCTGATGGCAGGTTATTTTACTTTCCACCGCTACCAGCAGCTGGAAAACAACCTGATCGATCAGGGCATCAACATCATAGAGCCCCTGGCCATCGCCAGTGAGTACGGCATGACCCAGCACAGTCGCGAGTCGCTCAAGCGGCTGATTGGCCTGACCCACCGCAAAAACTCGCCGCTCATCAAGTCCATCGCCGTCTTCACCCAGGACAACCAGCTGTTCGTGACGTCCAACTATCACAGGGACTTCACCCGGCTGCGGCTGCCCGATGGCAGCCAGATCCCCGAGCTGACCAGCGTCACCCTGTACGGTGACGACATCATATTGCGCACCCCGATCCAGGCCGAAACCAGCATGGATGGCTTCCCGCTGCCCAGCGATGTGGAGCCGCCGATGATCGGCTACATCTCCATGCAGATGACCACGGACAGGGCCATGATCCTGCAGTATCGCGACACCTTCTTCGCGGTGATCATGGTGCTCATCGGCATCGCCTTCAGTACCCTGTTTGGCTTCAGGCTGGTCAAGAGCGTGACTCAGCCCATCACCGATATGGTGCAGGCGGTGCACAAGATCAGGGAGGGGCGGCTCGATACCCGGGTCAGCGGTCAGCTCACCGGCGAGCTGGACATGCTGAAAAACGGCATCAACGCCATGGCCAAAGCGCTCTCCGAATATCACGAGGAGATGCAGCAGAATATCGATCAGGCCACCTCGGATCTGCGGGAAACACTTGAACAGATAGAGATCCAGAACGTCGAGCTCGACATGGCCAAGAAGCGGGCGCAGGAGGCTGCGCGGGTCAAATCCGAGTTCCTGGCCAACATGTCCCACGAGCTGCGCACTCCGCTCAATGGTGTCATCGGCTTCACCCGCCAGCTGCTCAAGACGGCGCTGACCCCGAGCCAGACCGACTACATGCAGACCATAGAGAAGTCGGCCCGCAACCTGCTAGGCATCATCAACGACATCCTCGACTTCTCCAAGCTGGAGGCAGGCAAGCTGCAGCTGGAGCATATCCCGTTCAGCCTGCGCGACACCCTCAACGAGACCATGCACCTGCTCGGCCCCAGTGCTCACGACAAGCAGCTCGAACTCTCCCTGCAGGTAGATGCCGAGGTGCCGGACTATCTCACTGGCGATCCCATGCGCCTGCAGCAAGTGCTGACCAACCTCGCCGGCAACGCCATCAAGTTCACCGAGCGTGGCAACGTGGATGTGCACATCGAGCAGACCGGCGGCAGCAATGGCAACAAGGTGCGGCTCAATGTGCTGATCCGCGATACCGGTATCGGCATCTCGGAAGAGCAGCAACGCCAGTTGTTCCAGGCCTTCAATCAGGCCGACTCCTCCATCTCGCGCCGTTATGGCGGCACCGGTCTCGGTCTGGTCATCACCCAGAAGCTGGTACAGCAGATGGGAGGCCAGATCCGTTTTGAATCCGAGCTGGGCAAGGGGTCCATCTTCTCCTTCAGCCTGGATATGGACGTCTCTCCCCTGCCCCAGACCGAGAAGCTGCCGCTGGATCGCATTCAGGGCAAGCGGGTCTGGCTGCTGGAGCCGGATCCCTTCAGCCACTCTTCCCTGTGTGCCCTGCTGGCCGAATGGCAGCTGGATGTGCAATCTCTCGCCATCGACACCATCTGGCCCGAGATGAGCAATCAGGACATGGTGATCATCGGCAGCAGCACACTGCACACTCCGCAGCAGGTGATCGCTCGCCTCGATGCGCTGGACGGCCAGCAGAACACCATAGTGTTGCTCAGCAGCCACGAGCCATCGCTCTATGAGGCCATGCTGGCCCACGGCGCCCAGCACTGTCTCTCCAAGCCAACCAACCATCGCAAGCTGCTGCACGCCCTGCTCTCCCCCGAGGCGACCAAGAGCGCGCCGCTGCCCACCCCCTCCCCACGCAGCGTGCAGGCGATCAAGGTGCTGGCGGTGGACGACAATGCGGCCAATCTCAAGCTGATCGCCGCCATGCTCAAGGAGATGGTGAGCCAGGTGGTGGTGTGCAAGAACGGCAAGGAGGCCGTCAGACTGGCCCAGAGTCAGCCGTTCGACATCATTTTCATGGATATACAGATGCCGATCATGGATGGCATCAGTGCTACCCAGGCGATCCGCAGCCAGTCCCTCAACACTGAGACGCCCATAGTGGCGGTCACTGCCCACGCCATTCCCGGCGAGCGGGAACGCCTGATCCGCCAGGGGATGGATGACTATCTGGCCAAGCCCATCGACGAGAGCATGCTGGCCCAGCTGATCACCGACTTCGCCCACCGTCGCCACCAGAACCACGGGGATCAGCAGATCGACTGGTCCCTGGCGGTGCGTCAGGCCGCTGGCAAGCTGGATCTCGCCAAAGAGATGCTGACCATGCTGATGGCCAGTTTCGACGAGGTGGACCCGGTTCTGGAGGCCGCGTTCGCCGGTCAGGTGGAGGATGCCGAGGTGCTGGCACAGCTGCATCGCCTCAATGGCGGCTGTGCCTATTCCGGGGTGCCCGGCCTGCAACGATTGCTCTCCCAGCTGGAGCAACAGCTGCGCGACGGAGTGCCGGTCAGCGAGCTGGAGCCCGAGTTGCTGGAGTTGCAGGATGCGATGGAACAGGTGCGTCGGGAGGCGCCCCTTTACCTCGCCTGAATGCCGTGGATGCAGCGTGGTGCCGGTTGGCAGCCGCTATCAGCCTCCGTTAATGAACAGAGTCGGCCCTGCTTTTTCTGACGCGGGGCGCGCCAGATGATAAAGTTGCGCCGTTTCTACAGGAGTCAACATGACCAACAACGATATTCTGCGCCGTCTGCGCTACGCCCTCACCATCAGCAACGACCAGATGGTCGAGATGTTTGCCAAAGGCAATCTGACGGTCACTCACGCCCAGTTGCACAGCTGGCTGATGAAAGAGGCGGCTGAAGGAGAAGAGCAGGAAGCGGGCTATGTCGCCTGTCCCGATGCAGCCCTGAGCCAGTTCCTTGACGGCTTCATCATAGCGCGCCGCGGTGTGCGGGAAGATGCCCCGGCCCAGGTGATCCCGAACCGGATCAACAACAACATGATACTGCGCAAGCTGCGCATCGGCCTGAACTACAAAGAAGAGGACATGCTCGGTACCCTCAAGCTCGCCGACTTCAACCTCTCCAAGTCCGAACTGAGTGCCCTGTTCCGCTCCAAGGATCACAAGCACTATCAGGATTGCGGGGATCAGATCCTGCGCAACTTCCTCATCGGCCTCACCGCCAAGTACCGCGCCTGAGTCATGGGCCAGCGTATCTGCTCACTGTCAGCCCGTGTCCCACTGGCCAGTGGGCGGCGCTGGCCGTCGCACCTTCCCGGTCCGGGCTCGAACGGGGTCATATGGCTGCGGTTATGGTCACTCTGCCTCATACTGCTGCTGAGCGCCTGCCAGCCTGCCCCCTATCAGCTCTCTTCCCGTTACCCCAGCGCCAGCCAGAATGAACGCATCGCCTTCCTGATCCTGCACTACACCGATGAAGATGATGCAAACTCACTGCGCCTGCTGACCGAACCGGCCCATCAGGTGAGCGCTCACTACCTGATCCCCCGCGACACCGACCAGACACCGCTGCCCGTCTACCAGCTGGTGCCCGACAGCCAGCGCGCCTGGCATGCGGGCCGCAGTCGCTGGCACCAGTATGCGGGGCTCAACGCCAGCTCCCTCGGCATCGAAATCGTCAACCTGGGCTATCCGCCGGAAGATGCGCTGCTACCCGCCCACCAGCGGCGCTGGCAGCCCTACACCCAGGCGCAGATCGCCGCCATCGGCGCCCTTACCCAGAAGCTGGTACAACGCTACCGGATTCCGCCAACCCAGGTGCTGGCCCACAGCGATGTCGCCCCCGAACGCAAGCAGGATCCCGGCCCCCACTTCCCCTGGCGCGAGCTCGCCCTGCACTACGGGGTCGGCGCCTGGCCTGATGAAGCCAGGGTCACAGCACTGCGCCAGCAGCCAGCACCCACCTGGAATGCCCTCACCTGGCAACAGCAACTCGCCCGTTATGGTTATGGGATCGCCCCCAGCGGCACCTGGGATGAACAGAGCCGCGCCGCCCTGCGCGCCTTCCAGCTCCATTTCCGCCCGGCCCTGGTCAGCGGCGAGCCCGATGAGCAGAGCCAGGCCATCCTCACCGCCCTGCTGGAACGTTACTTCCCCGAGCCTGGCTGAGCCTGTCTCCTGACAACGAAAGAGGGATGCCATGGCATCCCTCTTTCTCACTCCCTTTTCACTGTCCGGATCAGGCCGGCACCAGCAACACCTCTATCCCCGTCTGACGCAACCCCGCCAGCGTCTCGGCCGCAATGGCATCATCGGTGATCAGGGTGTGGATGCGCTGGGTATCGATGATCTTGTGCAGGCTCAACCGACCAAACTTGCTGGAATCGGTCACCACTATGATCCGCTCGGCTACCTTGCACATACAGCGGTTGAGACGTGCCTCATCTTCATGATGGGTACTGACGCCACGCTCCAGATCGATGCCATCGACCCCGAGAAACAGCAGGTCAAAGTGGTAGTTCTGCAAGGATTGATCCGCCTGGGCGCCGTAGAAAGAGAGCGACTTGCGGCGCAGATGTCCCCCCGTCATCAGCAGCTCTACCCCTTCCGCCTCCAGCAGTGCATCCGCCACGTTCATGCCGTTGGTCATCACCACTATCTCCTGGTGCTCGCGCAGGTGGCGCGCCACCTCCAGAGTGGTGGTTCCCGAATCGAGAATGAGCCGACTCCCGGCCTGCACCAGGCTCGCAGCCATGGCACCGATACGCTGCTTGACCGGGGTATTGAGCATGCTCTTGTCGGCTATGGTGCGCTCGGGCATCGCCTGGTTCGGTTCGCACAAGAGGGCACCACCATAGGCGCGTACTGCCACCCCCTGTTTCTCCAGAAACGCCAGATCGTTGCGGATCGTGACGGTGGATACCTGATAGTGACTGGCCAGCTCGTTGACCTGAACGCTGCCATTGCTGCGCAGTTGCTGAATGATGCGTTCCCGCCGCTCGCTTGTGCCAAGCACACTTTTTTCGGTTGTTTGCATAATCTCTCTGCCGGAGTGCTGTGGTGAAATCAGGACTTTCACTTCGTTACGTTTAGCTATTAACGCCCAGCCTTTATGCCAAATCAAGCTTTCATTGGTTTAAAAGTCCTCATTTAGACTCCTCCGAAACATCAAAAGCATTTCGATTCATTTCTTTTTGTGATCTTGCTCAAGGTGTGAGCACGCTTTTGTTTCGTTTAAGGGGCTGCAAGCCTAGGGTAAAGAAAGACATCGAAAGATTCATTCTGTATTCAGCCATGAGGGAGAGGGAAATGAAATCAATGCTGGCACTGATCGCGCAGCACAAGCAGGGGGTACCGGTCGGGATTTACGCCGTCTGCTCCGCCCACCCGCTGGTGCTGGAGGCCGCCCTGAGGCTGGCGGCACAGGGAGAGGATCTGCTGCTGGTCGAGGCCACCTCCAATCAGGTGGATCAATTCGGCGGCTATACCGGCATGACGCCGGTGGATTTTCGCGACCGGCTGCACCGGCTCGCCGCCGAGTGCAATTTTCCCCTGCAGCGACTGGTATTGGGAGGCGATCACCTGGGCCCCAACCGCTGGCAGGGGGAGCCGGCCGAGCAGGCCATGGAACACGCCGAGGCGCTGATCGCCAGCTATGTCGCCGCCGGCTTCAAGAAAATCCACCTCGATTGCAGCATGTCCTGCCTGGGGGATCCGGTTCCCCTCCCCGATGAGCTGGTCGCCGAGCGGGCTGCCCGACTGGCCCTGATCGCCGAGCAGACCTGCCTGGCCGAATTTGGCTGCTGCGATCTGGTCTATGTGATAGGCACGGAGGTGCCTGTGCCTGGCGGCGCCCATGAGACGCTGGCCGAGCTGACCGTGACCACACCGGAAGCCGCCCGCCATACCTTGAGTACCCACCAGCAGGCCTTTGCCAGGGTCGGACTCGAGGCCATCTGGCCCAGAGTGATCGGCCTGGTGGTGCAACCCGGTGTGGAGTTCGACCACACCCACGTCATCGACTATCAGTCCAACAAGGCCGCCCCCCTCAGCCGGATGATCGAAGCCTACCCCCATCTGGTGTTCGAGGCACACTCCACCGACTACCAGACCCCGCAAGCCTACTGCCAGCTGGTGCGCGACCACTTCGCCATCCTCAAGGTCGGCCCGGCTCTCACCTTCGCCCTGCGGGAGGCGCTGTTCTCCCTTGCCGCCATCGAAGAGGAGCTGGTGGTCGCCCGCGCCTGCTCGGGCCTGCGCCAGGTACTGGAAGAGACAATGCTGGATCGTCCCGACTTCTGGCGCAGCCACTATCAGGGCAATGCCAACGAGTGCCGGCTGGCCCGCGGTTACAGCTATTCCGACCGCATTCGCTACTACTGGCCCGACAGCCGGGTCGACGACTGCTACGCCCGGCTGCTCACCAACCTGGCCGCCGAGCCCATTCCCCTGCCCCTGCTCAGCCAGCACCTGCCGCTGCAATACCGAAAGGTGCGCCAGGGCACGCTGTCGGCCAGAGCCCACGACCTCATTCTCGATCAGGTGCAGGAGGTGCTGCGCCAATACGCCCAGGCCTGTGGCACCACCCCCGCCAGTCATTCCCGGCTCACCCCGGTTGCATAAGGAGTTGTAGAGATGATCCTTGGTTATCCAGAAGAGACACTGCGCTCGGCCAACGGCCTGGCCACCGCCCGCGAAATCCGGCAACAGCCCGCCGCCTGGCGGGAGACACTCACCATGGTGGAGGAGTGCCGCACCACCATAGAGCGCTTCCTGCTGCCCCTGCTATCCCGGAGCAACCTGCGGGTGATCCTGACCGGCGCCGGCACCTCCGCCTTTGCCGGCCGGGCCCTGGCGCCCTACCTCTGCGGCAGGCTCAACGGCCGCTTCGAGGCGATCGCCACCACAGATATAGTCACCAACCCTGACGTATACCTGGCGCAGGATTACCCGACACTGCTCATCTCCTTCGCCCGCTCCGGCAACAGCCCGGAGAGCGTGGCCGCCGTCGAGCTGGCCAGCCAGCTGCTGAGCGAGTGCCACCACCTGGTGCTCACCTGCAACGGCGAAGGGGAGCTCTATCGGCGCTGCCAGAAGGATGTCCGCTCCCTGGCGCTGCTGATGCCGCCCCAGACCCACGACCGCAGCTTCGCCATGACCAGCAGCCTGACCAGCATGATGCTGAGCTGCCTGGCTGTGTTCCTGCCGCGCCAGTTCAATCCCGCCGTCAGCCAGCCGCTCATCGCCCTGGGGGAAGCCATTCTGTCCCAGGCCGAATTGAGCGTGCCCGAGTGGAATAAACCGCTGCCGGAGCGGGTCATCTATCTTGGCAGTGGCAGCCTGCAGGGGGTGGCCCAGGAGGCCGCGCTCAAGCTGCTTGAGCTCACCTCGGGTCAACTGATGGCCATGTATGACTCCCCCACCGGCTTTCGCCACGGGCCGAAATCCGCCATCAACGGCCAGACCCTGATAGTGCTGATGATCTCCAACGATCCCTACACCCGCCAGTACGATCTGGATCTGCTCACCGAGCTTCGCCAGGACGGCCACGCCGCCCGGGTTGTCGCCCTGGCCGATCGGCCCGATCCGCTCATCGCAGCCGGCGAGCACATCTATCTGCCCACCCCCCTCAACAGCGACGATGCCGAACTGGCGTTCTGCTACCTGCTCTACGCCCAGTACTACGCCTTCCACACAGCACTGGCGCTGGGCATCACCCCGGACAACCCCTGCCCGAGCGGCCGGGTCAACCGGGTCGTGCAGGGCGTCAGCATCTATCCGTTCAACCAGCAAGGAGGCGTCTGATGCCAAACATAGTGCTGAGCCGTATCGACGAGCGGCTGATCCACGGTCAGGTCGGGGTGCAATGGGTCGGGTTTGCCGGCGCCAACCTGGTGCTGGTGGCCAATGACGAGGTGGCGGAAGACCCCATACAACAGAACCTGATGGAGATGGTGCTGGCGGAGGGGATAGCGGTGCGCTTCTGGCCGCTGCAGAAGGTGATCGACAACATAGGCAAGGCCGTCGATCGCCAGAAGATATTGCTGGTGTGCAAAAACCCGACGGATTTTCGCACCCTGGTCGCGGGGGGCGTGCCCATCCCCCGCATCAACGTCGGCAACATGCACTACGCCGACGGCAAACGTCAGATCCACAAGACGGTATCCGTGGATGAGACGGACATAGCGGCGTTTCGCGCCCTGCAGGACGCCCACGTCGAGTGCTTTGTCCAGGGCGTGCCGACCGAACCGGCACAGGACATTTTCAACCTGATCTGATTAAGGACAATTGTGATGGAAATCAGTTTATTGCAAGGGCTCTTGCTGGGCATTCTGGCGTTCTTCGCCGGACTTGACCTGTTCAACGGCCTGACTCACTTCCACAGGCCCGTGGTACTGGGTCCGCTGGTGGGCCTGATCCTCGGCGACCTGCCCACCGGCATACTGGTGGGCGGCACCCTGGAGCTGGTCTGGATGGGGCTAGCGCCGCTGGCGGGGGCGCAACCGCCCAACGTCATCATAGGCACCATAGTCGGTGCCACCTTCGCCATCACCACAGGGGTCAAGCCGGATGTGGCGGTCGGGGTCGCAGTCCCCTTCGCGGTCGCGGTCCAGATGGGGATCACCTTCCTCTTCTCGGTGATGTCCGGGGTCATGTCCCGCTGTGACCGTATGGCGGAGGCAGGCGATACCCGTGGCATAGAGAGAGTCAACTACCTTGCCCTGCTGGCGCTCGGCACCTTCTACTTCCTGTGCGCCTTCCTGCCCACCTACTTCGGGGCAGAACACGCCAAGACCGCCATCGACGTGCTGCCCGCCCGCCTCATCGACGGTCTCGGGGTCGCCGGCGGCATCATGCCCGCCATCGGCTTCGCCGTGCTGCTCAAGATCATGATGAAGAATGTCTACATCCCCTACTTCATCCTCGGCTTCGTCGCCGCCGCCTGGCTCAAGCTGCCGGTGCTGGCCATAGCCGCGGCCGCTCTGGCCATGGCCCTGATCGACTTCATGCGCAAGGACCCGGCGCCGCAAGCCCGCCCCACCCAGGAGGAAACTGAAGATGGTATCTAACAACACAGCCCGGCAGATCGCCCCGGCGGCCGAGCCGCAACCGACCCGCACCGTCTCCGACGACGTCTACGAAGATCAGCAACTGGGGGCCGAGCTGACCCGCCAGGACATCAATCGCTTCGCCTGGCGCTCCCTGCTGTTGCAGGCCTCCTTCAACTACGAGCGGATGCAGGCTTCCGGCTGGCTCTACGGCCTGCTGCCGGCGCTGCAGAAGATCCACACCAACCCCAGGGATCTCTCCCGGGCCATGAAGGGGCACATGGGCTTCTTCAACACCCACCCTTTCTTGGTCACTTTCGTGATGGGCATAGTGCTGGCGATGGAGCGATCCAAGCAGAACGTCAACAGCATACAGAGCACCAAGATAGCGGTCGGCGCACCGCTGGGCGGGATCGGGGATGCCATGTTCTGGCTCACCCTGCTGCCCATCTGTGGCGGTATCGGCGCCGATCTGGCGCTGCAGGGCTCCATCATGGGCGCCGTGTTCTTCTTCCTGCTGTTCAATGTGGTGCACTTCGGCCTGCGCTTCGGGCTGGCGCACTACGCCTACCGCATGGGGGTCGCCGCCATTCCGCTCATCAAGGCCAACACCCGCAAGGTGGGGCATGCCGCCTCCATCGTAGGCATGACGGTGATCGGCGCCCTGGTCGCCACCTATGTGCGGCTCGGCACCACCCTGGAGATCACCGCCGGTGATGCGGTGGTGAAACTGCAGGCGGACGTGCTCGACAAGCTGATGCCGGCTTTCCTGCCGCTGCTCTACACCCTGGCCATGTATGCGCTGATCCGCCGCGGCTGGAGTCCGCTGCGTCTCATCGTCATCACGGTCGTGCTCGGTATCGTCGGCAAGTTTGCAGGCTTCCTCTAATCCGGTGCCGGCGACAGGCCGGCCCCCTTTGCAGTAAAGGAACACCTTATGTTGGGCATCATCATTTGCGGTCATGGCGGCTTTGCCAGCGGCATGGAGCAGGCCATGATCCAGATCCTCGGTGAGCAGGAGGCGGTAGTCGCCATCGACTTTCCCGAGTCCTCCACCACGGCCCTGCTGCAGAGCCAGTGCGAGGCAGCGCTGGCCCGGGTCGACCGTGGCGACGGCGTGGTCTTTCTGACCGATCTGCTGGGCGGCACCCCGTTTCGGGTCGCCTCTACCCTGGCGCTGCGCCAGCCAGACCGGGAAGTCGTGACCGGCACCAATCTGCAGCTGCTGCTGGAGATGACCATGGATCGCGGCGAGCTGACCCCGGCCCAGTTTCGCGAGCAAGCCCTGTGCTGCGGTCATCGCGGCCTCACCAGTCTGGTGGACGAGCTGGCGCGCGAGCGGGCCGAAGCGCGGGTCGAGGAGGGTATCTAGATGGCAACACGGATCCGTGCCCGTCGCCTGCTGACCGAGCAGGGTTGGCTGGAGCATCAAGTGCTTACCCATGAGGGGGGCATCATCACCGCCATCGCCCCCATACCGGCAGACGATCCGGTGCGGGAGGTCGAGTTGCTGGTGCCCGCCCTCATAGATGGTCACGTGCACGGCGGGGCCGGCGTCGACGTGATGGACGAGGAAGCCGGCGTGCTGGCCCGGCTTTCCCTCGCCAAGGCGGCGGAAGGGGTCGGTGCCTTCCTCGCCACCACGGTCACCGCACAGCTACCCGCCATAGCACGCGCCCTGAATAGGGTCGCCGATGCCATGGAGAGCGGCATGCCGGGCGCCCAGCTGCTCGGCAGCTACCTGGAGGGGCCCTACTTCACCCCCGACAACAAGGGTGCCCACGATCCAGCCCTGTTCCGGGAACTCGACTTGACGGAGCTGGCGCAGTTGCAGTGTCAGGCGCGTGGCACCCTGAAGGTTGTCGCCCTCGCCCCCGAGAAAGCCAACGCCCTGGCGGCCATCTGCCACCTCAAGGCGGCCGGCATCCGGGTCATGCTGGGTCACTCCGCCGCCGGCCACGACACAACACAGGCGGCACTGACGGCAGGTGCGACCGGCCTGGTGCACTGTTTCAACGGCATGCGCGGACTGCACCACAGGGAACCCGGCATGGTGGGGGCCGGTCTGGTTCATCCCACCGCCTGGCTGGAGCTCATCGCCGACGGCCATCATGTGCATCCTACCGTACTCAAGCTGTGCCACCGCTGCGCCGGGGATCGCCTGCTGCTCATCACGGATGCCATGCGCGCCGCCGGCATGCCGGACGGCCACTACCTGCTCGGTGACTACCGGGTGGAGATGAAAAATGGGGTGGTACGTACCGCCACCGGCGGCCTGGCGGGCAGTACCCTCACCCTGCTCGGGGCCGTGCGCAACATGGTGCATCTGGCCGGGGTGCCCCTTGCAGAAGCGATCCAGATGGCATCGCTGGCTCCCGCTCGCATGCTCGGCATTGACGACCAACTCGGCTCGCTGGCCGTCGGCAAACGGGCCAACCTGCTCGCCCTCACACCAGCACTCTACCAGCAACATATCTGGGTCGCCGGCAGGGAGATAACTCCCGCCAGCGCCCCAGCCTCTTTCTCTGAACAAGACGCCACTCAAGGCGCCAAGGAGTCCTCATGTATCTGATCTCGTCCCACGAAATGCTCAAGGATGCCCAGCGCCGCGGCTACGCGGTACCGGCCTTCAACATCCACAACCTGGAAACCGTCGAGGTGGTGGCCCGCACCGCCGCCCAGCTGAGATCCCCCGTTATCCTGGCCGCCACGCCGGGCACCTATCGCCACGCGGGGGTCGAGTATCTGGTCTCCATCTGCGCTTCGGCGGCCCACCAGTACCGCATACCGCTGGTGCTGCACCTGGACCACCACGAGGATGAACAGGATATCCACTTCAAGGTCGAATCCGGCATTCACTCCGCCATGATCGACGCTTCCCACCTGCCATTCGAGGAGAACGTCGCCAAGGTGCAGCGGGTCGTCACCTTCTGCCACCGCATGGGGGCGAGCGTGGAGGCCGAGCTGGGCCAGCTCGGCGGGCAGGAGGATGACCTGATAGTGGACGCCGCCAACGCCCACCTGACCGATCCGGACAAGGCGGCCGAGTTCGTGGCGCGCACCGGCATCGACTCCCTCGCCGTGGCCATCGGCACGGCCCACGGCCTCTACAAGGAGGAGCCGCGCCTCGACTTCGACCGCCTCGCCGCCATCGGGGACAGGGTCTCCATTCCGCTGGTGCTGCACGGTGCCTCCGGCATTCCCGACCTGGACGTTCGCCGCTGCATCTCGCTCGGGGTATGCAAGGTCAACGTGGCCACCGAGCTGAAGATCGCCTTCGCCGACGCCATGAAGGCCTTCCTCGCCGCCCACCCGGATGCCAGCGATCCCCGCCAGTATCTGGTGCCCGCCATGGCCGCCATGGAGGAGGTGGTCACCGCCAAGATCCGCATGTGCATGAGCGACGGCAAGCTGTAACCGGTCTGCGGGCTCGCCAGCCTGGTGAGCCCGCACCAGATCCCGCAAATCCGCCAGCATCAGGAGGACGCCAAGCCCCATCGCCCAGTCACACCGCCATTCATCATCTATACGGAGATAAATATGAACGCACGTACCGCCATGACGCTGCTGCTCCTGCTGACCCTGCCCGCCCTCGCCCGGGCCGAGGTGATGTCGCTGCAGGGCAACCAGTACCAGATCAGCGTCAAAACGGATGCCGGCAAGTTCCAGGAGATCACCTTCACCAACAGGGCGAACGGGGATGTCATCCGCTCGAATACCCTGTTCGATATCAAGGGGCTGGATGACAGGCTGACCTCATCGGCCGACTTCACTGTAGATACGTTTGCCAAAGAGCAGGACCACATTGACATAGCGCTGAGCAACGCCGACTTCCTGATCAAGAGCGAGATCCGGCTGGCCAAAGACAAGCGCTACGCCAGCATCGACTTCGCCCTCGACACCCTCAAGAATGGCAAGCGGATCAACGGCTTCTCCATGTTGCCGTTCCACTCCCAGGCGCCCTTTGTCTACGGTGCCATCAACAGCTCCCCCATCGTCAGCGACAGTTTCTTCATCACGCCGCAGAATCCGCTGGTCAACACCCGCGCCTACGAGGGGGGCGTCAGCCAGATGATCCCGCTCGCGCTGCCGCTGGAGCAGGGCAAGCCGCTCACCTATCGCACCTATGTCGGCACCTTCCGCGAGGGTCAGCTCAGACGTGACTTCAACCAGTTCATCAACGACGCCCGTGACAGACCCTACGCCCCCTATCTGCACTACAACTCCTGGCTCGATATCGGCTTCTTTAACCCCTACACGGAAGACGACGCCCTCACCCGCATCACGCAGTTTGGCGAGGAGCTGGTCACCAAACGCGGTGTGCCCATGAGCGGCTTCCTGTTTGACGATGGCTGGGATGACCGCAAGGGCAACTGGGGATTCAGCAAGGACTTTCCTCATGGTTTCAGCAAGCTGAAAAAGGCGGCAGAAAAATATCACGCCCAGCTCGGCATCTGGTTCTCCCCCTGGGGTGGCTACAACAAGCCGAGGGATGAGCGGGTCTCCCATGCCGCCGAGTTTGGCTACGAGCTGAGCGATGGCAAGTTCGCCCTCTCGGGCCCCGTCTACTACAAAAACTTCCACCAGAAAGTGATGTCACTCATTCAGGAGCAAGGGGTCACCCACTTCAAGTTCGATGGTACCGGCAACGCCAACAAGCAGATCAAGGGCAGCCGGTTCACCAGCGACTTCGATGCCGCCATCCACCTGATCTCGGATGCCCGCGCCGCCAATAAAGAGGTCTTCATCAACCTGACCACTGGCACCACGGCCTCTCCCTCCTGGCTCTTCTTCGCCGATTCCATCTGGCGCGGTGGTGATGACATCAACTTCTATGGCCCCGGCTCAAGGGTTCAGCAGTGGATCACCTACCGGGATGCGGAGACCTACCGCTCCATCGTCAAGCAAGGCCCCCTGTTTCCGCTCAACTCCCTTATGCTGCACGGGCTTGTCTATGCCAAGCAGGCCAAACATCTGGATCAGCAGTCGCCACAAGATTTTGCCGATCAGGCCTGGAGCTACTTTGCCACCGGCACCCAGTTGCAGGAGCTCTACATTACTCCCGAGCTGCTGACCGGCGAGAACTGGGATCTGCTGGCCAAGGCGGCGCTCTGGTCACAGCAGAACCAGGCCGCGCTGTTTGACAGCCACTGGATAGGCGGCGACCCCACCCTGCTGGCTGTCTATGGCTGGGCGGCATGGAGCCCGGCAAAGTCTTTCATTACCCTGCGCAATCCTTCGAGCCAGCCTCAACAGTTCTTCCTGGAACCTATTCGCCAGCTTGAAGTGCCCACCACAGAGGCGAAAGGCTTTAATATCAAGCCACTATATGGCGACAACAAAACCGTGCCGACTTCAATCAGCGATGGAATGGTCATCAAACTGGCACCACTGGAGCTCATCACTCTGGAGCTGACGCCCATCAAATAGGCATAAATCCAATCAACCTGTGGCTGATGCCATACAAAAGGGACGCCGCAGCGTCCCTTTTCATCTCTCATCAACCCAGATCGGTCAGATCCCCTGACGGGCTTCCTGCATCAGCAGGCGCATGTCGCTGACCGCCTTGGTCAGGCCGTCAAAGGCGGCGCGGCCTATGATAGCGTGGCCTATGTTGAGCTCATAGAGCTCGGGGATGGCGGCGATGGCCTTGACGTTGTGGTAGTGCAGACCATGACCTGCATTGACCTTGAGTCCCTTGCCGGCGGCATAGGAAGCGCCAGCGGCGATGCGCTTGAACTCGGCGTTGCGATCGGCATCCGTGGTGGCATCGGCGTAACGGCCTGTGTGGATCTCGATGAAGGGAGCACCACTGTCGGCGGCCGCATCGATCTGCAGCGGGTCGGCATCGATAAACAGCGACACCTTGGCGCCGATGGCCGACAGACGAGTCACCGCATCCGTGATTTTGTCGAGCTGACCAGCCACGTCCAGACCACCCTCTGTGGTTACCTCGGTACGCTTCTCCGGCACCAGGCAGACGAAGTGGGGCTTGATGCGACAGGCGATGCCGATCATCTCCTCGGTCACCGCCATCTCCAGGTTCATCCTGGTTTGTATGGTCTGGCGCAGTATCTCCACATCGCGGTCCGTGATGTGGCGGCGGTCTTCCCGCAGGTGGACGGTAATGCCGTCGGCACCGGCCTGCTCGGCCACGAAGGCAGCTTGTACCGGATCCGGATACTGGGTGCCACGGGCATTGCGCAGGGTGGCGATATGATCGATGTTCACACCCAGATAGATTTCGCTCATTGATGACTCCTTGAAACACTTCATCTGTTAACTGTGCGGCTGCCGCCTTGGCGCCAGCGCGGATATCCATATGTCACTGTGTGCTGGCTTTGCGCTTTAAAAACAACTCCCGGCTCTTTAACTGGCGTTTTCCCAGATAGGGTTGCAGCGCCAACCGGCTGAAACGCTTGGCCGCCTGCAGCAAGGGAGGGGTATCGAATCGCCCCTCGGCGAAGGCCAGCAGGTGGGCACCGAGAAACAGGGTACGGGGATCCGGCGCCCGCTCGCAAGCGACAAAGCCCAATTCGCGCTCGAAGCCGTAGAGCAGCTCGGGCTGGATCGCGGCCTCGTCGTCGGCGGCGTATTCGAAGTCCACCGCATAGCCAAGCGCCTGCAACAGCAGGAACTCGAAGCGGCGCAGCGGCAACTCGGGCGTCTCGCCATCTGCCAGCGCCATCAGGGCACGGGCATAGGCGTCAAACACCTCGGGAAAGGGGGTATGGGCTTCCAGCAGGTAGTAGACCAGCTCGTTGAGGTAGAGGCCGTAGAAGAGGCGATCGCCACCGAGTCGCAATGAGTGATCCGGACATTCGACCTGGGCGAGATTCTTGAGATCCCCCTTGCCACGCCAGCTGATGGTGAGCAGGGAAAAAGGTTGAAGCAACCCCTTCAGAGGGGAGCGTGGCCCGCGAGAACCGCGAGCCACCAGAGTAAATCGGCCGCTATCCTGGGTAAACACCTCGACCAGCTGACTGGTCTCCCGATAGGGCCGACTGTGGATGACGAAGGCTGGACTCAGCAATCAGTCATCGCCATAGCCGAGACTGCGCAGAGCGCGCTCGTCATCGGCCCAGCCTGCCTTGACCTTGACCCACAGCTCAAGGAACACCTTGTTCTGGAACAGGCGTTCCATGTCGATGCGTGCCTCTGTGCCTATGGTCTTGATCTTCTCACCCTTGTTGCCGATGACCATCTTCTTCTGGCCATCGCGCTCCACCAGGATCAGGGCATTGATGTGATAGATGCCGCTCTCTTCCACCTTGAAGCGCTCGATCTCCACGGTCACAGAGTAAGGCAGCTCCTCACCGGTGAAACGCATCAGCTTCTCGCGGATGATCTCGGAGGCCATGAAGCGGGAAGAGCGGTCGGTCACGTAATCTTCCGGGAAGAAGAAGTTGTTCTCTGGCAGCAGATCCTTGGACCACTCGCGGATCTTCTCCACGTTGGTGCCCTTCTCAGCACTGATGGGCAGGATATGGGAGAACTTCATCTGCTGACCCAGCCACTCCAGGTGGGGCAGCAGGTCTTCCTTGTCCTTGACGTTGTCGATCTTGTTGACCGCCAGCACAACGGGACAGGGCAGATGGCGCAACTTGCCGAGCACCATCTCGTCATCCTTGGTCCAGTGGGTACCGTCAACCACGAACACCACCATGGCCACATCCCCCAGCGAACTGGTGGCGGCGCGGTTCATCAGGCGGTTGATGGCCCGCTTCTCTTCAATGTGCAGACCCGGGGTATCCACATAGATGGTCTGATAGTTGTCCTCGGTGTCGATCCCCAAAATCCGGTGACGGGTAGTCTGGGGTTTCTTCGAGGTGATGCTGACCTTCTGGCCAAGCAGCTTGTTGAGCAGGGTGGACTTGCCCACGTTGGGGCGGCCCACGATGGCGACAAAGCCGCAGTAAGTCGTATCTGTCATGACAGTTTTTCCAATGCCTGTTGTGTTGAAAGACCGCGGCCTCTTGCATCAATAGCAGTCATGACAGTCTTTCCAATGCTTGCTGCGCCGCAGCCTGTTCGGCCTTGCGACGGCTGGTGCCGACCCCGACCAGCGGACCATCCAGCCCTTCCACGTCGCACTGGACGGTGAACTCCTGGTTGTGGGCCTCGCCCTTGACGTTGGTCACTGTGTAGGTCGGCAGGGATTTGCGGCTTCCCTGCAAAATTTCCTGCAGGCGGGTCTTGGGATCCTTCTGCTCTATGCCTGGTTTGATCTCATCCAGACGGCTGGCATACCAGCTCAGCAGCAGCACCCGCACCGCCTCAAGATCAGTATCCAGATAGACGGCGCCGATCACCGCCTCGACCGTGTCGGCCAGAATGGATTCGCGGCGAAAACCGCCACTCTTGAGTTCGCCTGGCCCGAGGATAAGGTCATCCCCAAGGTCAAACTCCCGGCCCAGTTCGGCCAGGGTCTTCTCGCGCACCAGAGTGGCGCGCATCCGGCTGAGATCTCCTTCCGCCGCTTGCGGGAAGCGGTGGAACAGAGCATCGGCAATCACCAGACTCAGGATGGAGTCACCCAGAAATTCCAGTCGCTCATTATGACGGGAACCGGCGCTGCGGTGAGTCAGCGCCCGGGTCAACAGCTCTTTATCGTGAAAGACATGCCCGAGACGGGACTGCAGTCTGTTCATTTTGATATTCATTTACTTGATTCCGCCAATGCGGTTGAAGCGCACACCTGTCGGTACCCAGCTTGGCAGCAGGGAGCCTTCTTCACGCTCAAATTCAAAACTTATCCAGATAGCGACCGCCTTGCCCACCAGATTCTGCTCGGGTACAAAGCCCCAGAAACGGCTGTCGGTACTGTTGTCACGGTTGTCACCCATCACGAAGTACTGACCTTCCGGTACCACCCACTCATCGGGGTAAGTACCGGGCTGGCGATAATAGCGGCCGACCATATCGGGCATCAGCGGGTTACGCAGGGTCTCGTGAGACACCTCACCCAGCTGCTCGGTATAGCGATCAAGCGGGATCCCCATCTGGGTAAATTCACCCCTTTGTTCAAACTTGACGTCGAGCTTCTTGAAACCCGGGCACGTTTTCCCTTCCTGCTCCTCGCACTTGGGCCGGATCATTAGCTCCTTGTTGCGATAGATGACCCTGTCCCCCGGCATGCCGACCACCCGCTTGATGTAGTCCACCCGGGTATCCAGCGGATACTTGAACACCACCACATCGCCGCGTTTGGGTTCGCCGGTCTCGAGGAATCGGGTGTTGGTCACCGGATCCTTGAGGCCATAGGCAAACTTCTGCACCAGGATGAAGTCGCCCACCAGCAGGGTCGGCATCATGGAGCCTGACGGGATCTGGAACGGCTCAAACAGGAAGGAGCGCAGTATCAGCACCAGGGTAATGACCGGAAACACACCTGCGGTCTGTTCGATCCAGACCGGCATGGGGGCAACCTTGGCCAGGGTTTTCTCATCCAGATGAGCACCGCCGTGGGCACGGGCCACGGCAATCTTGGCGGCCCGCTGCTTGGACCAAATCATCTTGTCCAGACACCAGATAATACCGGTGATCACGCAGACCACCACCAGGATCAGGGAAAACGTGCTTGCCATCGATTAATCCTTTCCTACATGGAGAATTGCGAGGAAGGCTTCCTGCGGTACGTCGACACGGCCCAGGGACTTCATCCGCTTCTTGCCTTCTTTCTGCTTGTTCAGCAGCTTTTTCTTCCGGCTCACGTCACCGCCATAACACTTGGCGGTCACGTCTTTACGCAGGGCCTTGACCGTGCTGCGCGCGATGATCTGGTTGCCAATGGATGCCTGAATGGCGATATCAAACATCTGGCGCGGGATCAGCTCACGCATCTTCTCCACCACCTGGCGACCGCGATACTGGGCGTTCTCCTTGTGGGTGATGATGGCCAGCGCATCGACGCGCTCACCGTTGATCATGATATCCAGACGGACCATCTCGGAGGTTTCAAAGCGCTTGAAGCCGTAATCCAGCGAGGCGTAACCACGGCTGGTGGATTTCAGGCGGTCGAAGAAATCGAGCACCACTTCCGCCATCGGGATTTCGTAGGTCAGTGCAACCTGATTGCCGTGATAGACCATGTTGGTCTGCACGCCACGCTTCTCGATACAGAGGGTGATGACGTTGCCCATGTACTCCTGCGGCAACAGAATGTTGCACTCGGCGATAGGCTCACGCATCTCCTTGATATTGTTGACCGGAGGCATGGCGGACGGGCTGTCGATGTGGATGGTTGAGCCATCATTGAGCTCAATCTCGTAGACCACGGTCGGGGCCGTGGTGATGAGATCCAGATCGTATTCCCGCTCCAGACGCTCCTGGATGATCTCCATGTGCAGCATACCGAGGAAGCCACAACGGAAACCGAAGCCCAGCGCAGTGGAACTCTCGGGTTCGAAGAACAGGGAGGCATCGTTCAGGGACAGTTTGTCGAGGGCATCACGGAACGACTCATAGTCATCGCTGGAGATGGGGAACAGGCCCGCATACACCTGCGGCTTCACCTTCTTGAAACCCGCCAGCGCTTTTTCGGCACCGTTCTTGGCTTGAGTCAGGGTATCGCCCACAGGGGCACCGTGGATGTCCTTGATGCCGCAGACGACCCAACCTACCTCGCCACACCCCAGACCCTGGGTATCCACCTGCTTGGGCGTGAAGATACCGATACGATCGACACCCCACACCTGACCGGTGCTCATCACCTTGATCTTGTCGTTTTTCTTGAGGGAGCCGTTCTTGATCCGCACCAGAGAGACGACGCCCAGATAGGAGTCAAACCAGGAGTCGATGATCAGCGCTTGCAGCGGTGCATCGGGATCACCGACCGGCGCCGGGATGCGAGCCACTATCTCTTCCAGCACAAGGTCAACGCCCAGGCCGGTCTTGGCGGAGCAACGGACAGCATCGATGGCGTCGATGCCGACTATGTCTTCGATCTCCTCGGCAACCCGCTCGGGCTCTGCGGCCGGCAGGTCAATCTTGTTCAGCACCGGCACCACTTCCAGCTCCATTTCCATGGCGGTGTAGCAGTTGGCCAGAGTCTGTGCCTCAACCCCCTGGCCGGCATCTACCACCAGCAGCGCCCCTTCACAGGCCGCCAATGAGCGGGAGACTTCGTAGGAGAAATCTACGTGGCCCGGGGTGTCGATAAAGTTCAGCTGGTAGGTGTTACCGTCTTGTGCCTGGTAGTTCAGGGTCACACTCTGTGCTTTGATGGTAATGCCGCGCTCGCGCTCCAGGTCCATGGAGTCAAGCACCTGAGCCTGCATCTCGCGGGAGGACAGGCCGCCGCAAGTCTGGATCAGACGGTCCGACAGGGTCGATTTACCGTGGTCGATGTGCGCAATAATCGAAAAGTTACGAATGTGTTTCATCGAGCAAGAATCACTCAAAATTAGGTTAGGGCCGGATATGGAGGCAGGATTTTACTGGATAACCCGGTCGACGGCCAATCTTTAGTCGACGGAGCACCAGAAATACAGGCCTGCACGCTCAGGAGAGGTTGCGGGTATGGAGTACCACACCCAGCATGCGGGGGCCGTATGCCCCCTGTTCGAGTCGAGTGGAAAAGTAACGAACCAGTGAAAATCCGATGACGCCACCCAGCAGGCAACTGAGGATGGTGATCCCCTCCCCGCCCGCCAGCAAGGGTACCAACCAGAGCTGACCGAGCAGGGCGCCCGCCAGCAGACAGAACAGCGGCAATACATACACCAGTGCTGCACCCAGCAGGATACTCGCCTGGGGAATACCGAGCCTCACTTGCTGACCAACGCTCACCTCGGCGGTGAGGGCAATCCGCAGTCGTTGCTGCTTCATCACAAACGCCTTGGCAACAGTGCCGGTACCGCAGTTGGATTGTTGATGGCAACTGCTGCAGGCGGAGCGCCGTTCGCACTCCACCCAGGCATGCTGTCCATCAATGGCCACCACGGTTGCCAGCTCTTCGCTCATTTCACTCACAAGACGGTTCCACAATAACGAGGGAAAGATTGACCCCATCTGAACATGACTGACCCGCTCGGGCAAGCGAGCATGTGCAGGCGACTACTGTACAGTCTCATTACGAGCCAACGGTTGCACCGACTCGGCGATACGTTTCGCGGTGTCGGCCGGTACTTCACCGACGACAGTGATCTCGACCCCCACATCGTTGACATAGCTCACCAGCGAAGTAGCGCCCTGGCGGATCAGCTGCTGACGCACCGCCTGCTTGGGATCAACCCTAGCCACATAGACGGAGAGATCCACCAGCCCATCGGAGAGCATCATGTAATCGACCGGCAAACTGGTGGTCACCAGTTGATGCCTGTCCTGAGACAATACCTTGAAACCATCCGGCAACCAGGTCAGGTGCCAGTTAAGCGTCTGCTGCGGCGCCGGATAGGCATCCTCCAGCGCCAGCGCCTGGGGCAGCTTGCTGCCGGCCAGCTTCACCAACCAGGGCGCAGGCGCGCTCAGCCTGTCCAGATCCACCCCCAGCACCTGCTCGACCAGATTGCCTTCCCGATCCACCATGTCCACCCGCAGCAAGAGGCTGCTCTGTTCATCGATCCAGAGCATGAAGCCATACTTGTCTGCCTCTTTGGGAACCAGCCTGACCACTTGCGCCACCAAACCTGCTACCCGACTGCGGCCGGCCAGCACGGGATCATAACTTTCCAGCACACGGGACAACGGCATATTAACCAGCGTCGCCCAGACACCGGGGAAGCGGGCGCCTTTGAGGGTGTAGGGTTCGTGGGTATTTTCGAAGAAGGTGAACTCATCCTGGCGCTGCAGGTACTCTATGGTCTTGCCGTCGAGATAGCTCAGATGAGCCACCTCCTTGCCATCGATCACTCCATGGCTGAAACGTATGGGTTCGAGGCGTCCCTGACGGGCCTTGACCATGGATAATTCGAAATTCTGTTGCGAAACGGCACTCTGCATCTGCTGCAACAAGGCCTCGGCCGACTTATCGTCGGCCGAGGCCTTGGCACAAATCAGCAGGAGAGAGGCCAGCAAAATACGGCTGGACTGGCGCACGGTCTGATCCCTAAAAATGCGTTATTCCTGAATCTGCTTGTCTTGCAGCAGACGCTGTTGCAACTGGTGGTCACGCAGGAAGGCATTGATACGCTCACGCTGCTCCTGCATCTGTTGCTCGCTCAACCCTTGCTGGCGGGTGGAGGCCCGGTTGCCATCTTGCGGGTAGTGCACACTCACTGGCGAAGCACTGCCACCGACAGGAATGGTGTTGAGCACAGGGTTGGTCGGTATGCCGTCCTGACCCTGATACTGCTGCACCCCGAAGATGACGGCAGCGGCGACCGACGCGGCGATGGTATATTGCCCCACCTGTTGACCGACCCGGCGAAACAGCGGAACCACCTTGGCGGCAGTGTGAACCTGCGGTGCAGTTGGCTTGCTCTCCACCGGTTTGGGCGCCAGTATGGTGGGCTCGTCTTCCAGTGCAGCCATGATGCTGTCACTGAGATCCAGTTGCAGATTGACCGGCAGGTCGCCCCGCATGGCATCACCGATCAAGTGGTAACGAGACCAGGTATCTCGCTGCGCCGGATCCATTCCCAGCTCGCCAAGAACCTCAACATCGCTCAAGTCACCATCCATCAGGGCCGAGAGTTGCTCTTTAGTTGCCATAGTTAACCTGTCTTTCCCCAGTTAATTCTCGATCAGAGGTTTCAGCTTTTTATCGATTGCTTCCCTCGCCCGGAAGATGCGGGATCTCACCGTACCCACCGGACAATCCATGATTTCGGCAATCTCTTCGTAGCTCAGCCCTTCCATTTCGCGAAGGGTGATGGCTGTCCTCAAGTCTTCAGGCAAAGCTTCTATGGCGGAAAACACGGTACGCTTGATCTCGTCGGTCAGCGCCAGGTTTTCCGGTGTGGCAACCTCTTGCAAGGCTTCGCCACCACCATAGTATTCTGCCTCGTCCGCCTCTACATCACTGCTGGGCGGCCTGCGCCCCTGAGAGGTCAGATAATTTTTGGCCGTATTCACGGCGATTCGGTACAACCAGGTGTAAAACGCGCTCTCGCCACGGAATGTCGGCAACGCCCGGTAGGCTTTGATAAACGCCTCCTGCGCCACATCCGGCACATCGCCCGGATTGTTGACATACCTGGCAACCAGGTTGACCACTTTATGCTGGTATTTTTTTACCAACAGGTTGAATGCATTTTTATCGCCACGCTGGACCCGTTCAACCAGCTGTTCGTCCAGTAGATTCTGGTCGCTCATCAGAGCCGTAAAACCCCCATCAGGTTATCGTTTTTCTTTTCCGGCCCTTCCTAAGCGCACAAGTTCAGACAGGAGGAATCAGGGAAAGTTCGGTTGCATTGAAAAAAATGTGACGCAGGCTGCATCACCGCCCTCGCTTGGGCTACCATGGTGCCAGTTCTTAATCCAGGCCAATGATACTTATGAAAGCAAGTGTTGAATACCTTTGCGATGTACTGATCATTGGCAGCGGTGCCGCTGGTCTGTCCCTCGCGTTGCGGTTGGCAGACCAGGCCAAAGTCCTGGTTCTGAGCAAGGGGCCCATCAGTGAGGGGGCCACTCTCTATGCGCAAGGAGGCATCGCTGCCGTTTTCGACGAAACCGACAGCATTGAATCCCACGTGAGCGACACGCTCAACGCCGGGGCCGGGTTGTGTGACCCTGCCGTGGTGGAGTTCACCGCCCGCAACGCCCGCGAATCCATCCAGTGGCTAATCAAGCAGGGGGTTCCCTTCGATCAGGAGGAGGACGCCGAGGGCGAGTCCCACTATCACCTGACCCGTGAAGGGGGCCACAGCCATCGCCGCATCTTCCACGCGGCCGATGCCACCGGCAAGGCGGTGCAGCTCACCCTGATCGATCAGGTGCGCTCCCACCCCAACATCCAGCTGATGGAGCGCTTCAACGCGGTCGACCTCATCACCACCCGCAAGCTCAACCTGCCGGGCAACAAGGTGCTGGGCGCCTACGTCTGGAACCGCAACGCCGAGCAGGTCGAGGTGATCCGCGCCCGCTTCGTGGCGCTGGCCACCGGCGGTGCCTCCAAGGTGTATCAGTACACCTCCAACCCGGACGTGAGTTCGGGTGACGGTATCGCCATGGCGTGGCGCGCCGGCTGCCGGGTGGCGAACCTGGAGTTCAACCAGTTCCACCCCACCAGCCTGTTCCACCCCGATGATCCCAACTTCCTGCTGACCGAAGCCCTGCGCGGGGAAGGTGCCTATCTGCGCCGTCCCGACGGCAGCCGCTTCATGCTGGAGTTCGATGAGCGGGCCGAGCTGGCCCCGCGGGACATAGTCGCCCGCGCCATCGACCACGAGATGAAACGCCTCGGTGCCGACTGCATGTATCTGGACATCAGCCACAAGCCGGCGGATTTCATCATCAAGCACTTCCCGACCATCTTTGAGCGCTGCATGGCGGTCGGCATCGACATCACCAAGGAGCCGATGCCCATAGTCCCGGCGGCCCACTACACCTGTGGCGGCGTGATGATCGACAACAATGGCCAGACCGACATTCCCGGTCTCTATGCCATTGGCGAAGTGACCTACACGGGTCTGCACGGTGCCAATCGCATGGCCTCCAACTCCCTGCTCGAGTGCGTGGTTTATGCCCATCAGGCGGGAGCCGACATCATGGCCAAGTTGCCCATGAGCGTGGAACCGCCCCATCTGCCCGCCTGGGATGAGAGCAAGGTGGACGATTCGGACGAACAGGTCGTTATCCAGCACAACTGGCATGAGCTGCGGCTGATGATGTGGGACTATGTGGGGATAGTGCGTACCAACAAACGCCTGGCCCGTGCCAAGCGCCGTATCGACATGCTCAAGCAGGAAGTGCAGGAGTACTACGCCAACTTCCGCGTTTCCAACAACCTGCTGGAACTGCGCAACCTGCTGCAGGTGGCCGAGCTCATCGTCAACTGCGCACTGCAGCGCAAGGAGTCACGCGGCCTGCACTACAACCTGGATTATCCAGACATGCAGCCAGACTCCAAACCCACTGTGCTGACCCCGGAGCGGGACTGATCCTGCACCCCACATTCCGGACTACCCGGACATGCAGCCTAACTCCAGGCCCACAGTACTGACGCAGGATCGGGAGTAATCATCCGTTAGCAGTCACCAAATGACCTCGCCCCGGCGGGGTCATTTGCTATGAGGGAGAAGGGTAGAAACAGGCAGGATGATTAACGGACGGGTGGCGTTAGCCTGATGGCGCGGGCCAGCGCCCTGTAATGTTCCGGTGCGAGTGCGTCGGAGAAGAGCCAGAGACGGGCATCCGGCCTGTCGCTTGCCACCAGTTGCAGCCAGAGTACACCGGGCAGGACGCGACTGCGCTCCCCCAGCTGGTAGCGATAACCCTGCCACACCAGCCACTGCCCATCCCACTCCAGCAAACCGGCCATACGGCTGGCACCCTGCCAGGCAAGCCAGAGCCCCGCCAACCAGCAGGGGAGCAGCAGTGCCCACTGCCAACCATGGATCAGACTGGCAACCGGCCACAACAGCAGCAGAAACAGGATCAGCAGCAGGACACGCTGCTGCCGGGAGGGAATGACGGGCATGTAAACCCGCATACGGGATCAGCTCAGGCTATCGTGGCGAGCCTGATTGCGCTCCAGGATCAGGGCGATCATGGCGGCAAACGCGGGATCGGCAGGAGCGCCGTGGCCCATGCACCACTTGAACAGGTCAGGGTCATCGCTCTCCAGCAAACGGATGAAGGTCTGCTGCTGCTCGTCACTCAAGCTGTCGAACTCGTGTTCAAAGAACGGCATAAAGATCACATCCAGCTCGAGCATGCCACGACGGCAGGCCCACTTCAGGCGGGATTTTTCAATTGGGCTCAACATGGAACTCTCCTTACAAAGACCCGAGGATGGTAACAGCTGGATTTTCCGGCTGACAAACATTCCTTACGTCTTTACCATGCAGGTCACATACTTTCTGTCTCTGGAATACCATCGTGAGCCTGCAAACGCCTGTTTTTCCTGCCGAGCCAACCCTTTTCCCCCTGACCGATCTGGCCATCACCAGCCTGACCGGTGCAGATCGCGTCAAGTATCTGCAAGGCCAGGTCACCTGCGATGTCAATGCACTGCAACCGGGCCAAAGCACGCTGGGCGGCCACTGCGATGCCAAAGGCAAGCTGTGGAGCGACTTTCGTCTGCTCTGCCTGAGCGATCGCCTGCTGATGCTGACCAAGCCCTCTGTGCTGGCGCGTCAGTTGCCCGAACTCAAGAAGTTTGCGGTGTTTGCCAAGGTCGAGATCGCCGAGAACCATGGTCAGGCAGTTGGCGTGGCTGGCCAGGGCACGGATGAGTGGATGGCGGCCCGATTTGCCGTGTCACAAACCGGCCTGATCGACGCTGGCATGGCAGTGCAGATCGAAGCGGATCGTTGGCTGCTGGTGAGCGAGCAACCACTGACAATCGACTTGCCTGCCGGTAGCGAATCACTCTGGTGGGGACTGGATATCAAGGCTGGCATCCCCCATCTGGAAGCCGTGCATCAGGGGGAGTACATACCCCAGATGTTGAACCTGCAGGCACTGGATGGCATCAGCTTCACCAAGGGCTGCTACATGGGGCAGGAGACTGTCGCCCGCGCCAAGTATCGCGGGGCCAACAATCGCGCCCTGTTCGTGCTGGCCGGGACTGCCAGCGAGCCCGTCGCCTGTGGCGATGCCCTGGAGATCCAGCTCGGTGACAACTGGCGACGCAGCGGCATGGTGCTCAACGTCTGGCAACAGGCAGATCAGGTGTGGATCACGGCCGTGCTGCCCAAGGATACAGAGGCCGATGCCCATTTTCGTTTCAAGCAGGAGGAGGCCTCCAGCCTTGCTCTGCAAGCCCTGCCCTACTCGCTGACCGAGTAAGGTCGGCTAACGAGGCACTCGCGCCAGCAGTGCCTCCTTGAGCCAGCTCCCCGCCTGCCCCAGCGGGCGGGCGCGATACCATTGCAGCTCCAGAGCCAGCTCAGCCAGCGCAATAAAGTCCGGATTGAGCACCACTACCTCCCCTCGCGCCAGCGGCCGGTGCAACAGAAAGTCCGGCACTGATGCCCAACCCAACCCCAGCTTGACCAGCTCCAAAATGCCCAGATCCCCCTCCACCCACCACACCTGCGCCGAGAGGCGGAAACGGTGGCGCTCAGTGCCTTCCCGTCGTCCCGTCACCATCAGCTGACGGGCCCCTTGCAAGTCGCTCTCTCGCAGTGGCGTCTTGCGGGCCAGCGGATGATCGGGGGAGACCACCAACGGCATCTTGACGGAGCCCAGTGAACAGGAGGCGAGCTCCCGCTCAGGCCGCTCCTTCTGATAGCTGATGCCAAGCTGGGCCCGGCCGCTTTTGAGCAGTTCAGTCACATCCTCCATCAGCGGAAACAGCAACTCCAGCTCGACGCCGGGGTAGCGGGTGGCGAACTCCTCCAACAGGGAGCCAAGCCAGGGCAGATGGGAGTCATCATCAATCGCCAGGGTGAGCCTCGACTCTACGCCTGCGGCCAGCTCACCGGCGATCGCCTGCAAGCGCTCGCTTTGGGCCAGCAAGATACTGGCCTCCTGATGGATGCGGGTGCCCGCCTCCGTCAGCACGGGATAGCGGGCAGAGCGATCAAACAGCTCCAACCCGAGATCTATCTCCAGGTTGGCGATAGCGGTGCTGACCACAGACTGCGCCTTGCCCAGCTTGCGAGCAGCCGCCGAGAAGGAGCCGGTCTCTGCTGCCGCCAGCAGCGCCTTGAGTTGTTCCAGCGAGGGGTTCATCCGGTTGCTCCTGCCATGATCTGGTTGCGCGCCAACCTATCTATTTTATAGATAGATACCAACGTGAACCTATCACAAATTCGCGATAAATTGGCCACCATAGACACTCAGACACAGATAGATAGAGAGACAGACCATGCGTAATACCCGTGACCGCCTGCGCCATGCCATTGGCTTCGAACTGATTGGCCTGCTGATCGCCGCCCCCCTGGCAAGCTGGATCACTGGCGTAGGACTCAACCATATGGGGCCGCTGGCATTGTTCTTCTCGGTGCTCGCCACCGTCTGGAACTACGTCTACAACATCGGCGTGGACAAACTGCTGCTCAAGTATCAGGGTCACACCCACAAGACGCTGTGGCAACGGGTATGGCATGCCATGGGCTTCGAGGGTGGATTGCTGTTTGTCGCCTTGCCAGTGATGGCCTGGTGGCTCGAAATCAGCATGATGGAGGCGCTGGTGCTGGATCTGGGCTTCGTGCTGTTCTACCTGGTCTATGCCTTCATCTACAACTGGAGCTATGACAAGGTCTTCCCGATCCCGGGCCAGGTACAGCAGAACGCACTGGGCTAAACGGCAGGAAAATAAAGCGGGGAACACTAGGCACCATCATGCAACTGGCATGATGGTGCTGGAGGAAGACAAGCCCGCAAGGCCTGCCGCAGCGTTCAGGCTTGCGCCTTCAGCTCTTCGGTCGGGGCATCCGCCTCGGCCGACTCCTGGGTCAGCATGGCCTCGAGGTCGCTCTGGTACTGGTTCAGCAGGCGCTGGGCCGCCACCATGTCACCCTTGTGCAGACGCTCGAACAGATGGTGTTGCACCACGCCGTTGAGATACTCCACCGTGACGGGTTGCTCCAGGGTAGCCAGCAGCTCCTCTTTTTCCAGCTCGGCATTGATTTCATCGGCACTGGTACGCAGCAGACCGGCCAGTTGCACCAACATACGGCGCTCACCTTCGCGCAACAGGCTCAACATGCGGTTTCTCTGCTGCTCATTCTGTTGGGTCATACATTTCCTTACGTCAAATGGGAACAAGCCAGCTCATTCTGCCTTGTCCCTTTGACAGCGTCTATCTCATGCCCCCCACTTATTTTCATGTCGAGCCGATAAAGCCCGTCAGATGCTATTTACCCCGTCGCTAGGTATAGTAGCCACTGGTTTAAAGGCGCCGTGCCGCCTCGAACGGACGAGAAATTTCACCATGACAGATACCATTCTGGTGCTTTGCACCTGCCCGGATGAGGCCAGTGCCGACCTCATCAGCGAACAACTGCTGAACCAGCGGCTGGCGGCCTGCATCAATCAGCTGCCCGGTCTCACCTCCGTCTATCGCTGGCAGGGGCAGATCGAACGGGCACGGGAGATCCAGCTCATCATCAAGTCGCGGGCCTCGCTGTTCGAACTCTTGCGCCAATGCATCCTCAGCCATCACCCCTATGAGGTGCCGGAGCTCCTGGCACTCCCGACAAGCCAGGGCCATCAGCCCTATCTCGACTGGTTAACACAGGAAACCTCATGACACTGTCTCGCCTGCTCTCCCCCCTGCTTGTGCTCTCCGCCCTGCTGCTGTCCACCCTGAGTGCGACGCCGGTTCAGGCCGGCAGTGACAGTCTGCTGAGTGCTCTCGGCATCGAGGCCAACGCCCAACCCAAGTTTCTGAAAGTCGACGACGCCTTCGTGCTTGAGAGTGAACAGCAGGGCAAGCAGTTGCTGCTGACCCTGCGCATCGCCGATGACTACTATCTCTACCGCCACAGCTTCCGCTTCAAGGGCGAGAACCTCGCCTTCAGTGAACCCGTCTTGCCCGCAGGTGACGAGCATCAGGATGACTTCTTCGGCAAGACCCGAGTCTACTACCGGGAGGTGCAGATCCCCGTCACCCTGACCGAAGTGGGCCAGCAGGCCAGCCTCACCGTCAGCTATCAGGGCTGTACCGACGGCCTCTGCTACCCGCCCACCGACAAGCAGATTACGGTGCTGCCCATTGTCGCCAGCGATGTCGCGCAGGCCAGCATGGATGAAGCCGCCGACACCACGGCCAGCAGCCAGCAGGATCAGCTGGCCGCCGCCCTTGGCAGCCAGGGATTCTGGCTCAGCATAGCCGCCTTCTTTGCGCTGGGGCTCGGCCTCGCCTTCACTCCCTGCGTCTTCCCCATGTACCCCATTTTGACCGGCATCATAGCTGGTGCGGGCCATCATCTTTCCACCCGTCGCGCCTTCCTGCTCTCCTTCGTCTATGTGCAGGGAATGGCGGTGACCTATACCCTGCTCGGGCTGGTGGTGGCATCGGCGGGCCTGAAATTTCAGGCGGCACTGCAACACCCCTACGTTCTGATCGGGCTCTCCGTCATGTTCGTGCTGCTGGCGCTCTCCATGTTCGGGCTCTACACCCTGCAGCTACCGAGCAGCCTGCAAACCCGGCTGTCCGGCCTCTCCAACCGCCAGCAGGGCGGCTCAGTGCTCGGGGTCGGCATCATGGGGATGATCTCCGGCCTGGTCTGCTCCCCCTGCACCACGGCCCCGCTCTCCGGCGCCCTGATTTACGTGGCTCAAAGCGGCGATCTCTGGCTCGGCGGTGCAGCCCTCTATGCCCTGTCGCTCGGGATGGGACTGCCGTTGCTGCTGCTCGGCACCTCGGGCGGCAAGTTGCTGCCCAGGGCCGGCGCCTGGATGGATGTGATCAAGCAACTCTTTGGTTTTGCACTGCTGGCGGTACCTATACTGCTGCTGTCACGGCTGTGGAGCGATCAGATGGCCACCCTGGCCTGGCTGGGTTGGGGATTGGTGCTGTGCGGCTATCTCTATCACCACAACCAGCATCGCGCCCACTCGGTCGGCAAGAGTCTCGGCGGCTTCGTGCTGCTGCTGGCGATGATCAGCGCCGTTGTGGTGGGCAAGGATCTGCTGCTGCCCGTGCCCGGCGTCAAGGCCAGCGCCGATACCCAGGCGCCCCAATTTATCCGCATCAAGACCCTGGATGACCTCAAGACGCAACTCGCCGCCGCCCGCGGCAAACCTGTGCTACTGGACCTCTACGCCGACTGGTGCGTGGCCTGCAAGGAGTTCGAGCACAAGACCTTCAGCGATCCCGCCGTGCGTGAGCGCTTCGGCCAGATGGTGCTGTTGCAGGCGGACGTCACCGCCAACGACGATGCCGATGTGGAGCTGCTCAACGGCCTGAACGTGCTGGGGCTGCCGACCCTGATCTTCTTCGACAGTGCCGGCCAAGAAGTGAGTGGCCAGCGGGTGACCGGCTTTATGGGGCCGGAAGCATTTGCCGGACACCTCGATAGGGTGCGCGATGCAAACTGAGTTGCGTCGGCTGCTGGCAACCGATGGTCCAGCCTTGCAGCGTCTGTTCGAACTTGCCCCTGCCTATCAGGCGGCCGTGAGTCATGAGCCCCTCTCCGCGCGAGCTGCGGAGGAAGCGCTAGTGGCATGTCCGCCCAACCTGTCGCTCTCTGACAAACATCTCATCGGTCGCTGGGAAGATGGGGAACTCACCGCAGTGGTCGATCTGCTGCGCGGCTATCCCGATCCTGCCACCGCTTATCTGGGTCTGTTGCTGGTGGGCGAACCCTGGCAAGGTAACGGCCGGGGTCAGGCGTTTTATCTCCACGCCTGCATGATGGCGCGCACCTGGGGGGCAACCCGGCTGCGCCTGTCGGTGATTGCCAGCAATGAGGCCGCCTTATCCTTTTGGCTGCGCAGAGGGTTCACCGAGTGCTATCGCCGCGAGCTGGCTGTCTATCGGGCCGAGGCCATAGTGCTGGAACGCACTCTGGAACCGTGAGCCGAGGTTTGCCACCGCACGTTGGCGTGGCACAATCTGCCCTCCCGTTTTGCACTTGTCCGGAGTTTTGATGAAAAAGTGGTTCATCCCCCTGCTGGCCCTCTGGCTATATGGTTGTTACGCAGGACCCGGTGAAGAGGCAATCCAGCATCAGGTCACCGCCAAACTCCAGTCTGACACAGACGACAATCTGTTCGAGATCAGTGACTTTGCCATTCTCGGCAAAGAAGAGCGGATGGAGGGCGTCTATCTGATCAAGGTGAGCTACCAGCTCCATTTCAAACTGGGGCTGGATCAGTTGCAGGTACTGCACGACGAGGACCTGGTCTATGACAGGGTTGGTCCCTTCCAGCAAGAGATGGGACTGATGGAGCTGGAGCGCAAATATGGCGAATTCGAGGCCGGTCAGGTGCTGCAGCAAGAGACCGACGTCTGGATGATGAAAACCGAACAGGGCTGGCGTCTGGCCGAACCTGCTCAATAACGCCTCCCCACCCGCCCCCTTCGGGCTGCTTGCGCTTGCCCTTTACAACAGATCCTTCATCCGGTGCCACAGCATGCCGAGCGCCAGCAGGGGGGAGCGCAACGCCGGGCCACCGGGGAAGGTCATGTGGGGCACGCTACTGAACAGATCGAAGCCCCGGCTCTCGCCGCGGATCGCCTCTGCCACCAGCTTGGCCGCCATGTGTGTGGCGTTGAGGCCATGACCGGAATAGGCCTGGGCATAGAAAACGTTGGGATGATCCTGCAAGCGGCCGATCTGTGGCAAGCGATTGGCCCCTATCCCTATCATGCCGCCCCACTGAAACTCGATGGCCGTCCCCGCCAACTCGGGAAAGACTCTCAGCAGCTTGGGCAACATGAAGGCCTTGATGTCTCGCGGGTCCCTTCCCGAGTAGTTGCAGGCACCACCAAACAACAGGCGACCATCGGCGGAGAGGCGATAGTAGTCGAGCGCCACGTTCTGATCGCACACCGCCATATTCTGCGGCAACAAGCGCTGGCGCAGCCGCTTCTCCAGCACCTCAGTGGCGAGAATGTAAGAGCCCGCCGGTAGCACCCTGCCCCCCAATTCGGGATTGAGATCATTGAGGTAGGCGTTGCAACCTATCACCAGATAATCGGCACTCACCCGGCCACGGGCCGTGGTGATCTGCACCCGCTTGCCATAGTCGATATGGGCCACTCGGGAGTGCTCGAACAGAGCGACACCCAGGCTGGCCGCGGCGCGCGCCTCACCCAGCGCCAGATTGAGGGGATGCAGGTGACCCGAGCCCATGTCAATCATGCCGCCAATATAGCGATCCGACCCCACCACCGAGTGGATCTCCTCCCGTGGCACCAGCTTGATCTCGTGCTGATAACCCAGGCTGGCCAGATGTGCCGCCTCTTCCTCAAATCCGGCAAGATGGCGCTGACGGGTAGCGAGGTCGCAGTAACCCCAGGTGAGATCGCAGTCGATGTTGAAATGCTCGATGCGCTCTCGCACCAGCTGTACCGCCTCCAACCCCATCAGATCCAGCTCACGTACTCCCTGCTCGCCGATACAGCGGGCGAACTGGCTGGTATCGTGGCCTATGCCGCGAATGAGCTGGCCGCCGTTGCGACCGGACGCCCCCCAGCCGATGCGGTTTGCCTCCAGCAGGGCCACCTTGTAGCCCGCCTGTGCCAGGTTGATGGCGGTATTGAGGCCGGTAAAACCGCCACCAATGATGCAGACATCGACATTCAGCTCACCGCCAAGTTCTGGCCACTGCTGATTGTCGTTGCGGGTGGCCGCATAATAGGAGGCCACATGTTCCTGATATCCGTTGAACTTTCCTGCCTGCATACTCAGCATCCCGCCTTGGTGACCATGTGTTTACTAAAATAAACGACCTGTCATCGATAATACCCAGCCCCCCGCCACCAATCCAGTCCATGAGGATCACAGAAATGCAAAAGGCATCCCGGGGGATACCTTTTGCTTCGGTCACGCCGTGGGGCTGATGACCGCAACCCACAAATACAAAAGGCGCCCCGAAGGGCGCCTTTGCATGCAATCAAGATACGGTAACGAATTACAGTACGTTGATGGCGTTCAGGTCGGAGAAGGCTTTCTCCAGACGGGCGATCATGGAAGTCTGACCGGCACGCAGCCATACGCGCGGATCGTAGAACTTCTTGTTCGGCTTGTCAGCGCCTTCCGGGTTGCCCAGCTGACCTTGCAGGTAAGCTTCGTTGGTCTTGTAGAAGTGCAGCAGACCTTCCCAAGTAGCCCACTGGGTGTCGGTGTCGATGTTCATCTTCACTACGCCGTAGGAGATGGACTCGCGGATCTCTTCCAGAGTGGAACCTGAACCACCGTGGAATACGAAGTCCAGAGACTTGGCAGGCAGACCAAACTTCTCGGAAACGAATTTCTGGGAAGCGTCCAGGATGGACGGGGTCAGCTTGACGTTACCCGGCTTGTATACACCGTGTACGTTGCCGAAGGAGGCAGCGATGGTGAAACGCGGGCTGATCTTGGACAGACGCTCGTAGGCGTAAGCCACGTCTTCCGGCTGGGTGTACAGGGCGGATTGATCCATGTGGCTGTTGTCCACACCGTCTTCTTCGCCACCGGTGCAACCCAGTTCCAGCTCCAGAGTCATGTTCATCTTGGCCATGCGGGTCAGGTACTCGCAGCAGATGTCGATGTTCTCTTCCAGAGACTCTTCGGACAGATCCAGCATGTGGGAGGAAAACAGCGGCTTGCCGGTTTCAGCAAAGTGCTTCTCGCCTGCTTCCAGCAGACCGTCGATCCACGGCAGCAGCTTCTTGGCAGCGTGGTCGGTGTGCAGGATGACAGGTACACCGTAGGCTTCGGCAACGGCGTGAACATGCTTGGCACCAGAGATGGCACCGATGATGGCGGCTTGCTGGCCTTCCAGCTTCAGACCCTTGCCGGCGGTGAACACGGCACCACCGTTGGAGAACTGAACGATAACCGGCGCTTTGACCTTGGCAGCAGCTTCCAGTACGGCGTTGACGGAGTCGGTACCAACGCAGTTTACAGCTGGCAGAGCGAAGCCGTTCTCTTTGGCGATGGCGAACACTTTCTGAACGTCATCACCAGTGATCACGCCGGGTTTTACGAAGTCGAAAATTTTCTTAGACATGTTTAATCGTCCTGTTCTCGTATGCCGTTAATAAAAAATGGGGGGTTCATCATGAACCGGCACAGCGGCCACATGATAAACGAAACGGGAGGCTTTTGCCCCCCGTCCCGGGTCAATTAGGCTTTGGCGCGCTGTTCCAGCATCGCAACAGCCGGCAGAACCTTGCCTTCTACGAACTCCAGGAAGGCGCCGCCGCCAGTGGAGATGTAGGAGACTTTGTTGGCGATGCCGAACTTGTCGATAGCAGCCAGGGTGTCACCACCACCAGCAATGGAGAAGGCCGGAGAAGCAGCGATGGCTTCGGCGATCACCTTGGTACCTGCGGAGAACTGGTCGAACTCGAACACGCCGACCGGGCCGTTCCACAGAATGGTCTTGGCGTTCATGATGATGTCGGCCAGGGCCTTGGCAGAGTCAGGGCCGATGTCGAAGATCATGTCGCCGTCGGTCACATCGGAGACGGACTTGATGGTGGCCGGAGTGCTTTCTGAGAACTCGGTACCCACGACCACGTCTGTGGTGACCGGAATGTTGGTCTCGGCGGCCAGTTTCTTGGCGGTGTCGAGCAGGTCGTGTTCACACAGGGACTTGCCGACGTTGTGACCGGCAGCTGCGATGAAGGTGTTGGCGATGCCACCACCGACCACCAGCTGGTCAGCGATCTTGGAGAGGGATTCCAGCACGGTCAGCTTGGTAGAGACCTTGGAACCGCCAACGATGGCAACCATGGGGCGCTCGGGCTTGAGCATGGCTTTGCCCAGGGCTTCCAGCTCACCGGCCAGCAGCGGGCCTGCACAGGCGATCGGGGCAAATTGAGCCACACCGTAGGTAGAACCTTCGGCGCGGTGAGCAGTACCGAACGCATCCATTACAAAGACGTCACACAGGGCGGCGTATTTTTTGGCCAGCTCTTCGGTGTTCTTCTTCTCGCCTTTGTTGAAACGGCAGTTTTCCAGCACGACCAGCTCACCGGCAGCGACTTCTACGCCATCCAGGTAATCCTTGGCCAGGCGGACCGGGCAGGACAGAGCGTCTTTCAGATAGTTGACAACCGGAGCCAGGGAGAACTCTTCGTTGTATTCACCCTCGGTCGGGCGACCCAGGTGGGAGGTGATCATCAGCTTGGCGCCCTTTTCCAGAGCCAGCTTGATGGTAGGCAGCGTCGCCACGATACGTGCGTCGGAAGTGACCTTGCCGTCTTTTACCGGTACGTTCAGGTCAGCACGGATCAGAACGCGTTTACCCGCCAGATCCAGGTCGGTCATCTTGATAACAGACATATTCAGTCCTCTATATTTTCAGGTAATGTTAAAAACAGTAACCTTGCGCCCGTTCAGGCTCTCAGCCTGCGGCCATCATGGCCCGGGTGGTATCCAGCATACGGTTGGCGAAGCCCCATTCGTTATCGCACCACATCAACATCTTGACGAGGTTGGCATCGCTTACCCGTGTCTGGGTACCATCGATGATGCAGGAGTGCGCATCATGATTGAAGTCTACGGAGACCAATGGCTCCTCCGTGTAATCCAGAATACCGCTTAATGTACCTCTGGATGCCCGTTGCAGGGCTTGATTTACGTCAGTAACCGTCACTTTTTTACGAACAGTAATACTGAGATCCATTGCCGTTACGTTGATGGTCGGCACCCGTACCGCGATCGCCTCGAACTTGCCGGCGAAGTGGGGGAGGATTCGCTCCAACCCCTTTGCCAGCTTGGTATCCACCGGAATGATGGACTGGCTGGCAGCACGGGTTCGACGCAAGTCGCTGTGGTAGGCATCGATGACTTGCTGATCATGCATGGCCGAATGAATTGTCGTAATAGTACCACAATTTATCTCGAATTCTCGATGCAATGTTTCGATGACGGGCACCACGCAATTGGTAGTGCAAGAAGCGTTGGAGACGATCCGCTCCCTTCCCGTCAGCACCTGATGGTTCACTCCGTAGACGATGGTGGCATCCACATCCGCATCCGCCGGATGGGAGAAGAGCACCTTGCCCGCCCCCGCGCCCAGATGCAGTTCGGCGTCGGCACGCGAGCCGAATACGCCGGTGCAATCGAGCACCACGTCCACCCCCAGCGCCCGCCAGGGCAGATTGGCGGGGTCCCGCTCGGCAAACAGGGAGATGAGATCCTCCCCCACCAGCATGCTGTGACCCGCCAGTTGTACCGGATAGCGGAAACGACCGTGGCTGGTGTCAAAACGCGTGAGGTGCACCATGGCTTCAGGCGCCGCCAGCTCGTTGATGGCAACTATCTTGATGTTCTTGTCGCGCCCGCTTTCATAAAGAGCACGTAGCACGTTGCGGCCGATCCGCCCGTACCCATTGATGGCAATCTTGATCATGAAAAAAGTGTGTCCTTACCTGCGACAAAGGGACGAACGGATGGATGATTCACGACAGCAGGGCGTCATGGAATACGCCACGGGCCAGCAGTGCGGCCCCGAACACACCGGCGCTGTCTCCCAGGGCTGGAGCAATAATGGGGGTAGCGAAGCGGGGATTAAAGAGGAATGGCAAAATTGTCTGGCGCCCTGCGCTGTAGAGGCTCTGCACATTGCCGACGCCACCACCGATGACGATGACATCCGGATCGAGAATATTGACCACGTTGGCCAGCGCCTGACCGAACAGCAAGTGCAAGCGATCGATAGTGAGTTTGGCCACATGATCATAAGCCGTCGCCGCTGCAATCTGGGCCAGCGACAGATGACGCTTGGTCTTGGCCTGATACCAGGCCTCCAGCGCCGGGCCGCTGATGAGGGTCTCGACGCAGCCACGCTTGCCACAGTAGCACTCGGGGCCATCGGGGGAGAGCACGTTGTGGCCCCACTCACCGGCGATGCCGTGGTGGCCATTCAAGATACTGCCATTGATGACGATACCGGAGCCAACACCGGTGCCCATTATGATGCCGAACACCACCTTCGCATCGGGATGGTGCTGGCGCACCGCACCGAGATGGGTTTCCGCCAGGGCGAAGCAGTTGGCGTCGTTGGCGATGAGCACGGGAACACCGAGCCTGCGTTCCAGATCTTCCTTGAACGGCTTGCCGTTGAGCTCGGTGGTATTGCAGTTCTTCATTACCCCGGTCTGGGGATCACGTGCGCCGGGCGTGCCCATGCCTATGATGGTTGGGCGCTGACCCAGTTTGACCGCGCACTCCTCTACCAGTTTCGCGATCTGGCCGATCATATGCTGATAACCGCCCTGACGTTCAGTGGGGATGCGATGACGCAGCAGCACCTCGTCGCCATCCAGCACCACACACTCGCACTTGGTACCACCGAGATCGATACCCCAATCCAACGATTTCTTGCTCATCCTGTCTCCTGCCATGGCCAAGGATACTGCCGTGAGGACGCCGCTTGTCCGGCCTCCTCAGGGTCGCTCATCTTGCTTTTTCTGCGCCCAACGATGGCACAGTGTAACCTGAGCCAGAGCCATGATGCAGCCCCAAACAAGGGCGTCTCCAGTCACCCCAAAGAGGTCAGGCGCCAAAGCGCCAATAGCGCCTTTGCTTCATTTATAGGTTGAACAAGAGGTGGAAATGGTTGAGGTGATATCCCTTGGCCGAGAGATAGCAACACGAGCATTGAAGAGGTATGACGGCACCGCCATCGATGCCTTGATGCCGTTCAGATAAAGCAGAATATCTGCCCAGTCTTGACTGAACAGCACTGGCCTCAAGGCGCCTGCTTCATTGGATGCGACGGAGGCTGACCCGGCGTCACCCCGGCTGGATCGCCCTGGATGTAAATCTCCCGTCCATCCTGCTGATAGGGCCGGTAATGGTTGCTGCCACAGCGATAACCACCGCCCGGTTGACTCATCAACTCACAATTGACCGGCAATACTTCCAGCCACTTGATGGCCTGCTGGAAACGCAGCCACTCCTGCCATTCATGCTCCCGCGCCAGCTTGTCTCGCAGCGCGAAGGTATCCTCAATGGACATGCCCTTGTTGACAATCACCTGGCCCGCCGCCGCAGGCAAGGCGGCCAACAGCAGCAAGAGTATGGGAATTCGCTTCATGGCAGTTTCCTGTATGACTTATTTCGAGAATTAAATTTAAAGCCTTATCAGACTGTTACCCAGATCACAAAAACTAAACCAATCCAAATCCGGTCAGCTCACCTAGTTGTTTAGTATCACCCCGAGCAGGATGCACCATCATGAAACTGGCACAAGGTCTGTTGTTGAGTCTAGTGGCCGCATCGACGGTCGGGGCAAGCGAGGTCAACCTGAGCTGGCAGTGGCAATCTGCCGACGGGCAACAGAAGCGACTGCAACTGAATACCAATGAACGCATCATGTCGGTCAGCCGCCACGAAATGACCCTGCTCGATGCCGCCCTCAACTATCCGCTGGAGACACTCTACTCCTACATAAGCCCGCGCCTTTATAACAGCATCAACCTCATCAATCAGAACAGTCCCGAGACCGCCACCAAGTTTCGCAATCTGGAGCAGGCCTTCACTCTGCGCGACGACAGCATGGAGTCGACCCTGTTCTGGCAGGCTTACCAGCAATATCAGGACGACGCCTTCTACCAGATGCGGGTCGTGCCCTGCGTTCATCCATCCAACCGCAAGCTGCCCTGCGTGCGCCCCAATTACTCCCAGTTGTTCTACCAGTTCAAGGGGGATCTCAAACCCCTGGCAAAACAGTTTTCCGCCAAGGATCTGGCCACCAGCGTCGGCCTGTTGCAGGAGTGGCTGAGCGGTATACCCACGCCACCGGAACAGATGGATCACTTCGCCCCGCCCCTGCAGGCATTGCAGAACAACAAGGCAGACAGCGATGAGAAGGCACTGCTTATGGCAAGCCTGCTGGCAGAGCTGGCACCGCAATACATGCTCAGCATCATCTACCCGAATATCAGCATCGGCAGCGTCTCGCCAGCCTGGCTGGCCATCACGGCCGACAGTGGATTGAAAGGGGATACGGTGGTGATCGGCAATCAGCGCCACGTCTTGCTGACAGGTTCGCCCCTGCTGGCCGAACAGATGACCATGGCCAAGATCCCGTTGGTCAGCGAACCCTTGTACTAGGTTCAACACTCATCAAACCAGTTGATAACCAATTGATTTTTATCGACTTCGTGCCATCCTTGCCGCCTTTGTCAGCCGAGCTCAGCGCTGACGGGCGGCATCATCGACGCCCTTGCGAGTTTATTTAACACTTTTTAAACAGATCCGATCAGTTTAGGATGAGTTCTGCCCCATTCCCTCAAGTGAAAAATCGTTATAACATAACAAAAGGAGTGTCATCAGGATGAAACATCTCGTACTTACTCTGGCGCTGCTGCCGACCCTGGCCATGGCTCACAACATCAAGGAGTCTGCCCAGGTGCCGCTGGTCAATATCAGCGACAAGGGTGAACTGGTGCTGAAAGAGAAAGAGGTCAGCTACCAACCCTGGCAAAGCAAGGTACTGACTGGCAAAGTTTTTCTGATCCAGCACATAGCGGGTCGCTCCAGTGCCAAGGAACTGAACGCCCCCATGATCGAGGCGATCAAAGCGGCCAAGCTGCCTCACGACAAGTACCAGACCGTCACCATCATCAACAGCAATGACGCCATCTGGGGTACTTCCGGCTTTGTGAAGAGCAGTGCCGAAGACAGCAAGAAAGAGTTCCCCTGGTCCGCCATGGTACTGGATGCCAAAGGCATGGCTCGCAACGCCTGGGATCTCGCGCCGGAAAGTTCGGCCATCATACTGCTGGATAAAGAGGGCAAGGTGCTGTTCGCCAAAGACGGCCAGCTCGATGCCACCAATATTGCTACCGTGATGGGGCTCATCCAGTCCCATCTCTGAATCAGAGAGAAGGGGCGCTGACGGCGCCTTTTCATAAGGGTCTATGGGTCGTTCCAAGCTGAAAATCGGGTTGTTGCTGCTGGGCTGGTTGTGGATACAACCGGCGCTGGCACAACACCCGCTGGAAGCAGACCTGCCGGACCACAATCACAGCTGCCTCCTCTGCGCCCTCCATCTGGATGGCAAGCTTGCTCTGACGCCGACACTGCCAGTCCCACAGCCACTCTTTGTCGCAGGTCATCTCGCCCCCATCGCTTTCCCTACCCCGCAGTACAGAACCACAGGTCATTGCCGCATCCGCGCGCCTCCTCCCCTCATCGCCTTTCCCTCTGAACATTCCTCTTATTAATTGTTTCGCAAGGATTAACGATGAAAGCAGTCACCTTATTACTGGCAGCCGCCGCCTTTGGCGTGCAAGCAAACCACGACGAGCATGAAAGCCACGGCCACGGTGCCCACGAGCATGGTCACGCTCACCTCAATCTGGTGCTCGATGGCAAGCAGCTGATGATAGAGTTCCAGGCACCCGGCGCCGATCTGGTCGGATTCGAGCACGCAGCCAAGAGCGATGCAGACAAGGCGCAATACGCCAAGGCCATGGCTCAGCTCAAGCAGCCGGATGCTCTGTTCCGTTTAGACCCGGCGGCTGGCTGCACCTTGACTCACCAGGAGCTGCGGGCGGCCAAAGAAGATCACGACCATGACCATGACCATGAAAAGGCTGGCAGCGATCACGATGAACACCACCATGATGAGGCGGGTCACGCCGATCTGGGGGCCATGTACACCTACACCTGCCAGACACCTGCCAAGCTGACCGGCCTGGAAGCCACCCTGTTCAGTGTCTACCCGAGCCTGGAAAAGCTGAGCGTGCAGGGCATCTTGCCCACCGGCCAGACTGCGGCCGAGCTGACCCCATCCGCCAACAAGCTGAGCTGGTAATCCCATGAAAAAAGCCGTGGTTGAGATCCGCGATCTGGCCTTTTCCTGGCCGGGTCACGAGCCTGTACTCGATCTGCCCGCCCTCACCATATCCCAAGGTGAGCGGGTGTTTATCAAGGGTCCATCGGGCTCGGGCAAGTCGACCCTGCTCGGCTTGCTGGCCGGGATCCAGACCGCCAACCACGGCACCCTGGAGGTGCTGGGCCAACCATTGGCCCAGCTATCCGGCCGTGCCCGTGACCACTTCCGGGCGGCCAATCTGGGTTATATCTTCCAGCAGTTCAATCTGCTGCCATTTTTATCCGTGCTGGACAACGTCACCGCCGCCCTCACCTTCTCGTCCGAGAAGCGGGCTCGTCTGCAAGGCAGCCCCGAACAGGAGGCACGCCGTCTGCTGGGAGAGCTGCAACTGCCGGACGAAGCACTGCATCGCCCTGTTCACGCCCTCAGCATTGGTCAACAGCAACGGGTTGCCGCCGCACGGGCGCTGATCGGTTCGCCGCCGCTGGTGATCGCCGATGAACCCACCTCGGCCCTGGATACCGACAACCGGGCCGCCTTTATCAAGCTCTTGTTCGAAGAGTGTGACAAGCAGGGTTCTACCCTCATCTTCGTCAGTCACGATCCCTACCTCGAACCTCTCTTCCCGCGGGTTGAAAACCTGCAACAGCTCAACCGGAGGGCCATATGCTGACCATTCATCACCACGGCACCCGCCCGGCGGGATCCGCATGCGCGGATGCATCGCAACAACAAAACCGGAGGCTAACGTGCTGAAACTTGCCCTGCAAAGTCTCTGGGCCCGTCGTCTCACCGCCGGGCTGACGCTGCTGGCCGTGGCCATCAGCGTCAGCCTGCTGCTCGGGGTGGAGCGGGTGCGCACCCAGGCCCGCGAGAGCTTTTCCAATACGGTATCTGGCACAGACCTTATCGTCGGCGCCCGCTCCGGCCAGGTGAACCTGCTGCTCTACTCGGTATTTCGCATCGGCAATCCCACCAACAACGTAGGCTGGGATGCCTATCAAGCCATCAAGCAGAAACCCGGCGTGGCCTGGACCATTCCCCTCTCCCTCGGTGATTCCCACAAGGGCTTTCGGGTACTCGGTACCAATGGCGACTACTTCACTCATCTGAAGTACGGCCAGCAGCAGTCGCTGCAACTGCGGGAGGGGCGGCCGTTCGACACGCCATTCGAGGCTGTGCTCGGCGCCCAGGTGGCAGAGAAGCTGGGCTACCAGCTGGATCAATCCATCATCATCGCCCACGGCGCCGGCAATACCTCCTTCAGCCAGCATGACAACCTGCCGTTCAAGGTGGTAGGAATACTGGCACCGACAGGCACCCCCATCGATCGCACCATTCATGTGCCGCTGGCCGGTATCGAGGCCATCCACCTCGGCTGGGATACGGGTCGTCACAGCAAGAACGTGACCGCCGAGCAGGCACTGGCGCAGGATCTGACACCTAAAACCATTACCGCCTTCATGGTGGGGCTGAGCAATCGCATCCTGGCGTTCCAGCTCCAGCGCAGCGTCAACACCTACAGAGGCGAGCCGCTGATGGCGATCCTGCCGGGGGCGGCCCTGCAGGAGTTGTGGAGCCTGATGAGCGTGGCAGAAACCGCGCTCTCGGTGATCGCCGGATTTGTGGTGGTGGCGGGCCTCATCGGCATGCTGACCACACTGCTGGCGGGACTCAACGAGCGGCGGCGCGAGCTGGCCATATTGAGATCCCTCGGCGCGGGTCCGGCCCACCTCTTCCTGCTGCTGGCGCTGGAGGCGATGGCCCTCACCACAGCGGGCATAGCCGTCGGGGTAGCCGCGCTCTATCTGGGGCAAGGGCTTGCCACTCCCTGGTTGCTCAGCCACTATGGCCTGCAATTGAGCCTGGGGCTGCCCAGCGCCTATGAATGGCAACTGCTGGGGCTGGTGTGGCTGGCTGGCATGGTGATCGGTCTGCTGCCAGCGGCCCGCGCCTATCGTTACAGCCTGAGCGATGGCATGAGCATCCGGGTCTAGTGAGCGACAAACAGAAGGACAGATGATGAAGTGGAAAATAATGGCGCTGCTGGCCAGCCTGCTGGTGTTGCCGGCAGTGGCCGCTGATTACAAGACCATCGACTGGGATGTGCTGATCCCGGAAGGGGAAAGGCTGCTGCCACCGCCCCAGGTCAACCATGAAGATCCCATGTCGGTTCCTCAACCTGTGGGGGGTGTCAATCAGAAGCTGGATCAGCAGGATGTGCGTATTCCGGGGTTCGTGGTGCCGCTGGAGGGAGATGCCAAGAAGATCACCGCCTTCCTGCTGGTGCCCTACTTCGGCGCCTGTATCCATGTGCCGCCCCCCCCGACCAATCAGGTGATCTATGTGAGCTATCCCAAGGGCGCCCCCGTGGATGATCTCTGGGACGCCATCTGGGTGAAGGGCAAGATGCGCACCATCAGTTCAAGCCATGAAATGGCGACCGCCTCCTACTCCATGGAAGGGGTCGAGGTCAGCGTCTACGAAGAGTGATACTGGCCATGAAAGGTGTTCGGGCACTGGCCACCATGACGCATACCCCGGCCCTGCAATAACGTCAGTCACGAGATGGCCTCCATTCGGAGGCCATTTTTTGTCCCGTCACGGGCAAAAATCCAGACATAGTCCCTGCCTGAGGGATTGCCCGCCATGCCGGTTGGAGTAACATTCAAGGCCAAACCTTGCGATCACGGAGCCAGCATGGCTGACCTGCCCCCGCCCAAGAAAGAGAGTGCCATCCTGAGCAGCCAGGAGCAGACCCTGCGCCTGGCCCGCAGCCGCGGCATCGATGGCATGCTCACTCGCAACAGCGACAGCACCTTCGAGCAACGCGCCACCTTTCGCCATCTTGCGGATCAGGCCGCTCGCCAGCGCAACCTGGAAGCCATCATGGTGATGGCCTCCCGTCACTGTGAGGAGACGGCTGCCGGCGGCGAGATGGACAGCGACTGGCTGACCCGCTTCCTGCAACTGGCGGAAGACATCAGCATGGTGCCCATGCAGCAGCTGTGGGGCCGCATCTTCGCCATCGAGGTCGCCACTCCCGGCCGCTTCTCCATCCGCGCCCTGACCACCCTCAAAGAGATGACCCAGCGCGAAGCCATGCTGTTTCAGCGAGTCTGCGCTCTCTCCTGCCACTATGCGGGCAGCGATGAGCAGCGTCTGCTGCTGGGGTTGCACAAGGGTGCCAGCCTGCTCACCCGCGCCAAGGTGACCCGTCTTGGCCTTGGCAAATACCGGCTCCCCTACAACGCCATGTTGCAACTGTTCGAACTGGGCTTGCTGCACAGAGGGGAGCTGGAATCCGGTCCGCTGCCCGCCGATGGGGTGGAGCTGGCCTTCGGCAACCAGCACTGGCGCCTGCAACGCAAGCAGGCCAACATCACCCTGCTCTACTACCGCCTGACGCCTGTGGGCAATGAACTCGCCCATCTGCTGCAGGAGTCGCCACTGGAGGAGTACTTGCAGGACTTGAAAACCGTGCTGGTGCAGGGGCTGCAGATAGAGACCATGACGCTGCCCCCGCCGCCCGAACAAGATCCCCTCTCGCCAACACCGACCACCTGAATCCAGGGGAGCCCTCGGCGGGCTCCTCTTGTCGTGACACGCCTGTCGCCCCATCTTGCGAAATTCCCCCTGTCGCTCCCAAATCGGTTCTCGAAATGCGAATCGATCTGTTTGATCACCCCTCCATGATCCGGACTCTCAGCAAAGTCTGACAATTTTGGTCGGATAAAGCCTCTATTTACAAAATCATCACCAAAGGTGTCACCTTGGTGCGCCACTTGCACTAGCCATACGTCTTTCCTAACAACCCCATTCTGGAGCAGCTCCATGAGAGTCAACCAACCCGTTACTCAGCGCGAACGCCTCTATCCGGACCACCAGAACCTGATCTCCACCACGGATCTGGAAAGTCGCATTACCTATGCCAACGATGAATTCTGTGACATCGCAGGATTCAGCCCTGACGAGTTACGAGGCCAACATCACAATCTGGTGCGCCATCCGGATATGCCCAAACAGGCCTTTGCAGATATGTGGCTCCACATCAAGGAGGGAAAGAGCTGGATGGGGCCGGTCAAGAACCGCTGCAAGAATGGTGACCACTACTGGGTCAGCGCCTTTGTCACCCCGATCAAAGACACAAATGGACGGATAGCCGAATTTCAATCGGTACGTACTGCGCCGAGCGAAGCGCTCAAACAGCGTGCCGAGGGCGTCTATGCCGACCTGCGCAATGACAAGGTTCCACTGGCTCTCAGGCTGCCCACCTTCTCCCATACCCTGACCATCAACCTCTGCCTGTTGTTAAGTCTGGCGACCATGCTCGGCCTGGGTTACAGCCAGGGCATTAACTGGCAACTGACGCTGGCAGCCCTACCGCTGGCACTCGCGGCTGTGGTTATCCATGCTCTCTCCCGCCGTCTGGGCAAGCTTAACAAGATGGCTCGCAGCCGCTTCGACAACCCGTTGATGCAGCTGCTCTATACCAACAAGGTCGATAATATCGCCGCCATCGAGCTCGCCATGCTGATGAATCAGGCCGAGTTCAATGCCGTACTGGCCCGCACCCAGCAAACCTGCACTCAAATACTGCAGGCCGCAGAGGGGGATCTGCGCAACGCCGAATCCATCACCGACAACCTGCAACAGCAGCAAGCCGAGACCAATCAGGTGGCCACCGCCATCACAGAGATGTCGGAGTCCATCCGCGAGGTATCGCAAAGCTCCAGCGACGCCTCCAGCCTGCTGGACGAGACGACCGACCTGTTCAGGAACGGCAACAGCAGCGTTGCCGAGACAGTGGCGGCCGTGGCAGGCATGAACAGCGAACTGACCACCTCGAAAACGGTCATCAGCGAACTGGTTGGCCACTGCCGCGATATCGACGGCATTCTCGATGTGATCAACAACATCGCCAATCAGACCAACCTGCTGGCGCTCAATGCGGCAATTGAAGCGGCCCGCGCCGGTGAAGCGGGTCGGGGATTCTCGGTGGTGGCCGACGAAATCCGCTCGCTCGCCATCAAGACCCAAGCCTCCACCAGCGAAATCCAGAAGATGATCACCGAGCTGCAAACCAGCGCCGGGGATGCTGAGCAGGCAATGGAGAAGGGGTGCCAACTCTCGGAGAGCTGCCAGCAGAAGGCGTCGGCGACCGGTAGCATACTGCAGCAGATCAACAGCATGTTGCAGCAGGTTGCCTCTGGCAGCGGCCAGATTGCCCAGGCGGTACAGGAGCAATCTCATGTGACCGCCGAGATCAATCGCAACGTGCTCAGCATCAAGACCCTGGCCGATGACTCCAGCACAGGCAGCCAGCACGCCGTGCACGGCATCACCCAGCTGGTAAACCAGTTGAGCGATCTTGACCGGCTGGTGCGCCAGTTCCAGAAGCCGGCACCGACAACCCAAAACCGCCATGCACATGCAGCAGCGGTCCCGAACGCCATGCCGGTACGCCAAGCCAGATAGCACCCCGCTGGCAATTGCCGCAAAACCCTATGGGCCCGCAGGCCCATAGGGTTTTTTAATGCCCGCCAACAAGAGGGCGACACTCACGGTTTCACCTTCCGATTTACCCACTGTTCTGCTAGACCACTACTGTTAAGCAGCCATATCGCCACACCATTCTTATTAATTTATTGATCTTGCGCAGAAAACACCTATCACTCCCTTTCCTCCCCAGCCCCGTTCGGTAACATACCCGCTTGGCAACCGTTTAGTCGGAGTCAGCCATGAGCCAGGCCAGAGCCATATCGCAGGTAAAAAGCAGCAGACTGGAGGCTGAAATTCAGGGGCGGTAGCGTGGTTTTTGTAGGTTGGTGCAGAGCGTAGCAACGCCCAACAGACAAGCATTATCACGTCAACCAGAGCGGGATAAACATGGGGTGGATCGAACGGTAAAACAAATTTGCAGATACGTTTCGCAATAAACGTTGGGCTTCACTTCGTTCAGCACCAACCTACGATTCTTAGCCCAACATCGGAGATAACAAGCCAATGCTCACGGAGCCAGCTATGTTACGCAATTTTTGCGGTGTCGCTTCGCTCTTTTGCTACCAGCATGGCTCCACCAGCCCGGTGATTGGGGCGTTAGAACACTAGGGAAAGTATGCAGATACCACTACTAGCTATTGATAAGAACTATGAGTCTTTAAGTGACACTGAAGTGACTGCCGAAGTAATGGATAGTTACATATGTATGATGAGTATCAATATGCTGGACTTTCCAAAACGGAAGGAACACATTTTGGAGTTGGTGACTCATAAGATTCAATACTGGGAAAGACTAATTAAAGAAGCCGATGAGCTCTTTTGGCTAAATAATGAAGGTAGAGGGTGGGCTGCTTTTTACCCTAGCCAAGACTGTGGTTATACAAGAATTTACAGATTCAAGCCTTCGAAAAATCACGATCTTCGAAGAGATAAGCCATGGGATATAGGCTCATGGAGGAACGTTCAATCAGAAGCCTCATTGCTAGATATTTTGAATACTGTTGAGTATCGTGAAATATTCAAAAACTGGAAGGCACACCAGTTAAAAGTTAACTCTGTCCCTACTGAATTTGCGGAAGGCCGACTCTCAAATACAGTTGTCGATAAAGCAATACTTGTAACAAAAGGAAATGGTTGTGCAGTTTGCGGAGCTTCAGCTGGACATCATGCTACTACTACACTAAGTGAATATAGTACAGTTATGTTATCTATGTCACTTTGTGAAGTTCATCAATTAGAAGCAAGTGAACATCCATACATACTTAAGTTTTTTGGCACTCTCTTCTTCTTAAACATTGATATTCCTGACTTAATTAAGCTTGATCATATTCCTGATAATTTGGTAGTTCCTCTAGCAGACATAATTGCCTCAAATTTGAATGCACAAATTGAACCACCCGAAAAGAGAGAACGTGGTTGGCACATTCGCTTCAAAATGCAAGACGGTTGGTCATGGCTGCTGCGACTTAACACGCTAACAGATTACGCTTATATGCTGTTTAATCCTGCCAACAAGCAGGTTCATCGTATTGATTCAGCTGATGATCATCCTAATATACCATTCGGACCAGATCATCAACATTTCAACCCTAAAACAAAGCGAGAATCGATAGAGCCTAGTTTTTCCTATGGCATTCCGTTATTGGACTTTCCATTGCTTGAAAAAAGTAAGGCCTACCATGCTGGGTTTTAGCACTCTAACAAACGCGTCAATGATGACTGGTTTTCTGCTAGCACTCCAAACCGACCTGTTACGCAGACGTTAGGAACCATGATTAAATAAGATAAAAGGACTAAATATGGCAAGAAATGATGCGTTGCTACTTGATGGAATAATTGACGACCGAATCGAAAACAACACTCCATCAAATAGGCGAGACGAAGCATTTGAATATCTTGCCTTCGAGCAAATCCTTAAAAACTATGATCTTTCCGGTGAAGAAATAACCTACGGTTCTATAGATGGTCGAAATGACGGTGGGATCGATGGCTTTTTTATTTTTGTAAATGGCCACTTACTTAAGGATGTAGAATCATTTATATGGCCTAAGTCAGGAGCATTGCTAGAGATATGGGTTATAACCTGTAAACATCACGATACTTTTAAACAAGCTCCCTTAGATAATATAGTTGCAAGTTTGTCTGAATTGTTCGACCTGAGCATAGCTGCAGAGCATTTTAAGGGTGACTATTCCGAAGAAGTGATAAAGCTCAGGGAGAATTTAAAATTCGCGTATAGAAAGCTTTCCCCAAAATTAAGTGGTTTCAACATTCAATACGTTTATGCATCTAGAGGTGACACAACGCAGATAGGGGAGTCAATCACATCTAGGTCAGATCAACTTACTAACATGACAAAAGAATTTTTTGGGGCCTGCAAGGTTGAATTCCAGTTTATCGGATCCACTGAATTGGTAAATCTCCACCGAAAGACACCAAATTTTAGCCTCGAACTTCCATTTACTGAAGTGTTGTCTAGTGGTGAACGTTACGTATTACTAGCAAATTTAGCTGACTATTATGGTTTTGTATCAGACGAGGGAAGCTTAAGAAGATATCTTTTTGACTCAAACGTTCGCGACTTCATGGGTCTAAACAGAGTTAATGAAGATATAAAGAATACACTTGAGGATGATGAGTCTCCTGACTTCTGGTGCTTAAATAATGGAGTGACGATACTTGCAACTTCGGCAAGTCTCGTGGGTGACTGTATTAAACTAGAAGACATTCAAATTGTTAATGGATTACAAACAACGGAATCAATATTTAGATATTTTGAAGCCGGAGGAAAAGATAATAAAAATAGATCTGTTCTAATTAAAGTTATTGTTTCTCAAAATGATGATGTAAGAGACTCAATAATCCGCGCCACAAACAACCAAACGGATGTTGAGATGGCTTCATTGCACGCCACAGATAAAATACAAAGAGATATAGAAGATATTTTCGAAAGATCAGATTATTTTTACGAAAGAAGAAAGAATTTCCATAATAATCTTGGGAATCCTTCAGCAAAAGTTGTAACTCCTTTATATATTGCTTCAGGCTATGTAAGTCTTGTCTTGAAGTCACCACAAAAAGCCTCAAATTTGAGATCTCGTTTCATGCGCTCTGATGAGGCTTACAACACTGTCTTTTCAGACAAAAGACCATTATCAGTGTATCCAGTAATAGCAGCAGTACTTAAAATAACAGATCTTGTTTTAGAAGATTTTCGTCCTAAGCGAGGCTCAGGGGGAGAGCGATTTCTTAAACGCTGGAGACAAGTTGTGAGCTTTATTACCGTATCAAGGCTTTTAGGTAGCTTTGATTTTTCCGTGGTGGAGTTATCAAAATTAGATATCGAAAAATATACATATAAAGAGGTGAAAGAAACATGGGACTTTATATGCCTAAGACGCCAAGAAGATATAATATCCAAAAATATCAATAATAAACGTTATTATGTAGACCTGTGCCAAGAAGCAGCGGAAGAATTCTCAATATCCGATATTTCCCGTGTAGAGAAGGCTAATGATTTTAATACTTCTACCCCTGCTATAGCAGACCGCCATAGATCTGATAATGTGATTGTTTATTTTGAGTTTGTTCGGAAAGTTGATAGCCTCCTTCCACCTCAGCCTTGGAAGCCAGGAGTTCATAGAAAAATTACTAAGGAGTTAGGCTGTTCTAATAAAGAGTACTTTCAAGCAGTGCAAATTCTTATTGAAGAGGGTATGAGAAATAAGCAGGTTGATGGTGTCGTATATGACGATGAAGGTAATGTCATCACTTTTGATCCAGAAAGAGTCGACCCAGACACTCTTGAGCTGCTGGACACCTAAATGCCTAACAAATGCATGCTGTCGGACTGGTTTTTCGCTGTGTTCCAAACCAGCCGAAAATGCGGCGTTAGTCAGAGGACATTTCACCTTTTGAGCGTCATATAACGCGTTCTATTAAGCCATTAACCACTGACAACAAAGGGAATTGTTGGCAGGAAATAAACAGGGGGCAAACGCCCCCTTGTTTATCAATAATCCGTCCAAACAATACATCTTAATCGATCAACCCCCGCAGCCTTAGAGCAGTAATCAACTCCTCCACCAGCACCTCCACCGATTTACCGGTATTAAGCAGATGGATTTCTGGGTTTTCCGGCGCCTCGTAGGCGGAGTCGATACCGGTAAAATTACGGATCTCGCCGGCTCGCGCCTTTTTGTAGAGCCCCTTGGGGTCACGCTCTTCACAGACGGCGAGTGGCGCATCGACAAATACTTCGACAAACTCGTCCGGCCCCAAGAGATTGCGCACAAGCTCACGCTCGGCACGAAACGGCGAGATAAAGGCGGTGAGCACGATAAGGCCCGCATCCACCATGAGTTTCGCCACCTCGCCGACCCGGCGGATGTTCTCCTGACGGGCGGCATCATCAAAACCAAGATCCCCACACAGGCCGTGGCGCACATTATCCCCATCCAGCAGATAGGTGTGCTTGCCCTCGGCAGCCAGCGCCTGTTCTAGCGCCCCCGCCAGGGTGGACTTACCGGCCCCGGAGAGCCCGGTAAACCAGATCACCAGCGGCTTTTGCCCCTTCAATTCAGAACGGCTCTGTTTGCTGACAGCATGCTGGTGCCACACTATATTGCTCATCTAAAACTCCTTGTTTGGCATTGACGCTGCCACGCTGAAACTCTCTCTGACTCCCAGCCCATCAATAGATGGCTTGCCGGTGCCATGGCCATGATTGCTCATCTCAACCCCTTGGATCGCGACGAATGACCCGGCCTTTATCACCCGCCATCACGCCTCAGAACGGAAACAGCAGGGGCACCATCACAATCACCCCCAGGCTGTAGGCCAGGGAGACCGGCAGCGCCAGCTTGAGGTAATCCGGCATCTTGTAGTTGCCCGCCGCATAGACCATCAGGTTGGTTTGATAGCCGTAGGGCAGGATAAAGCTGGAGCTGGCCCCGAACAGCACCGCCAGAATAAACGGCATGGTCGAGACGTCCATGCTGAGCGCCAGCTGGTAGCCCATGGGGAAGGCGAGCGCCGCCGCGGCGTTGTTGCTCATCAGCTCGGTCAGCACCAGGGTAAACAGGTAGATGCCGATAAAGGCGATGATGGGGCTGGAACCGTTGAACTCCCCCATCAGCCAGTCGGCAATCACCCTGGCCAGACCGCTCTTCTCAAGCTGATCGGCGATGGCGAGCGCACCGCCCACCACCAGCCAGATATCCAGCGGAAAGCGGCGGCGGATCTCGTCCAGGGTCAGGATGCGGGAGAACAGCAACGCCACCAGCATCATGAGCAGCCCCTTGAACAGCGGCACCAGCTCAAAAACCGACAGTGCCAGCACACCGAGAAAGCCCAGTACAACGGCGGCGCTGCGCTTGCCATCGAGGCGGGTGGAGGCCTCTAGCCCGCTCACCACCACGAACTCCCGCGACAGGGACTTGTTGCTGGCGAACTTGGGGCCCGGGGCTAACAGCAGGGTATCGCCTGCGTGCAGCTCAATCTGACCGAGGCCACCGGTAAGCTGGGTCTCGCCACGACGCACCGCCAGTACCACGGCATCGAAGTGGGTACGAAACTCGGCATCCTTGATGGATTGCCCCACCAGTCGCGAGCTGTGGCTGACGATCACCTCCACCAGATGCTGGCCGTTGAGACGATGCTGACCGTAGAGATCCAGTCCCTTCATCTCCTGCAACACGCCGACACTCTCCACCTCGCCACAGAACAGCAACACATCCCCTTCGTGCAGCTCATGTTCCGGCTGTACCGGGCAGATCACCTGGTCACCGCGAATTACTTCCGCCAGATAGAGGCTTTTCAGGCTGCGCAGGCCGTTCTCCTTGACGCTGCGCCCCGCCAGCGGCGAACCGGCGCCTACCTTGGCTTCGAGAAAATAGCCGGATTCCCGGCTCATCTCGGTATCCTGCTCCGGCAGATAGCGGGCAAACAGCAGCACGGCCACCAGACCGGTCAGCAGGGTGCCGCCCCCCACCATAAAGAAATCGAACATGCCGAGCGGCTGGGCCCCCATCTTGATGAGGAAGCTGTTGACGATGAGATTGGTGGAGGTGCCGATCAGGGTCAGCACGCCGCCAAAGGTGGCGGCGAAGCACATGGGCAGCAGCAGCCGGGAGGGCGCATGGTTGGGATTGCGTTTGACCGCCCCCAGCATGGACGCTACCACGGCCGTGTTGTTGACGAAGGCCGACAGGAAAGCGGTGGAAAACCACAGCTTGATCAATACCTTGTTGAATGAACCCGAGCCCACCAGATTGGCGAACCAGCTCATGATCCGGGTCTTCTCCACCGCCAGCGACACCAGCAACAGCAACACCAGGGTCAGCAGGGCGCTGTTGGTGTAACCCGCCACCACGGCGTTGATGTCCGCCAGTCCACTCAAATAGGTGATGAGCACGGCGCCCGAAAAGAGCAGCGCCGGGCGGAGTTTGCCCTGGATCAGCAGGGCGACGAGCGCAGCCAGCAGACCCAGCACCAGGGATTGTTGCCAGGTCATGGGGTTACTCCTTGCCGATGGCGAGTGCTTGCCAGTGCGGGAAGTGCTTGCGTACCAGGGCGTTGAGCTCGATTTCAAACTCGCTGTATTGCTCCGCTTTGCCACCAAGAGTCACTGCTTTCGCAGCCAGGCCTTCCACTATCATGCCCGCCCCGACGGTGACATTGGTCAGCCGGTCGATCAGGATGAAGCTGCCGGTGTCGCGAATATCCGTGTATGGGTCGAACGCCACAGGGTCGGTCAGACTCACTTCGCACAAGCCAATCTCGTTGAGATGCAGTTCGCTCGCATCCAGCTGGTCCAGCTTGTTGATTTCGATACGATGACGGATGACCTCCACCTGACCACGGGTCTTCTTGGTAGCCAGCTTGATGTCATAGACCCGGCCCGGTTGCAGGGACTCCTCCCCCATCCAGACGATGTGAGCCAGCACGTTCTGGGTCACCTGGGGCTTTTTCGCCGCATCCACCAGCAAATCGCCGCGGCTGATGTCGATTTCATCGGCAAAAGTCACAGTGATGGCCTGACCCGGCAGGGCATACTCCAGATCCCCGTCGAAGGTCACGATGCGGGTCACAGTGCTCTCTTTGCCGGACGGCAGCACCGCCAGCTTGTCGCCGACGCGCAAAATACCGGCCGCGAGCGTACCCGCAAAGCCACGGAAATCCAGGTTGGGGCGGTTCACGTACTGCACCGGCAGACGCACCGGATGACGCTCCAGCTCACGCTCAACGTCGGCAGACTCCAGCAGTGAGAGCAGGGTCTCGCCCTGATACCAGGCCAGCTTGTCGCTCGGGTTGACCACGTTGTCGCCGTCCAGCGCCGAGACAGGCACTATCTGTATGGTGTCAACGTTGAGCTTTTTGGCGAATTCGCGATAATCGGCACTGATGCGCTCGAACACCTCCTGGCTGAACTCCACCAGGTCCATCTTGTTGACCGCCACCACGAACTGCTTGATGCCGAGCAGGCTGGCGATAAAGCTGTGACGACGAGTCTGATCCAGCACGCCCTTGCGGGCATCAATCAGAATGATGGCCAGATCACAGGTGGAGGCACCGGTCGCCATGTTGCGGGTGTACTGCTCGTGGCCCGGGGTATCCGAGATGATAAATTTGCGCTTGGCTGTGGAGAAATAGCGGTAGGCCACGTCTATGGTGATGCCCTGCTCGCGCTCGGCCTGCAGGCCATCCACCAGCAGCGCCAGATCCAGCTTCTCGCCTGTGGTACCAAGCTTCTGGCTGTCGGACTCCAGCGCTTTAAGCTGATCTTCATAGATCTGCTGGGAGTCATGCAGCAGGCGACCGATCAGGGTGCTCTTGCCGTCGTCCACGCTGCCACAGGTGAGAAAACGCAGCAGGCTCTTGTGCTGCTGGGCGTGCAGGTAGGCTTCAATGCCCTGTTCGCTGATAGCGGTCTGAATATGGTTGTTCATGATGCGATTCCTTAGAAATATCCCTGACGCTTCTTCTGCTCCATGGAGCCTGCCTGATCGTGGTCAATCAGCCGTCCCTGCCGCTCGCTCGAGGTGGTGAGCAGCATCTCTTCGATGATCTCCGGCAGCGTGGTGGCATCGGATTCGATGGCCCCGGTCAGCGGGTAGCAGCCGAGGGTGCGGAAGCGCACCAGTTCCTGCTTCACTTCATCTTCAGGGCCGATGGGCATGCGCTCGTCATCCACCATGATCTTGATGCCATTGCGTTCCACCACCGGGCGCACGGCCGCGAAGTAGAGCGGCACTATGTCGATGTTCTCGAGATAGATGTATTGCCAGATATCCAGCTCGGTCCAGTTGGAGAGCGGGAACACCCGTATGCTCTCCCCCTTGTTGACCTGGCTGTTGTAGACGCGCCACAGCTCGGGTCTCTGGTTTTTCGGGTCCCAGCGGTGAGACTTGTCACGGAAGGAGTAGACCCGCTCCTTGGCACGGGACTTCTCCTCGTCACGACGGGCACCACCGAAGGCGGCATCGAAGCCGTGCTGGTTGAGCGCCTGCTTGAGCCCTTCTGTCTTCATGATGTCGGTGTGCTTGCCGCTGCCGTGCACGAAGGGGTTGATCCCCATGGCGAGGCCATCCGGGTTCTTGTGGACGATGAGATCCAGCCCGTACTTTTTGGCGGTCTCGTCGCGAAAGGTGATCATCTCCTTGAACTTCCAGTCGGTGTCGACGTGCAACAAGGGGAAAGGGATCTTGCCCGGATAGAAGGCCTTGCGGGCCAGGTGCAGCATGACGGAGGAGTCCTTGCCGATGGAGTACATCATCACCGGGTTTTCAAATTCGGCAGCCACCTCGCGGATGATATGGATGCTCTCGGCCTCCAGTTGCTGCAAATGCGTCAGTCTTTCACGGTCCATGTCGGGTCCTCTGGTCTGGCTAACGCGCCGGGTCAGGGCGCGATTCGGGTTCAGGTCGGTGCCGCTGTCGCCGCACCGTCAAATCGGTTCATGGTCACAACATTCGGGATGGGGGCTCAGGCCAGGTTGACCAGCTTGAGGTCGCAGGCGCCCTCAGCCTCAGGCTGTCCCTCGCCGAACCAGGCCAGCCGCTCGCGCAAGGCCACCACTTCACCGATGACGATGAGGGACGGGCTCACTGCCTGCTGGGCCAGTACAGCCAACTCAGCCAGGGTGCCGGTCAGCACGCGCTGACGGGCCGTGGTGCCCCGCTCTATGATGGCGATGGGGGTCTGGCTGCTGCGGCCGTGGCTCACCAGTTGCTGCTGAATATGTTCGGAGCGCATCAGCCCCATGTAGATAACCAGGGTCTGCTGGGTCATGGCGAGCTGCTGCCAGTCGGGCTCCTTGCCCTCTTTCTGGCAGTGGCCCGTGATGAAGACGGCACTCTGGGCGTGGTCGCGGTGGGTAAGCGGGATACCGGCATACGCGGTGGCACCAGCGGCGGCCGTGATGCCGGGCACTACGGAGAAGGGGATCCCCTCTGCCGCCAGCACCTCCAGCTCCTCGCCGCCACGGCCAAACATGAAGGGATCACCGCCCTTGAGGCGCACCACACGGTTACCCGCCCTGGCGTACTCCACCAAGAGACGGTTGGTCTCTTCCTGGGGCACGCTGTGGGCACCGGCCTTCTTGCCGACCGAGACCAGGGTGGCATCGCGGCGCACCAGATCCAGGATCTCCGGGGAGACCAGCTGGTCATAGAGCACCACTTCCGCCTGCTGAATTTGTTGCAGCGCCTTGAGGGTCAACAGGCCCGGATCGCCAGGGCCCGCACCGACCAGCACCACCTCGCCCACCTCACTTTGGGCCTTGTCGAGCCCGTCATTGAGCCAGGTTTCGGCACTCTGCCAATCCTGCTTTTCGATAAGCCCGGCCAGGGTGTTGGAGGCAAAGGCGCGCTCCCAGAAGCGGCGGCGATCAGAAATGGATGAGAGCACCTGCTTGGCCTTGTCACGCACCCGACCTGAGAGCTCGGTGAGCCCCCCCAGGTGGCGGGGCAGCAGACTCTCGAGTCGCTCGCGCAACAGGCGCACCAGGACGGGGGCCTTGCCACCGCTGGAGACGGCGACCATCAGGGGCGAGCGATCTATGATGGAGGGAAAGATGAAACTGGAACGTTTTGGGTCATCCACCACATTGACGAACAGACCCAGCTGGTTGGCGCTTTGATAGACCAGGGCGTTGACTTCGAGATTGTCGGTGGCGGCCACCACCAGCAGCTGACCAGCCAGGTGAGCCGGGGTGAAGCGCTCGACCAGATGGGTAAAACGGCCGGCAAATTCAGCGAATTCGGGTTCAATCTCGGGGGAGACCAGGGTCAGCCTTGCGCCTGCCGCCAGCAGCAGACGCGCCTTGCGCAGGGCCACCTCGCCCCCGCCTACCAGCAAGACGGGGCGGCCTTCCAACCTGGCAAACATAGGTAAATAATCCATTTCGGCCCATCCCTCGGAACACGACTAATATGGGGCGACTATAGGCAGGGCTGCTTATCCCTCAAAATAATAAAAAATGCTTTTTAATGCATTTTAGTAATTAGCAAAGCCATATGATGACAAAGGCGGACGATCATCCTTGTGGTGCTCGGCGCAAGGCCATAGGCTAGTGAATGTGTTTCATAAGGAGCTAGATAATGAATGAGTCATTGATTGTGCTAGGGATCTTCGTGTTCCTGGTGATCGTCACCCTGGGTGCCGGCATCAAGATAGTGCCGCAAGGCTACAACTGGACAGTGGAGCGCTTCGGCCGCTACACCCGCACCCTATCCCCCGGCCTCAACCTGCTTATCCCCTATGTGGATAGAGTCGGTCACAAGATCATCATGATGGAGCAGGTGCTGGACATTCCGGCGCAAGAGGTGATCTCCCGCGACAACGCCAACGTCACCATAGACGCCATCAGCTTCGTGCAGGTGGTGGATGCCCGCAAAGCCGCCTACGAGGTCAACGATCTCACCAGCGCCATTCGCAATCTCACCATGACCAATATGCGGACAGTGCTGGGCGCCATGGAGCTGGACGAGATGCTCTCCCAGCGCGACACAATCAACGAGAAGCTGCTGCGCACCATGGATGCCGCCACCGCCCCCTGGGGCATCAAGGTGACCCGGATCGAGATCAAGGATGTCCGTCCGCCGCTGGCGCTGGTGGAAGCCATGAACGCCCAGATGAAGGCCGAGCGCCAGAAACGGGCTGAGGTGCTGGAAGCCGAAGGGGTGCGTCAGTCCAAGATCCTCAAAGCCGAGGGTGAGAAACAGTCCCAGATCCTCAAGGCAGAGGGTGAGCGTCAGGCCGCCTTCCTCGCCGCCGAAGCGCGGGAGCGGGCTGCCGAGGCGGAAGCCAAGGCGACTCACATGGTCTCCAAGGCCATCGCGGAAGGGGATATGCAGGCCATCAACTACTTCGTGGCCCAGAAGTACACGGAAGCACTGGCCCGTATCGGCGAAGGCCCCAACAGCAAGATCATCATGATGCCGCTGGAAGCGGGCAGCCTGATCGGCTCGATAGCCGGCATGGCCGAGATGTTCAACAAAGACGGCAAGGGTAACAAGTCATGACAGCCCTGCTCGAGGGGCTGACCCACTGGCACTGGCTGGGGCTGGGTTTCATCCTCTTGGCCATAGAAGTGCTGGGGTCGGTGGGCTTTCTGCTCTGGACCGGCATAGCCGCGCTGGAAGTGGGGTTGCTGCTGTTGCTGTGGCCCTTCGGCTGGCAGGCACAACTGCTGCTGTTTGCGGTGCAATCCCTGCTCACTACCTGGGCCTGGTGGCGCTGGCAGCACAAGCGCGACCGCTCGGGCCGTGATGCGGCAGCTCCCATCAATGAACGGATGCAGGGTTATGTGGGTCGGGAGCTGGTGTTGCTGGATGACGTGGTGCAGGGGCTGAGCCGGGTCCATCTGGATGACACCGTCTGGACGGTGCGCAGCCAGATGCCGCTCACCGCCGGCAGCCGGGTCAAGGTGGTCGGGACGGATTCCCATATCCTGCTGGTGGAACCCTTGCCCTGACCCCGGCGAGCGAACACTGGCTTCACCACACCAAAAAGGGCTCCACGGAGCCCTTTTTCATGAAGTAACGCAGCGGGTTAGAAGCCATCATCCTCGAGGGCAGCGCGCAGCAGATCCTTCCAGCTGATGATGCCGACCAGGGCGCCATTTTCCAGCACCGGCAGGCAGGAGACCCCCTTCTTCAGCATCAGCTTGACGCCGTCACGGACCGGCAGGTGGGAGGCAATGGTGACGGGCTGGCGACTCATGATCTGGTGAGCCCGCCGGTTGAGGGTCTCGGTGTCGCGGCTCATCTCGGCCTCGGAGCCCAGATAGGGGCTGATGGCGCGGAACAGATCCCTGTCCGAGATGACTCCCACCAGTTGATCCTCTTCCAGCACCAGCAGATGGCGAAAGCGGGCCTGCTCGAAGATATCCTTGATGACACTGAGCCGATCGTCCATGGAGACAGTGGCGACCCGGGTCGTCATGATGTCCTTGATAAGCATGCTAACCTCCCGTAACCCAACTGGTTTCTCTGTTATGGCATCTTTTTACCACGCCAGCCAGTCGCCCGTCCTTAGCCCAAGTGCAAATCTGCGCCATTTCACGTAAGATCCGCGCCAGATTTTCTCCTCCATTTTGAGCAAGCAGACCCCACCCATGATAGTTGCCAGTCAAATCGAACTGATCCGCGGCGGCCGCAAGCTGCTGGACAACGCTTCCGCCACCATTCACCCGGGCCACAAGGTGGGCCTGGTGGGTAAAAATGGCAGTGGCAAGTCCACCTTTTTTGCACTGGTACGGGGCGAGCTGGCCATCGACAGCGGCAGCTTCAGCCTGCCCGCAGGCTGGCAGATCGCCGGCGTCGCCCAGGAGACACCGGCGCTGGACTGCTCTGCGCTGGACTACGTGATCGACGGTGACAAGGAGTTCCGCTCACTGGAAGCCCAGCTGGCCCAGGCCGAGCTGGATGACAACGGCATACTGGTGGCCGAGTTGCACGGCAAGCTCGATACCATAGGCGCCTACAGCATTCGGGCCCGCGCCGCCGAGCTGCTGCACGGTCTGGGTTTTGGCGACGAGCAACTCGGCTCGCCGGTACGCAGCTTCTCCGGTGGCTGGCGCATGCGCCTGAACCTGGCCCAGGCACTGCTCTGCCGCTCAGACCTGCTGCTGCTCGATGAACCGACCAACCACCTGGATCTCGATGCCGTCATCTGGCTGGAGAAGTGGCTCAAGGGCTATCAGGGCACGCTGGTGCTGATTTCGCACGACCGCGATTTCCTCGATTCGGTCATCAGCCGCATCATCCATATCGAGAACGGCAAGCTCAACGAATACACTGGCGGCTACTCCGACTTCGAACTGCAGCGTGCCGAGCAGTTGGCCCAGCAGCAGTCCATGTACGAGAAGCAGCAGCGGGAGGTGTCCCACATGCAGGCCTATGTGGACCGCTTCCGCTACAAGGCCTCCAAGGCCCGTCAGGCCCAGAGTCGCCTCAAAGCCATGGAGCGGATGGAGAAACTCCTGCCCGCCCACGCCGATTCCGAATTCAGTTTCGAGTTTCGCGAGCCGTCGGCTCTGCCGACCCCGCTGATCGCCATGGAGAACCTCAGCGCCGGTTACGGCGACAAGGTGATCCTGGAGAAGATAAAGATGAACCTGGTGCCGGGTTCGCGCATCGGCCTGCTCGGTCGCAACGGCGCCGGCAAGTCCACCTTCATCAAGATGCTGTCGGGCACCAATCCGCCCCTGTCGGGCAAGCTGGAAGTGAGCGCCGGCGTCAGCATTGGCTATTTCGCCCAGCATCAGCTCGAAACCCTGCGGCTCGACGATACCCCCCTCGATCACCTGGCCCGCCTCGCGCCAGACAAGTCCGAGCAGGAGCTGCGCAACTATCTGGGCAGTTTTGGTTTTCACGGTGACAAGGCCCTCGACAAGGTGGCCCCCTTCTCCGGCGGCGAAAAGGCACGGCTGGTACTGGCACTCGTCACCTGGCAAAAACCGAACCTCTTACTGCTGGATGAACCGACCAACCACCTGGATCTGGAGATGCGCCACGCCCTGACCATGGCGCTGCAAGGCTTCGAGGGCGCCATGGTGGTGGTCTCACACGACCGTCACCTGCTGCGCACCACCACGGATGACTTCTATCTGGTACACGGTGGCCGGGTCGAAGCCTTCGACGGCGATCTGGACGACTACCACAAGTGGCTCGGTGAGCAGGAGAAAGAGGCCAACGCCAAGCCCAGCGACGGCATCATCTCCGCCAACTCGGCGCTGGCACGCAAGGATCAGAAGCGGCGCGAGGCGGAATTCCGCCAGCAGACCCGCCCCTTGCGCCAGAAGCTGGAGAAGCTGGAAGCCAGCATGGCGAAATTGCAGACCCGGTTGGCGGCAGTGGAAGAGCAACTGGCCGACCCCGCCATCTATGAAGAGGCGGCCAAGAACAAGCTCTCTGAGCTGCTCAAATCCCAGGGGCCCATCAAGGAAGAGCTGGATGGTGTCGAGCTGGAGTGGATGAGCCTCTCTGAAGAGCTGGAAACCATGGAGCAGACCTTCCTTGCATGATGACCCGCTGATAGCGACCGAGCGGGTCGCCGTACACGAATTGCCGACGCCCATCGGCTTCTGGCACTGGAGCGGCAAGGTCTATGGCGAGCGCAGCCAGGACTGGCTCACGGTGCAGGCACAAGGGGGCAACGTCAACCTGGCCCTGCTGCTGCATCGACTGGATCAGACTGGCATAGCCGTCGACCTGACCGATCTGCAGCCGGCACTGGTACAGACAGAAGCGGTACTGGCCCCCTGGCGCGCCCTGCGCCAGAACGCCAAATCGCGACTCGATGAGCAGGAATACCAGGCCATGCTGGCCCATGAGCTGGAGCTGGAACGCTTGCAACAAGGGGTCCTGCTGCAGACACTGCGCGGCCTCACCCTGTTTCGCGGCAAGGGCCGCAATCTGTTGAACTATTTATCGTTACTGGGTGCCCAGCAGGGCCCCCTCAGAGATCTGACATGCTGAGTTATCGCCACGCCTTTCACGCCGGCAACCATGCCGACGTCCTGAAACATGCCGTTCAGGCCCTGATCATCGAGTCCCTCAAGAAGAAGGATAAGCCCTACATTGTGCTGGACACCCATGCCGGCGGCGGTCTCTACGACCTGCGCGGCGACTGGTCCCAGAAGAAGGCCGAGTATGCCGATGGCATAGGCCGGTTGTGGGATGAGCGGGCCCAATGGCCCGCCATGGCCCCCTATCTTGGCGTCATCGACGAGATGAATCAGGGCGGTGAGCTGCACTACTACCCGGGCTCCCCCGAGCTGTCGCGCCGTCTTGCCCGCGAGCAGGACAAGCTGGCTCTGATGGAGCTGCACAGCAACGAGGTGGAAGACCTGCGCGCCAACATGGGCTATGACCCCAGAGTCGTCGTGCACCACCGTGACGGCTTCGAAGGGCTGGTAGCCCTGCTGCCGCCGGCCCCGCGCCGCGGACTTGTGTTGATCGACCCACCCTATGAGCTCAAAGAAGATTACTTCGCCGTGGTCGATACCCTGAAAAAGGCACAGAAGCGCTGGGCGACCGGCATCTACGCCCTCTGGTATCCCATCCTGGGGCAGGAAGCGGACAAATCCCGCGACATGCTGCGCGCCATCAAGCGGGAAAACTTCGGTAACGTGCTGGTGGCCGAGCTGGAAGTGGCCGAACAGACCGCCGACTGGGGCATGAACGGCTCCGGCATGCTCATTATCAGCCCCCCCTGGATGCTGGACGAGCAGATAGAAGCCTTCCTCAAACCCTTGTGCGCCAAGCTGGCCCAGGGGGCTGGCGCCAAGTACAAGGTGGAATGGTTAAGCAAAACGGAAGCCTGAGACCAGCCCCGAGATTTGAAACAAAAAGCCCCTTTCGGGGCTTTTTGTCATTCCGGGCCGGGATATTCATGACTGGGCGACTGGCAGAACCATCACCCTTGATAGGTTCTCCCTATCCAACCATTAGATGAGAATGATTTTCATTTAATGCAATTGTGGCGGATACTGCTGTCATCACCAGAGGGAGTCACCATCATGAAAAAGACCATCAGCTTTGCCATCCTGCACTTCGGTGTCGCCTTTACCGTGGCTTACCTGCTGACCGGTGAGCTGCTGACCGCCAGCCTGATCGCCCTGATAGAGCCCGCCGTCAACACGGTCGCCTTCTACTTTCATGATCTGGGCTGGCACAAGTTCAAGCCCAGCCACAGCCTGCAGGCCAAGACCAGCAGCTTCGCACTGGTACACTTCAGCGTGGCGTTTGCCGTCGCCTTCCTGCTGAGCGGCGAACTGCTCACCGGCGGCGTGATGGCCATCATAGAGCCCGCCATCAACACAGTTGTCTTCTTCTTCCACGAGCGGCTGTGGCGCGCCCGCCAGCAACTGGCGCTGGCCTGAAGCTCTTGCCTTGTTCAGGGCCGCTCGGCGGCCCTGCTACATTGTGCTGTAGTAGCCGGGTATCCCACTCTTTTTGCTGGAGTCTTTCCGATGAACAAGCTGCTGCTTGGCCCTCTTCTCTTTACCCCTCTGCTGGCCTGTGCTGCCACCCCTTCCTTTGATTGTGCCAAGGCAGCCGGCGCGGCCGAAACCCTGATCTGCAAGGATGCCGCGCTGGCGGCGCTGGATAACGAGCTGGCCGCCCTCTATCCCAAGGCGCTCGCCAACCTCTCCCCCGAACAGTTCAAAACGGAGAAGACCATGCAGCGCGGCTGGATCAAGGGTCGCAACGACTGCTGGAAGGCCAAGGATCTGCGCCAATGCGTAGAGGAGAACTACCAGCAGCGGATCACTGAGTTGCAGATAAAAGGTGGCCAGCTAATGGTCACGACACCGGTCGACTACCAGTGCGGCAACAAGGTCACCCTCTCCACCTACTTCTATAACGATGCCAAGCTGCCCGCCGCCGTGATCAACCTGAGCGAAGGGGATAGCCAGCAACAGGTGCTCGCCTATGAAGCCCCCAGCGCCAGCGGCGCCCGTTATGAAGGCCAGAACCTCAGCCTCTTCACCAAGGGGGACGAGGCCAGCCTGGAGCGTTACGGCCAGCCGTCGCTCAACTGCACAGTGAGCCCAGCCAAGGGCTAATCCCGTCCCGGGGCCGGTCAGATTGCCGGCCCCGTTCTTGATTAGATGGCGATATCCAGTGCCTTGCCCTCTCTGATAACCCGCATCTTGAGCGATCCCGGCTTGCTGATATTGAGCAGTTCGCGCACCTTGTCGATCTCGATGGGGCGATACGCCACCCCGTTGACCTGCTCTATGAGATCACCGTTCTTCAGGCCGTAGGGGATCAGCGCCTGCTCATCGTTGTAATAGATCTGCAGATGCTGACCATCAAAGCGCACCGCTATATTGCGCAGGAAGGGCGGTAATTGTCGCGCCAGGCTGCCTGCGTCGTAGCAGATCATCATGCGCCCCGGAATGATCGCAAAACGCTTGAAGCGGTTCACAAAGTCCAGGCCAAGGGCATACTTGTCGTTGCCGTTTTCCGACACCCGCAACTGACCGAGCGGACGCTCGTCAAACTGAAGATCCGTGAGGATATGTTCACTTGCCGCCTGCATACCGCTCGCATCAGCCCCTTTTCGCGGGCTAGCACCTGCACCAAGCAACGCCTGCTTGTCGGCCATAAAGCCGATAAAGGCGCGATCGACATAGCTCTGATCGGCCCCGGTATCGAGGTACATTCGCACGCTGCTCTCGCCGTGAGTCAGGTAGATGGCCGGTGAGCGGTTGTAGCTGTCTTCATATCCGATACAACGCTCGAACCCGGCGGCGGACGGCGCCCTCAGCGAGGCGCTGATCTGATGCTGCCCGTTATCAAACACCCAGTTGAAGCGCCGTATGGTATCAATCCCGAGTACACCATCGATGCGGGTACCGATGGACTGGGAGAAGAGCTCAAAATCCATGGTTCCCCACAGATCGCTGTCATCTATGGTGACCGACCCCACCGAGAAGGGTACCGGCTGCACGAATCCAAGCTGATCACTACCCACTTGACCCGATACGCTGGCCACATTGGCAAAGTCGGCCTGATAGGCCAGGGGCAGTTCACTTAAGCTGAGCGCCTTGAATCGAGTGGCAAGGCGGCGATCAATCACAGTGATGCTGGCGCCGGTATCGAGCAGAAACTGGTACTGCTCACCGTCTATGGTGACGGGTATCAGGGGAGCACTTTCGTAATGAACAGCCAGTACTGGCGCGGATGAGGCTGCCGTGGCGGACGAGTCAGGGTCGCTGCAGCCCTGGACGGCGGAGAGGATCAATATGGCCAGTGCCATTGCGTTGAACTGCAATGTCATAACACTCCTTTACGATAGCGAATGCGCTGCCCCCACCACGGCATCACAGAACACTATCTTGTTGATTTATAGATAAATAAACTATCTTCGCCGGTGCTGGTGACAATAACAAAGAGTTTTATGCTGACTCAAGCTTATTATGACCACGAATCCTCTACGGCTATCCGTCAGGAGAGGCATCCACCGCCTCCCGGCTATCCACAGTTCACCCTGTCCTATCGATTAATTTATTGATCTTGCACAGAAATCCGACATCTTGCCCTTCCCCTCTGCACTAGCACCGCTAATATATTCGATTGGCAACATTTGCCTCGTCGGAGTCTCCCCCATGAGCCCTGCCAGCGATCATCCCTTGGTTAAAAGCAGCAATCTGGAAGCTGAAATCCTGTGCGGTAGCCATGCTGGCATTTGCCGTGGCCAATGGTCACACTGATTTTCTATACGGTCGTAATTGTTGTGCAAAAAGAAGAGATCAAGCGAATACACCCAGCTTCAGAGCTAGGAAGGTAATTCATTGAATTATAATGTTATTTACAGCTCTCTGAATCGATATAAAGCGGAGTTAGATAGAAGGCGGTATTAATGTGTTAGTACCGCCTTCTATCTAATCAATGTTATAGGGCAAGGTAGGCTATGGAAATATTTGGAAGCACAATAACAACTAACGTATTGTTGGTTCTCTACATTGCATGGTATTTGTTTGGAAAGAAAGTGATTGACGCTTACTCTTCTAGAAAAGGGAATAATCGAGCTGATAAAGAAGATATAGGTGAATTAGAATCCCTCAGATCAGCTGGTCGTCAACCGTTTGATATCGAGCTTGAAAAACAAAAAGCTCAAGCTGCATATATTGTAGAGGAGTTTAAAGAAAGCCTAAAAATTAGAATAGAAACAAAAAGAAAGCTTTACGAAGGACTCGTAGATCTTAAAGTCTACACGAGACACTTTTACCATCGAGCAAAATCAACTGATGAAGCACAGATGGCCTTTGATAAATTTCAGGATACCTTGGCTCAAGTGAGCGACTTTATGAGCTGCAACAAACATTTTGTCAAAGAAATTGATCCTAAATTTCTCACTGAATTTGAGAAAAAAGTGAACGTATACCTAGATAGCTTTCGAAACGCAAATGAGTCGATTAATAGCGGCAATACTAATAATACGCTAGTTGATAGTCGAAATGCATCAGCTACTGAGCTTCTAGATCAGATAGATAATTATTTGGAAAAAATATTCAAAATAAACCCGGCAGAGTTGCCTTATAACAAATCAATGCTGCCGACCGCTAACGCGTCGGCTGATTGAGGCGTTAGCATTCACGAGGAAGTCGAGTGGAAAAATTATTCGAATATGTAGCTAAGGAATGGAGTGTTGTTTCTCAAGCACCATTTGCCTTTCTAATTTTGGCTGCAATCATGTTTGGCTTGGCCTATCTCGCAGCTAAATGGCGTTACACAGCCGTTGTTGAGCAAACTAAGTCTGCTAATGAAACATTGAAGGAGCGCCTTCATCTAAAAACTGAGCAAGCTGAATCATATAAAGATCGCGCATTAAAATATGACGAAAAAGTTCATTCGGTTGTCGACTCCGATGAGGTCGCATTAAAGGAAAAAACGCTCGAAGTCGTGAAAAATCTTCGTGAATTTATCGAACGCTATAAGCGAGAAGATCAAACTAACATGATGGAGCGTCATAATTTTTCAGCAGCCCAGTCTGAAGAGCAGAGAAATATTGAATGGAATAGACAAACAAATCATATGATGCGACTCAGTAGTGAGATGAACGCTGAGTATGATCGACGCTTTAGGGTCGACACTATGATGTTAAGAGACGAGCTTCGCTCACGGCTGCCAGATTATGATCCCCAAGATAGGCATCGTGATTCAGCATATGAACACCCAACAAATTATTTTGGCTTTAATGATGTTGCTAGTGATCTAGAACGCATGGCCAAAATGCTAACAAATAAAGGAACGGGACGCGAAAAATCTGCGCCCGTGCTTTAAGCGTCATACAAGTAGCGAGGACAGTATGAGTGCAACTTTTTCTCTGTTAAAACATGGAGATAGACGGGTCCTAGAAGCCTATCGTATTGCTAATGCAATGTGGGATGAAATACTGGCGAATTACCAAGGTGACCTTGGTTATCTAGTTAATGCTTTAAGCTCTAAACAGCTTCAATTTGAATGGACTTTAAAAGATCTTGGTCTCAATCGTTGGAGTGCGCAAGAAGTAATGGTTTTTTCAGGGCTATCATACTATCTTGACTGTGAGGATGATGCATATCGTAGCCTTGCAATTAGCGTAGCTGAAGCGTTCGAAATGAGCTATTGCAGCATTGAGGTTAAATCTCTAGCAAAAAGAGTAGCAGCCATGTTTTATCTTGAGAGAGGTTTCTATGGATAACTATCCTCAAGAGTACAATATGGCTTCGTATATTCAATGGCATGACCAGAATGTAGAGCAAGAAAAGTCATTAAATGATGAATTAGATCTATTGCTTTCAGACTTAAAAGCAACAAATAAAAACCGATTAGGTAAGTTAGCTGACTTGCTTTCTCGAATTCACTCATTTCACTTGCTAGCTAGCAAAATGAAGCGAGAAGATGTCTCTGATTGTGAGACACAAATTCAGCTTCAAGACCGTTTGCTAAAAAACTACGACTCCTTATTTAAAACAAAGGAGTCAGTTATTGATAAACTGTGGCGTAAGAACAAAGGGCGAACACTTGAAAACTGTATTACGAGTCAGAACATAAAGCAAAACCTAGGTGATTTGGTTCGAACATCTATTGTAACTTCTACATTTTCTTATGCAGAGAACTTAGCCTCCTCTATTGGTCTTTGGAAAGATCTTGTAGCTGAACTACGTATAAATGAGAGCGATTACTCTGACATAGAGTCGATTGAAGCACAGCAAGAAGCAAAGATGGATAATGGCTATTTCGCTTATCACCTTGACATTAAATATGCAGACGGCTTGCGTGTGGAAGTCCAAATATACTCTAAGTTAAGTGAGGTTTGGCGCCATTTATCTCATAAACTATACGAGAAAATTAGGCTTGGAGAAGATGTCAATTGGGGACATGGGACTGCGGCATCTAGAATTGTGTCTTTGGGGCACTTACTTCACCTAGCAGAGTGTGAAGTACAGTATCTAAAAAATACGATAGGAAAATAATTGCATAAAAAACTATTTAAGAGTGATTCTCAACACTTGGTATTTTTGCTATGCGTTTAGTTTTTATAGTTATCTGCGGCGGAGGTATTGCGTTGTTCACACCTTAACAGGGCGTTAGCCATAAGGAGTTTTAATGTACATCGTAGAAACAAAGAAAAGCCCAGATTTTGATGATTCAGACCGCAAAATTGGGACACCCACCATTCTGAGCGCCAGATAGCGGTCACGAGCTGACACCAGCCTCCTTCGCCACAGGCGGGCACGGTATTGTTGCCCCCCCCTGCAAGCCGCCGAGCCGAGTTTAGCGGGTCAGGAGCGCCGTCATGGACGACGGCGCAGCCGCAGGCGGCAGATGGGCCAGATCGGATCAGGGTGAGCACTGCTCGACCCCGATATGGCGCGAGAACAGGGATGTTCGAAGCGGGCTTTGGCCAAAGCCATGGATGGCGAAGGCCAAAGTCCCGTGTGCAGCGATCCGTCCGACCCGATGAAGGAGGCGAGGGAATCTGCGAAGCGGGCGGCTTGCCGGGGGAGAAGACCTTTGGTCTTACTTGCAATAAAAAGTGGGTCTTTTCAAAGTCACTCGCCCCGGCCAGAAGGGCGGGCGAAACCCCGTCGAGGGCAAAGCCCTCCCATTCGATGGGGAAAGCCACATACGGAGCGCTGCTGCGCAAATCACTGCGCCGATGGGGCGCCCCTCCCCCACGGGTATTCAATCCCGCCCGCCACTGGCCTATAGTAAGCCCCAACTCGAACAACCTTTGCGAGCAGCAGCATGTATATCGGCGAATTTGCCCGGCTGGCGGGCACCACTCCCAAGGCGATCCGCCTCTACGAACAGATGGAGCTGCTGCCCGAACCCAGGCGGTGCGGCAAGTATCGCGTCTACCGGGCGGAAGATCTGGAATGGGTCCAGATCATTCGTCAGGCCCAGCAGTTTGGTTGCAAACTCAGCGAGCTCAGATCCCTGCTGGCCGGCCTGACCGACATGGCGCAGTTTCCCTGGCAGAAGGTGGAACGCCTTATCGCCGACAAGCTGGCGCAGATCGGCGCGGAGCAGGCCCGTTTACAGCGCCAGCATCAAGCCCTGACCCAGTGCGCTGCACTGTTGCAACAGCATCCCTGCCGCACGCCCATCCTCCAGCAAGACTAAGCCCGGGCAAGCGCCTTTCGATGGCAAGCCAGTCGCCCTGATCATCGACCTCATCAAAGAGGGCCGCTGCGCCCCTTGACTCTGTCCCATGGGACAGAGGGTCTAATGCGGGCTCACCCCATCAGGAGCCCTGACCATGCCACCCCGTCTGCTTGTCATCAACGGCAATCCCAAACCCGACAGCTTCTGCCATGCCCTGGCCCGCGAGTATGCCCGCAGCGCCGAGGAGGCAGGCGCAGAAGTCACACTGCTGCACGTGGGGGAGCTGGCCTTCGAGCCGGACTTGCGCCATGGCTATGACCTTATGCCGCCGCTGGAGCCGGATCTGCTGGCGTTGCAGCAGAGCCTGAGTGCCGCCCATCATCTGGTGATCGTCTCCCCCCTCTGGTGGGGCAGCATGCCAGCCCGTCTCAAGGGCCTGCTGGATCGCACCCTGCTCTCCGGCTTCGCCTTTCAATATGTCAAGGGCAAGACCCAGCCCCTGCGTCTGCTCGCGGGCAAGACGGCGCGCCTGCTGCTCACCATGGACAGCCCTGTCTGGTACTACCGCTGGTGGCTGGGGGATCCCACCTCGCGCATCCTCGACAAGCAGGTACTGGGGCTGTGCGGCATCCGGCTCACCCACCACCAGTACCTGGGGCCCATGCACACAGCTCGCGAGCAGGACAGGGCCCGCTGGCTGACAGAGACCAGCGCTGCGGCCCGCGCCGATGTGCGCCGGCTAAGTCGCCGCACATGAAAAAGCCCCGCATCGCGGGGCTTTTTGTTATTGGCGGTGGCCGACTCAGTTGACGGCGACCGGCTCGCTCATGCTGGCGGGCGGCGGAGTCTGAAACTCGCGCTCGGCCTCGTCGAAGCGATCCACCATGGCCTTGGAGGGCGCCTTGTCCAGCAAGCTGAACACCACAATCGCCAGGGCGGAGAAGAGGAAGCCCGGGATGATTTCATACAGCCCCAGCCAGCCGAACTGCTTCCAGACGATGACTGTGATAGCACCGACCAACATGCCTGCGAGGGCGCCGTTGCGGGTCATGCGCGACCAGAGCACGGAGAGCAGCACAACGGGACCGAAGGCGGCACCGAAGCCAGCCCAGGCGTAGCTCACCAGCCCCAGTACCCGGTTCTCCGGGTTCACGGCCACGGCAATGGCGATAAGCGCAATCACCAGTACCATGGCACGACCCACCCACACCAGCTCCTGCTGGGAGGCGTTCTTGCGCAAGAAAGGCTTGTAGAGATCTTCGGTAATGGCGCTGGAACAGACCAGCAGCTGGCAGCTTAGCGTGCTCATCACGGCCGCCAGAATGGCGGAGAGCAGCACACCGGCAATCCAGGGGTTGAACAGTATCTTGGAGAGCTCGATAAAGACCCGCTCCGGGTTGCCGGTGACACCGGCGGCCTGCTCGGTGAAGGTGGAGAAGTAGGAGAGGCCGAAGAAGCCGATGGCCACGGCGCCGCCGAGGCAGAATACCATCCAGGTCATGCTGATGCGGCGGGCACTGACCATGGAGTGGTGAGAATCTGCCGCCATGAAGCGCGCCAGTATGTGGGGCTGGCCGAAGTAGCCCAGGCCCCAGGCCATCAGCGAGATGATGGCGATAAAGTCCAGGTTCTTGAACATGTCGAGGTTGCTGGCGTTCTGCGCCGCCACCTGCACCATGGCGGTGTCGATGCCGCCAACGGCGATGATGACGAATACCGGCGTCAGGATCAGGGCGAAGATCATCAGGGTCGCCTGCACCGTATCGGTCCAGCTCACCGCGAGGAAGCCGCCGAAGAAGGTGTAGGTGATGGTGGCCGCGGCGCCGACCCAGAGGGCGGTCTCATAGCTCATGCCGAAGGTGCTCTCGAACAGGCGGGCACCGGCCACCACGCCGGAGGCGCAATAGATGGTGAAGAACAGCAGTATCACCAGGGCGGAGAGGATGCGCAGCACCCGGCTCTTGTCCTCGAAACGGTAGGTAAAGTAGTCCGGCAGGGTCAGGGCGTTGCGGTTCTTCTCGGTGTGAACCCGCAAGCGACCAGCCACCCAGCGCCAGTTGAGATAGGCCCCTATGGTGAGGCCGATGGCGATCCAGCTCTCGGAAATACCGCCGATGAAAACGGCGCCCGGCAAGCCCATCAGGAGCCAGCCACTCATGTCGGAGGCCCCGGCGGAGAGGGCGGTGACCCAGCTCCCCATTCGGCGGCCGCCGAGAATGTAGTCGTCAAAGTTGCGGGTGGCGCGATAGGCGATAAAACCGATCAAGACCATCCCGAGGATATACACCAGAAAGGTGATAAGCATGGGGGTGCTGGCTGTCATTCAAAACTCCATTAGGTGACGTGTGTACCCGTTCTGACGACGGGCTCTTCCTTAAAAAACCGCCCTAGCTTAATCAGCAGATCCCATGACCTCAACCACTTTTAACAAATAAAAAACACAATATAAACGTTTCATCTCTAACTAACGAACCACTCAGGGAGAGATAGGCCGGATTTTATCCTGAGACAGCAAGGGCTTGTCTGCTCCCCTCGTCCCCTGGCGCCAGGCGGCATGAGCGCAAAAAAAGCCCCGACCACAGATCGGGGCTTGAGACAATGAACGACAGGATCAGCGATTGATGGCGATCGGCATGCCGCTGCGCTGCTCCAGCGCCTGCTTGACCAGCTGGGAGTCGCTGTCGGCATGGGCGATAAAGCGGGTCGCGGCCTGGGTCATGGGCAGCGGAGCAGGCAGACTGGAGTTGAACTCGGCTTCGCTGCGAGACAGGGGCTGGTGCACTTCCAGATAACGGCGACCATCGGGCTCGACGGTGGCCTTGATGGGCTGGTTGACGAACTGCACTCTCGTGCCGACCGGGATCTGCTTGAACAGGTACTCTATGTCTTCGTTACGCAGCCGCACGCAACCGTGGCTCACCCGCAGGCCTATACCGAACTGGGCATTGGTACCGTGGATGGCGTACATCTTGCCGATGTAGAGCGCAAACAGCCCCATGGGGTTGTCCGAGCCAGCGGGCCAGACTGCCGGCAGGCTCTCGCCACGGGCGGCATACTCGGCGTGCATCTTAGGCGTAGGGGTCCAGGTCGGGCCCGCCTTCTTGCGCTGCACGCTGGTCACCCAGTTTTCCGGGGTGTCGGTGCCGAGCTGGCCTATACCGATAGGCAGCACTTCCACCACCTTCTTGCCTTTCGGGTAGTAGTAGAGGCGCATCTCGGCCACGTTCAGCACTATGCCTTCGCGGGGGGCATCGGGCAGTATCAGCTGATGGGGGATGACCAGCTTCTCGCCCGCCTGCAGCAGCAGGGGATCCGCCTTGGGGTTGGCTTCGAGCATATTGGTCAGCCCCAGCTGGAATTTGGCGGCCACGGCCTCCAGCGGCTGACCGTTTTCTGCGGCCGGCACCACGTATTCCATATTCTCGCCCACCAGACGGCTGTTGGCCCCGGGCAGATCGTATTGAACGGCAAACACAGGCGCGGCGGCCAGTACAAGGCTGCAGCACAGAGCAGCCGCACTATTGCGAAGGAGCTTCATAACTTTCCCATGATGATGACTTGATTGACGTCTCAGGGCTGACAGCTGATTCAAGAGGGATCAGGGGCGCGAAGAGAAGGCCGCCATTTTTCTCCTCTGCACACCAAATTTCAACTGACAACTGGATACGGGTCGATGATTAATATGGCGTTTCCCCTGCCACCTCGACCCGTGTCTTACTCCGTTTGTCCCCTCTGCCAGGCACGCATATCGTAACCTGTGGGAGATTGATGCAACCGCAGATGAAATTGCTCAATGATGGCGAAGATATGGTCGAAAATATCGGCCTGGATCCCTTCGTAATCCGCCCAGGCCGTGGTCGCCGTGAAGCAGTAAATTTCCAGCGGCAGACCGTCGGTAGTCGGTGCCAGCTGGCGCACCATCAGCGTCATGTCCTTGCGAATACCGGTATGGGCCCGCAGGTAGGCGTCCAGATAGGCGCGCAGGGTCCCGAGATTGGTAAGGTGGCGCCCGTTGATGGGGCAACTGAGGGCATCGCTGAGCTGCTGGTTATAGGCGCTCAACTCCTGCTCCTTGCGGCCCAGGTAGGGCGCCAGCAGCTGGGCCTGCTTGAGCTGCATCTGCTCATCCGCGGTCAGGAAACGCACGCTGGTCATGTCGATATTGACGCTGCGCTTGATGCGGCGGCCGCCGGATTCTGTCATCCCCTGCCAGTTCTTGAAGGAGTCGGAGATGAGCGCATAGGTGGGGATGGTGGTGATGGTCTTGTCCCAGTTCGACACCTTGACGGTGGTGAGTCCGATATCGGTCACCTCGCCGTCGGCACCGTACTTGTCCATCTGCAACCAGTCGCCGACGCTGAGCATGCGGTTGGCGGAGAGCTGGATCCCCGCCACCAGGCCGAGGATGGGGTCCTTGAACACCAACATCAACACGGCTGTCATGGCACCCAGGCCGCTGAACAGGAAGAGCGGTGACTTGCCGAGCAGCAGGGCGATCATCAGGATACCGACCAGTATGCTGGCCACCAGCTTCACCCCCTGGAAGATGCCGCGCAGGGGCAAGTCTCGCCCGAGCCGGGTGTAACGACTCACCGACAGCAGGCAATCGAGCAGGGCAAACAGGGCCAGCAGCAGGAACAGCAGGATCCAGAACTGGGTCGCCATCTCGATCAGCTGCAAACTGTCGGAGCCGCTCGGCAGCCAGATCTCCGCCTGACCGAGCATAACGGCTCCCTGCAACACGAACGCCAAGCGGTAGAAGAGCCGCTGTTGCAGATGAGATGGCAGCCACACCTGCTTGGTCTTGCCAAGGATACCCACCAGCCGCACCAGCAACACGCGGTGCAACAACACATGCAATATCAGCGAGGTAAGGACGATAAAGCCCAAGGCGATCACCAGCGCCATCATGCTGCTGACTTCAACACCCATGCTCGCCAGCCAGTTAAAAAATACCACCTTCATCCCTACCTCCTGCACGTGAAACAGCCGTCAGGGTACGTATCTGCCACCCCATGTCAAATGACAAGTCGCTCAGCCGGAAGCCTGAAACGACAACGCCCGGCGCAGGCCGGGCGTTGTCTCGGAGCGAGGGGCGTTAGCCGACCAGACTCAGGGCATCGCGGGCGATGACCAGCTCTTCATTGGTGGGCATCACCAGCGCCAGACGGCTGCCTTCAGCCGTGATGGGGCCTTCTCCACCGAGCACGGCGGCATTGTTGGCTTCTTTATTTACCTTGAAGCCGAACAGGGCCAGGCGATCCAGCACCATCTCGCGCACCATGGCGGCGTTTTCACCGATACCGCCGGTGAACACCAGGGCGTCGAGGCGACCCTCCATGGCAGCAGCGTAAGCGCCAACATACTTGGCAACTCTGTAGGTGAAGACATCCAGCGCACGCTTGGCGCCAGCGTCGGTCGCATAGTTGGAGGTGACATAGCGGCAATCGCTGCTCACCTCGGTCAGACCCAGCAGACCGGACTCGCGGGTAAGGGTGTGGTTGATCTCGTCCACGCTGTAACCGAGCTGATCGTGCATGAAGAAGACGACGGCGGGGTCGATGTCACCGCAACGGGTGCCCATCGCCAGCCCTTCCAGCGGGGTCAGACCCATGGAGGTATCGACGGACTCGCCGTTCTTGATGGCGCAGACGGAAGCACCGTTGCCCAGGTGGCAGTTGATGATGTTGAGCTCGGCCAGCGGCTTGCCCAGCGCCTTGGCGGTCTCTTCTGCGATAAAGCGGTGAGAGGTGCCGTGAGCGCCATAACGACGGATGCCGTTCTCTTTATAGAGCTTGTAGGGCAGCGCGTAGAGATAGGCTTCCTGCGGCAGCGTCTGGTGGAAGGCGGTGTCAAACACGGCCACGTTCTTCTCGGCAAGCTGCGGGAAGACCTTGAGCGCAGCACGAATACCGATGAGGTGCGCCGGGTTGTGCAGGGGGGCGAACGGAATGGCGGCTTCAATGCCGGCGATCACGCCATCATCGATGCGAACGGAGCGGGAGAACTGCTCGCCACCGTGCACGATACGATGGCCGATGGCCACCAGCTGCTCGGCCAGAGAGGGATCCTGGGGCAGGATATGACCCACGATATGGTCGAGGGCAGCCTGGTGAGCGGCACCCGCTCCCAGCATGGCTTCGCCCTTGACCCCGTGGAGTTTCCATTTGATACGTGCATCATCCAGATTGAAGCATTCGGCCAGGCCGGACAGCATGTCCTCACCTGTTTCGGCGTCCATTACGGCAAATTTCAGGGAAGAGCTACCGCAGTTAAGGATCAATACCAACTTGCTCATGTTCTACATCTTCCTGTGCTTCGGCTTTATGCCGACAGTGTCGTGTCATCCAACAATGGATGGGATTCCCCTGCCGGGGGCTTATGGTCGCAGGAAAGTGCGCCCAATTTTTCAATACGTTAAGTGCGGGTCCCGAAGACGCTGTGCACTCGATTCATCATGGGTCGGTGTGGACCCGAAGGGTGCCGCGCACCCGTTGAGCTGCCGTGCTGACGGCTACAGGCCGGCCAGCAAATCTTTGTGCACCTTGACCACCAGCTTCTTCACGTAAGCCGGCTGGTTGGGGGTACAGAGAGGGCGATGCAGTTCTCCCGGCCAGAAGATGGCGAAGTCGCCGGGCTGCAACGCCAGATAACTGGTCTGTTCGTCGTCGACGAGCCAGAGATCGGGGTGGGGATGATCAGCGCCGTCATTGACGTAACTGTGAGGCCCGACACCTATCCACTCTTCCCCGCGCAGCAGCAGTTGTATATCCAGATACTGCTGATGGAACTCGCCACGGCGATCCGCTGCCGGCTCGGTCAGCTCTTCGCTCACCAGACAGAACAGCGTGAGGCCGTCGATCTCTGTCTTGCCGAGCGGCGCACTCAGCCAGTGGTCGACGCTTTTCACCACCTCGACCATGATGCGGGCCAGCGGGGCGGGCAGCGGCGTTCGCTGCAGGGTATTCAGACTGCCGGTGATCATGGCGAGCGGATCCTTAGGTGTATTCAGGCGGCATCTTTGCCGCAAAATGAAAAAGGACCCTGTTCAGGTCCTTGTGTCGCACCATCTGCAATCCATGCAGACAGGAAGCGTCTATTTGCTCGTGCCGAGCGTCTGAGGTCACTGTTACACACTCATCCGCTGCTTGCCAAGAAACGAAAACGCATTCGTCCGGTGATCGTACCAGCTGAAACAATATTATTCACTACTCCATCGTCGTCGACTTTGACCAGACGCAAAAACGGGAGCATCTGCTCCCGTTTTTTTCACACAACCGGTGTCATTCAAGCCTTGCGGGCGTTTTCCACCGGCTTGGCATACATGGCTCGCCAGATGGCCTTGTGCTCTTGTGGCACCTCTGACTGACGGGTAAGGAAGGCCGCCTGCTCTATGGTATTGGCCTTGCCGGACACATCTGCGGCCAGGTAGTTGCCCGGGAAGAGGCGATAATTGCCCCAGATTGCCTTGTCGATCAGCGCCGCCAGCTCGTCCGGATCGCTGAAACCCTCGCTGATGGGGGCGCCGAAGGAGACATGTACCCGCCCCTTCTGGCCGACGATGCCGGCAACGATGCTCTCGATATCCTCGAACTCGCCTTTTTCGTAGCTGCCGTTGACCGATTTCTCGTACAGCTCGCGCGCCTTGGCCTTGTCGGTGGGATCCAGCTCATAGCTGATGCTGACCGGTACTATGTTGAGGCTGCGCATGTAGTCGACGAAGTCGATTTTCTGCTTCTTGCCGTCCACATAGAACATCTTGAGGATGGCGGGATCCGTCTTGTCATCGCCATTCTTGGCGCGCCCTTCCTTCTGGGCGATCCAGATGGAGTGGCCTTCGTGCACCGACTGGCCGATATAGGCGGACAGCTCGCCGAGCATTTTCATCATCTCCCGCGGCCCCTTGGCGGAGCGCTTGACGATGAAGCTCTTGTTGAGCTTCATCAGCTCGGTGGCGCAGGGTTTGCGCAGCAGGTTGTCACCGATGGCGATGCGCACCGTATCAAAACCATGGGTATGCAGCCCCCAGTTGACGAACGCCGGATCCATGGCGATGTCCCTGTGGTTGGAGACAAACAGGTAACCCTGCTCTTTCTTGAGGTGTTCGAGGCCGGAGAAGGTCACGCCCTTGGTGGAGGTGGCGATCATGCGGGACATGTAACGGGTCACCCCCATCTGCACCTGATGGATGGTGGTCACCTTGGACCACTTGTAGCGCAGAAATTGGCGGATCAGCGGGCGAATGGCCCAGCCCAGCCAGCTCATCAGGGAACCGAAACGATACTTGGCGATGGCGCCGATAAATTCATCATCCTGGATCAGCCGTTCTATGGCTGCCGGCACTTCTTCATCGCGGTAGGGGCGAATGTCCGCGAATCTATCTACTTCAGTCACAATGTCAGCCTTGCGTGTAAGGAGTCGCGGCCAACCGAGTTGGCCGGGAAATTCAGGGCGCAATTTTACACGCTTTTATGGCAAGGGGTATGGAGCGAGTACGAATAGTGAGATCTGACCAGTTAATCAGGCTGCAATGCCAGTGTCACCGCCGCTTCGGCATGAATCGCAGTGGTGTCATAGAGCGGAACAGCTGCTTTTGAGTCACCCACCAGCAAGGCAATCTCGGTGCATCCCAAGATCACGGCCTGGGCACCCGCCTCGGCCAGCCCGGAGATGATGGCGAGATACTCGGCGCGCGATGACTCGCGGATCTCCCCCAGACAGAGCTCGTCATAAATGATGCTGTGTATCCGCTGCCGCTGCGCCTCGCCCGGCACCAGCACGTCGAGCCCGAACAGGGTTTGCAGCCGCCCCTTGTAGAAATCCTGCTCCATGGTGAAACGGGTGCCCAGCAGGCCGACTCTTTGCACCCCGTCCGCCAGCAACTGGCGGGCAGTGGCATCGGCGATATGGAGCACAGGGATGCCGATGGCAGCCTCAATCTCGGGCGCCACCTTGTGCATTGTGTTGGTGCCGATCAGCAGAAAATCGGCGCCGCCAGCCTGCAGCTTGCGCGCCTCGGCAGCCAGCAGCTTGGCGGTCGCGGGCCAGTCACCGGCATGCTGCAGCCGCTCTATCTCGGCAAAGTCGACGCTGCTCAGCAGCACCCGCGCCGAGTGCAGGCCGCCGAGCCGTGCCCGCACGTCCCGGTTGAACGCCTGATAGTAACTGACGGTGGATTCCCAGCTCATGCCACCCAGCAGACCGATACATTTCATGGGGACTCCTTTAATGCAGTGCCAGTGCAGTACGGCGCTGCCAGCGAGATAAAAAAGGCCCCGAAGGGCCAACAAGACAGAAGGTAAGGCCAAAGGTCCAGGGTCTGTTGACGTCTGTCGCGGCCGGGCCGACACGTCAAGGGATCCTGGACGCCTAAATCCAGATCATCAGCACGCAGGCTGCCGTGGCGAGCCCCATGCCAAGGTTGAAACGACGCCAGCCTGTGGCGGTGCGGATGATGCGGCGCACCTGGGCACCGAACAGCACCCAAAAGGCACCGGTATACAGGCCGGTCACAAAAAAGATGCCGAGCACCCAGCTGGCCGAGGGCCAGTAAGCCTCCCCCGCCAGGGTAAAGCCACTGATGGCGGAGAGCGCCATCATCCAGGCCTTGGGGTTGAGCAGTTGCAGCATGGCGCCCTGATGGGCCGGAATGAGCGGTCGGTTGCCCTCGGCCGGGCCACTGGCGGTCGCCACCTTCCAGGCCAGCCAGAGCAGATAGGCCGAGCCAATCAGCTTGAGGCCGTCATGCAGCAGCGGCACCTTTTCAAACATCACCCCGAGCCCCAACGCCGTGGCCAGGATCATCAGGTTGATCCCCCCCACCACCCCCACCAGCAGTGGAAGAGTGCGGCGAAATCCCTGGGCGGCACCGGCACTGGTGAGCAGCATGTTATTGGGGCCCGGCGTACCGCAGGTGATGAGGGCAAAGCCCGCCAGGGGAAGCAACCAGTTCAGATCCATCTCAACCTCTTGGTGATACAAAGCGTCCGATATACGGCAAGCCTTCTAATATGCAGAGCCAGCCCAGTGGCGACAAGTCAGAAATGGCTCTTTCTTGCCTGCCAGCGGTGCGCGCTCAATACCAGAGCATCACCACACAAAGCGCCGTCAGCACACCAAGGGAGCCATTGAGGCGCCGCCAGCCCCGATCCGTGCTGATCCAGTTGCTCAACTGGTGACCGAACAAGACCCAGACAAAACAGACCGGGAAGCCCACCAGCGGAAACACCAGCATGATCCCCCACAGGCTAGGCCAGTAACTGGCACCTGGCAGACTGAACAGACTGATGGCGGAGATGGCCATCATCCAGGCCTTGGGATTGAGAAACTGAAAGCCCAGCCCTTCCAGCAGGGTTAACGGACGGGCACGCCGGGCCGGATCACCGGGGGCACCGGCCACGGCGATGCGCCATGCCAACCACAGCAGATAGAGGCTGCCGAAGATCTGCAGCCCCAAGCGCAACAGAGGCCAGCTCTCGAACAGGGGATAGAGCCCCAATGCCATGACCAGTTGCAACACTGGCTGACCCACGGCCACGCCGGTCAGGTGTGGCAGGGTACGGCGCACCCCGAAGTTGGCGCCAGATGCCGTCAGCATCAGATTGTTGGGGCCCGGCGTACCGCAGGTGAGCACGGCAAAGCCGAACAGGGTGACATACCATTCCATCGTCATCTTGTGACTCCTTTATTGCTACATTGTATCGATACAATGTGGTGTATTTGATTGTGAACAGGTTGGCTTTCACGCTATATTGAGGACAATTTTGGATCAATGGATTTATTGTCACCATGACAATCTGGACCCCGGACCTGACCCCCTTCGATGGCCCCCTCTATCTCAAGCTGGTGAAAGCCATAGAGCAGGCCATTCTCAGTGGCGACCTGCCACCCCGGACCCGCTTGCCGACCCACAGGGCCCTGGCAGATCGGCTGGGAGTAACCGTCGGCACCATCACCCGTGCCTATGGCGAGGCGGAGCGGCGCGGCCTGCTGGCTGCCAAGGTGGGACACGGCACCTGGGTCAAAGGGACAGGCACGGATCCGGCCAATGAGTGGGTGATCCGCAAGGAAGAGGGACATCGCATCGAGCTGTGGCAAAACCTGCCGGTACAACTGGACAGGGCCGCCATCATTCGCCCCATGCTGGAGGAAGTGGCCGACGGGGATCTCAATGCCCTGCTCGGCTATGACAAGGAGGCGGGCCAGCCCGGTCAGCGCCAGCTGTTCATCGACTGGCTGGCCGAGCAGGGGGTGCACGGCAGCGAGGATCGCCTGCTGTTCAGCCACGGCGCCCAGCACGGTATCATGCTCTCTCTGCTGGCTACCGGCTGCGTGGGGGAGACCATCTTGTGTGAAGGCCTCAGCTACCCCGGCATGCTGGGCAATGCCCGCCAGCTGAAGAACCAGGTGGTGGGGTTGGCGATGGACGAGGAGGGGTTGATCCCCGCCGCGCTGGAGGCTGCCTGCCGCACGCGGCGGGCCAAGCTGCTCTACCTCACCCCGACCCTGCAAAACCCCACCACCGCCATCATGAGCCAGGCACGGCGCGAGGCCGTCGTCGCCATCGCACGCCACCATGACCTGCTGATCATCGAAGATGACGTCAACGGCCTGCTGCCCAGTATCCCCGTGGCCCCCCTGGTCAACCTGGCGCCGGAGCGGGTCATCTATCTGGGCAGCCTGGCCAAGATCGCCTGTGGCGGCCTGAGGGTCGGCTTCGTGCTGGCGCCGCCCGCCCTGCGCAACGCCTTCGCCCAGGCGATGCGGTTGTCGAGCTGGATGGTGAGCCCCCTCTTGATCGAGCTGGCCTGCAAGCTGGTCAGCCAGCGCCAGATAATGCCATTGGTCGAGCAGCAGCGGCAGATCTTGGCACGTCGCGGCGAGCTGTTGCGCCACCTGTTGCCGGGGGCTCACTGGCAGGCGGGCTCCATGCACGCCTGGCTGCCATTGCCGGAACCGTGGCGCAGTCAGGAATTCGCCGAGGCCGCCAACGCCCTTGACGTCGGGGTGGCGAGCGGAGAACACTTCGCCGCCGGCCAGTTCGCCGCACCGCAAGGGGTACGGCTGAGCCTGAGCCAACCGGCCACAGATGCCCGTGTCGCCGAGGGACTGGAGCGGCTGGCACAGCTGCTGCGCGCCGCGCCGCCCACCAATCCCCTGCTATAGTCAGCCACCATCAGTCAGCCACTATCCGGCCCGGCGCGCCAAGTCCCGGGCGCACAAAGGAGAGCCCATGCACCCGACCCGCGTCTCGCTTCTGCTTGTCACCCTGCTGCTGGGGGGCTGCGCTGCACCTGGTCATCAACAGCTGGGCACGGCACTGAGCGGGCTGGAGGGGGAGCTGCAACGGCTGGAAGAGGAGCTGGCCGCCATGAACGGCCTCCATTACCAGAAAGCAATCGATGCCCCCTTGAGCCTGCGCCGCCATCTGGTTGCAGCCTCCCCTCAGGTAGCAGGAGCACGGCTCGAGCGTCGCCAGTTACAGGATGGGCCACGGCTCAATTATCACTACCGGCTGCCGGATGGCATGACGACCCTGCCACTCGACAATCCCTGCCTGCATTATGAGTTCGAGTTGCGCCATCTGGGTCGTCTGGGTCAGCTTGCGCTCAGCTGGCAGGGACGCGACGCTCAGGGCTCCCGCCTGATCCACCAGCGCGATTGCCCCTTCTCAGCCAGTGGGCCCGGCCTGCAATAAACCGTCTTTGCTCAATCCAGGCGCCCCCTATGGTCAGTTGAAAGGCGCCCCCACATCTTGTAGCTTGCCTCCATCCCCTTCTATTGACTCCCTTGGCCGGAAACCGCCCTCATGAAACTGACTCCCCTGTGGCTGGCGCTGTGCAGCCTGCCTGTGCTGGCCTGTGGCCCGGATGGCTGCGAAACGCCGCTCACCCTGCAACTGACAGCAGCCCAGTGCCATCTGAACGGACTGCCATTTCTCTCCCCCGATAACGACACCCGTACCAATCTGGCCTTGCTGCTGGCCGATGAGCAGGCTTTCTCCCTGCCCGGTGGGGCTCTGCCTCTGCCATTTCGGGTCGATGAGCTGATAAGCCCGGCCGCTGGCGATACCGCACCTGCCGGACCGGATCCCCTGCTGGCGCTGGCCGCGTCGCTCGGCATAGAGGCCGCCACCACTGAAGCGGCCATCACCCGGGCCGGCAGCTGGAGCGAGGGGCGTTGTATCAGCAACAATCCAGTCTCTGCCGAGGCCTTCTTGCAGGCACTGGTGCAAACGCCCGCCCTTACCGCCAGTGATCGCAGCCAGCTGGCAAGCCAGCGGCTCGCCATGCTGGGTCAGTGCGGCCAGGCGCAGGACGCGGCAGAAAGCATGCCCCAGGGCGAAAGCCAGACGGCGCCGCTGTCCGCCGCCGCCAAGGGGTTTGCCGACTACCTGACCGCCAGCCAGCACTTCTATCAGGGGGAGTTTGCACAGGCGGATGCGCTGTTTGGCATCCTCGCCGAACAGGACCAGCCCTGGCTCAAGGAGACGGCCGACTACATGAAGATCCGGGTCGCCCTCAACCAGTCACAGCAAAGCGCCTTCGACGATTGGGGCAGCCTGGACCGCAGTCGGATCGATCAGGCTCAGCTACAGCGCTGCGAGCAGCTCATCACCGACTACCGCACCCGCTACCCACAGGGGCGCTATCTGGATTCCGCCACCGGCTTGTTGCGTCGACTTGCCTGGTTCAAGGGGGATAACGAGCTGCTGGCCAGTCACTATCTGCAGGCGAGCCAGCAGCAGAGCCAGCCGGATCTGGTCAACGAGATCGATCTCAAATTGCTGATGCAACCCGGCTTCACCGGCTCGGCAACCATGCCCATGCTGACCCTGGTGCAGGATCTGCGCCGGCTGCGGATCCATGACAGCTGGGATGAGTGGCAGCCGCTGCTCGCCGCCGAGATCGGCCAGCAAGCCTCCCAGTTTGCCCGGCACGCCCCCTGGCTGGCCTATCTGGAGCAGTCCAGCCGCTACTATCTCGCCAAGGATTATGCCGCCGTGGTCGCTGCCGCCCCTGCGCTGGCCAACGGCCCCCTGAATCATCTGGCCTTCAGCCAGCAGGTATTGAAAGGGATGGCACTGGCTGCCCAGCAGCAGTGGGCCAACGCCGAACAGCAGTGGCGCGCCCTGCTCGCCAACCAGCCGACCCCCTTGCAGGATCAGCTGTTGCAGCTTGCCCTGGCCATGACCCTGGAACGGGCAGGCCAGCTGGAACAGGTGTTTGCCAAGGAAAGCCCCATCAAGAGCGATCACTACCGCATCCCGCTGCTGGAGTATGTGGCACCGGCGCCTCTGCTGCGCCGCATGGCCCGGGATGAAACCGCCTCCGAGCCCCTACGTCAGCGCGCCAGTTACACCTTGAGTTACAAGCAGCTGACCCATGGCGACTACCAGGGCTTCCTGCAAGATGTGGCGGGCGCTCCCCCTGCGGCACCGTTCAACTGGCAAGGCAGCCAGGGTTATCAGTGCCCCGCCCTGACCGAGGTGGTCGCCACCCTCGCCAAGGCGCCTGGTACGCCCAGAGCCCTCAACTGCCTGGGCGAGTTTTTCCTGGCACAAGGGCTGGATTGGGATCCCCTGCTCCATCGACCGGGAGCCGATACCCTGGCGGGGAGCCAGGACCTGTTTGCCGGCAAGCAGCGCAGCCGCCTCGACTGGTATCAGCAGGTCATCGCCAATCCCAAAGCCGCCAAGGACGACAAGGCCTACGCCCTCTATCGCGCCATCAACTGCTACGCCCCGAGCGGCAGCAACGGTTGCGGCAGTCAGGATCTGCCCGTCAGCCAGCGCAAGGCCTGGTTCAACACCCTCAAGCAGCAACACGGGGCAAGCCAGTGGGCAAAACAGCTCAAATATTACTGGTGATACTGATCCTGCTCGGCACCGAGGCCAGGGCAAGCGTCGAGGCAAGCCAGTACCGCCAGTTCTGGTTGTGGGCCGGGGTCAGACCCCAACCCGTGTTGCAGCAGGCAGATCGCCTCTATCTGCATCAAGGGGAGATAGGCCCCCTGAACCCGGCCCTGCCCCTGCGCTTTCAGGGGCAGGGCATAGCGCCGAGCAAGCTGCCGGTGGGCGAACTCTGGCTCGCCTATCGGGTGGAACGGCTCGACTGGGATGACACCCTGTTGCAGAACTTGCAAAACCAGCTGGCGGCCTGGCAGCGAAAGGGCAATGAAGTGCGCGGCGTCCAGATAGATTTCGATGCCCGCACCCACCAGCTGGCCGACTATGGGCACTTCCTGCGTCAGCTGCGACAACAGTTGCCCGCTCGCTACGCCATCAGCATCACAGGCTTGCTGGACTGGACCCGCACCGGTGACATCAGGGAGCTGAATGCCCTGACAGCTGTGGTCGACGAGCTGGTGGTGCAGACCTATCGGGGCCGTCATACCGAACCCGGCTATGCCCGCTATCTGCAGACGCTGCACCGGCTGACACTGCCATTCAAGCTGGGGCTGGCGCAGGGGGGAGAGTGGGATCCCGCCTGGGAAGCGAGATTGGCACAGGTCCCCGCCTATGGGGGAGCTGTGGTGTTTCTGATCAATCCGCCCCCTCCTTGACCCCGGCGGGGTATTGACCCGAGTACAATTTACAGACAATAGTGGAAGCTCTTTTTGACTCCATCCCATGCCATACTTTTTCATATCGTGAACCAGCAAGGGAGCGCCAAGGATGCAGATCCTTTTGATCGCAGACGATGCCATGCTCAGCTCGGCCCTCTCCCAAGGACTGAGTGACCATGGCGTCACGCCATCCCAACTGACCTATTGCAAAGAGCTCACCACACTGCCCGCCCTGATACGCCAGCAGCCGTTCGACGCCATCATTTGCCGCCAATCTCGTCATCAGGCCCATGAGGGGATCCGCCTGCTGCAGGAGGCCCACTATCTGGGGCTGCTCGAACCTGGCTGCGTACTCTTGTTGCTGGATGGGGACGATGAATTGCTTCAGTACCCCCCTTCCGATCTCTATTTTCCACTGCGTCTATCCATGCCCTTCAACACGGATCAGCTGACGCGCTGTTTGCACGAACTGGTGTTGCTGACCGGGCTGACCCGCCACTTGGCCGCACCGATGAAACTCAGGGAGTGGCGCCTCGCCTGCTCCCTGTGCGAAGACCTGCTCTATCAGCACCAGAAGAACAAGGCGCTGGGCCCGCTGCTGGACAGGGTCAAGGGTTACATGTTGTTGCAGGAGCAGGATCACTTCCATGCTACCCAGCACTATGCCATGTGTACCACTGAGCACGACGCCTGGTGGCCGCGCAAGGGGCTGATCCACGCTCTGTTGGGGCTGAACAAGCTGGACAGCGCCCGCAAGGACCTGACCCGCAATCAGGAACGGCTGCCGCCGACAATCCAGCTGGAGCTGATGCTGGCCTGTCTGATGCACGAGGCGCAGTGGGAATCGGCCTGGGAGGTACTCGGCAAGCTGCTGCAAAAACAGTCCTGGTCACCCGAGTGGTGCCAGGCGGCCATCTTGCTGGCTCTGCTGCTGAAAGATGAAGGGAAGGCGCTCGAACAGGCCAACGCGCTCAGCCTGCGATTCTTCAGTGAGCACAGGTTCCGCCTGTCTATCGAGAATTTCGTCCTGAATGCCAGTCTGGCCGTGCTCTGGCACTACCCCACGGCAGCCAGGATCAGTGCCCTGCAACAGGAGTTTGACTATCTCAGCAAGGCCACCACACTGCGGGCCCACGAGGCTGCCTTGTTGCAGGCCCTTATGCTGGGTCTGGATTATCGCTTTGATGACGCCATAGTGCTGCTGGCCAAACACCCGCCGGAGGCGGCGCGGGACAATCATCTCAACCAGTTGCTCGGCTTTGCCGTCAGCCAGTTTTGCGGCCTGCCCCACCACGCCCAGCGCTATCTGGCAAAGCTCGGCCAGTACCAGGCCAGAGTGGCGCCATCACCGCTGCTCCAGCGACTGTTCACGCAGGTGGTCATCGACCTGAAACTGCAACTGGACCGCCGTGAAGAGCGCCTGACCTATCTGCGTCAGGAGCGGCAACGGGCCAGCGTATCGGGTCAGCATCAGCTGGCTGTGCAATACGCCCTGACGCTGCAGGAAGAGTTCCCGGCACTGCCGGGGGATGCCTGGCAACTGCTGGAGTTGCTGCAGCTGTGCTGGCCTGCCGGCATGCCGGCACCCAAGGTGGCACTGCTGGTTGATCGGCTGGAGCGGCGCCTGAACCACAGCGCCACCTTCATGGAGCACCATGCCGATGCGTATCAGAAGACCTTGCTGCAGATCCGATCACACCTGCACCCCAAGTCATCCTCCTCCCCGCCCAACTGAGCCCGGTGATGGCCGGGCTGGCGGACCTCGCAAGAAGCCCTCTTAAAACAGACCCCGCACCAGAATACCGGCGATCAGCAGCGGCGCAACCAGTCGCCAGCACCAGAGCAGGCCGAGCCGCAGCACGGGTGACAGACCGGCGGGCAGTATAGTGTCCCCCAGTCGCCAGCCCAGCAGCAGAGTCAGCACCAGGCCGAACAGCGGCATCATTAGGTTGGACGTCAGATAATCGAGCAAGTCGAAGATGGTCTTGCCAAACAGGGTCAGCTCGCTCCAGAGGCCGAATGAGAGGCTGACCGGAATACCTGACACCATGATGAGCAGGGTCAGCACCCGACAGGCACCGCGCCGTGACCAACCCCACTCCTCCGTGGTAAAACGCACCAGATGCTCCAGCATGGAGATGGAAGAGGATAGTGCCGCCACCAGCAGCAGCAGGAAGAAGACCACTCCCAGCCCCTGACCGAACGGCAGATGACTGAACACGGCGGGCATTGTCATGAAGGTGAGGCCGGGACCGGCAGTGGGATCGATACCGGTCGAGGCCAGCGCCGGGAAGATCATCAGACCCGCCAGCACGGAGATAAGGCTCGCCAGCGTCACCACCCAGACCCCGGAGCGCAGCACACCATCGCTGCTCGGCAGGTAGGCACCATAGGTGGTATGCACCCCGAGGCCAATGGAGAGGGAGAAGAAAGCCAGCCCCAGCGCATCCAGCACGCTCTGGCCGGTCAGCATGGAGAAGTCCGGCACCAGCAACTGACGCACCCCGGCCATGGAACCCGGCATGGAGAGACCCACTCCCACCAGCAACAACATCATGATGAACAGCGCCGGCATCATCCAGCGCAGTGCCCGCTCCACCCCTTTCTGAATGCCGCCCTGCACGAACCACCAGGTCAGTCCGGCAAAGACCAGATGAGTCAGCACGGGCCACCAGGGGTCACTGACATAACAGTTGAACAGGGCGGTGAGGGCGCTGCCCTCGCTCAGGTTGAGCTTGCCCGCCACCGCCAGCGCCGCATATCCCACGGTCCAGCCGCCCACCACGCTGTAGAAGCTGTAGATGAAGAAGCCGCACAGGATCCCCATGTAACCCATCCAGCGCCAGTTCGGGCCGACCAGCTTGTGGAAGGCACCGAGCACACCACGCTGACTGCGGCTGCCGAGCAATGTCTCCCCCACCAGTACGGCTACCCCCAGGGTGAAGCTGAACAGCAGGAACACCAGCAGGAAGGCACCGCCACCATTGGTGGCCGTCACATAGGGAAACTTCCAGATGGCGCCAAGGCCGATCGCCGTACCGGCCGCCGCCAGCACATGACCGAGACGGGAAGACCACTGAACCTGGCTCATACAACCTCCGGGGAACACAACATCACATCGATACTCCATGGGTAAACATTAAACGGGCAACCACAAAAAAGGCCGCCTGGCGGCGACCTTTGCAATGAACATTCAGACAAACTGCGCGTGCAAGGTCACCTCTCCTGAGAGCGGCAAAATCGGCCTGACAGCGCGAAAACGGGTGACATGAATAGGATGACCTGAACGCCAAAAAGGAGCCACAGCCTAAACCATGGCAAGAAAAATTGACATAATGAGAAATAAAATTTTTCAACTCCCATTGAAAACCCTATATTTATCAATCAGGGACGCCCTGTTGACCATGATAATGTCACCCCTGCGGCCACTTGATTCAGCATATGCAACAGGACAGAGCATGAAACGAACTCTACTCATCGGAGCACTCTTCAGCCTCAGCCTGACACTGTCGGCACAGCCCTCGCTGACCCTGCTCAGCCATGAACTCGTCCCCTTCACTCACCATCATGATGGCAAGCTCGACGGGCTTGCAGTTCGCCTGATCCAGCAAATTCAAGATGAACTGGGAGAAACGTATCCCATCCGGATTTACCCCTTCAAACGGGCCCTGGCACTGACCAGACTGGAGCCGGGATATGCGCTGTTTGTTACCCAGTGGGCACCCGAGAGAGAACCCTTCTTTAAATGGGTAGGACCACTGTTTCGGAACAAAGTGATCATCTATCAGCCCCCGTCACCCGGACACAAACTGAAGAGCCTCGACGATTTGCGTCATTTGCCAAGGGTCGGGGTTGTACTCGGTAATGCCGATGACGAACGACTCACCCGCGAGGGATATACCAATCTGGTGCGCTACCAATCGGTTGAGGAAGCCTTGCAACGCTTGGTACTGGGCAAAATTGATGCATTTCCGGTAGGCGAAATGGTGCTGGATGCCACCTTGGCACAGCGAGGGTTATCACATAGCAGCGTGACAAACTCGGGGGTAGTCCTTCATGAGTCATGGCTCTACCTCGCCTTTTCCAGGGATCAGGATGATGCCGTCATAGCCCGTTGGCAGTCCGCGCTCGACAAGGTCAGGTTGAAAAGTGGGAGGGGCATGCTGCCCCCCCATCAAAATCGAACCTCACATCAAGCCGCGCAACAGGATCCCGCCGATCAATAAGGGTGCCAGCCAGCGCCAGCAGCCCATCACCAGGGTCCGCCAGTGCTGCGCCAAGCCCTGGGGCAGCGCTCGCTGACCCAGCTTCCAGCCCAGCAACAGGGTGAGCGCCAGCCCGAACATGGGCATCATCAGGTTGGAGGTGACAAAATCCAGCAGCTCGAAGATGTTCTTGCCAAACAGGGTCACATCCGCCCAGGGGCCGAACGACAGGCTGACGGGAATGCCGTTCACCATCACCAGCAGAGTAATGAGGCTGCAGGCCGCGCGGCGTGACCAGCCCAGGCTCTCGCAGATGAAGCACTGCAGATGCTCCAGCAGCGAGATGGCCGAAGAGAGCGCCGCCACCACCAGCAGGGAGAAGAAGATCACCGCCAGTCCCTGACCAAACGGCAACTGCTGGAACACCGCCGGCATCGTCATGAAGGTGAGGCCAGGGCCGGAGGCGGGATCTATGCCGGTCGCCGCCAGCACGGGGAAAATCATCAAGCCCGCCAGCACGGCGATGAGGCTCGCCAGCAGTACCACCCAGAGACTGGAACGACCCACGCCTTCGCTGGAAGGCAAGTAGGCACCATAAGTGGTGTGAATGCCGAGCCCGATGGAGAGGGAGAAGAAGGCCAGCCCCATGGCATCGAGCACGCCGGACATGCCGAGCTTGCTGAAGTCCGGCATCAGGAAGTGGCGTACTCCGGCCATGGCATTGGGCAGGGTAAGACCGAAGGCCACCAGCAGCAGTATCATGATGAACAGGGCCGGCATCATCCAGCGCAAGGTACGCTCCACCCCCTGCTGCACGCCCCCCTGCACGAACCACCAGGTGAGAGCGGCAAACAGCAGGTGGGTCAACACGGGCCAGAGCGGATCGCCGACGTAGTCGTTGAAGCGGGCGGTCAGGGCGGCGCCGTCTCCGTGCTGCAGGCTACCCGCCAGCGCCATGCCGGTGTAACCCAGGGTCCAGCCGCCCACCACGCTGTAGAAGCTGAAGATAAGCAGGCTGCAGAGCAGGCCCATGGCCCCGACCCAGCGCCAGCGCTTGCCCATCAGGGCGCTAAACGCCCCCACCACACCACGGCGGCTCATGCTGCCGAGCAGTGTCTCTCCCATCAGCACCGCCACCCCCAGGGTGAAACTGAACAGCAAAAAGACCAGCAGGAAGGCACCGCCACCATTGGCGGCGGTCACGTAGGGAAACTTCCAGATAGCGCCGAGACCGACGGCGGAGCCTGCGGCGGCCAGAATATAACCAAGCCGGGATGACCATTGGGACTGCTTCATAAGAACTCCAATACAGGTGCCCACGAGCTGGGCCCAAAACGGCGCTCAGAGTACGGTCAAGGCCACGCAATCACAACGCCGCTTATCGGGCTAAAAAACGATTTATTGGCATCATTACCTAATAATATTCAGTTTTACGCGTTATCGTGCCGAAAAATAAAAACCGGAGCATTTTTGCTCCGGTTTTGACTGTCATGGACTCGCATTGAACGCCTAGATAACCCCCAGTTCCCGCAGTCGCTCCATCAGGTAGCTGTGGGCGGTATGACGCTCTGAGAGCACCACGTCCGGCCGCGGGTGAAGGAACAGTGGCAGGGAGATGCGGGACTTGCTGGCGCTGCCGCCGGTCGGATTGATGACGCGGTGGGTGGTGGAGGGGTAGTAGCCGCGAGAGGCCTCCTGCAGCATGTCGCCGATGTTGATGATGAGGGTGCCAAAATCGCAGGGCACATCCATCCACTCCCCGTCGGCTCCCTTCACCTGCAGGCCCGGCTCGTTGGCGGCAGGCAGAATGGTCAGCAGGTTGATGTCCTCGTGGGCGGCGGCGCGGATGGCACCCGGCGCTTCGGTGCCGTCGAACGGCGGATAGTGCAGCACCCGCAGCAGTGTCTTCTGGCTCTCTTCAATCATGGAAGAGAGCGGACAGCTGTAGTGAGCGGCGATGTCGCTCGGGGTGTATTGCTCGACCCAGCCCAGCAGCTCGGCGGCCAGATCGTTGGCGAGGCGATAGTACTCCATCGCCTGCTCCCTGAGCGCTTCCGGCATCTGGCCCCAGGGATAGAGGTGGAAGTACTCCTTGATGTCCTTCTGGCTGTGACCCTTGGCCACCTCGGACACAGACGGCGGGAAGTAGCCGTCCTGGGTCTCGCGGTTGAACAGGAAATCCTGCTTCTGTACGCTCATGAAGAAGCGATACCAGTTGTCATAGATGGACTGCACCAGCTCTTTCGGGATGGGGTGGTGGGTCAACACCCCGAAGCCCGTGGTACGCAGGGATTCGGTGAAGCGCTGCGCCGCATCGGGCGAGCGGTAATCGACGGTCAGGACTTTCATTGTTTTTGTTACGCGCCAGTTAAAAGATGGCGCAGTTTACCTCGCCCATGACCACAAGGAAAGTGAGCCGCCCCTCCCGCCCCAGCCGGTCGCAAATAGTGACAAAAACGTCAAAAAACGGCGCCAGCCAAGACCCGAGATCCTCCCTTGTCCTGACCCGGCATCCTCACTAGAATGCCTCCATCATCCACGCTGGAGCCCGTTTATGTCCCCCAAGATCCTGTTGCTGACCCTGCCTTTTCTGCTCGCCGGTTGCAGCTCGCTGTCGGAAGAGGAGTGCCGTGCCATGAGCTGGTACAACCTGGGCTATCAGGATGGGGAGCAGGGCAAGACCCGTCAGGCGACCCGTGACTATGTATCGACCTGTGGCGAATACGGCCTCAAGGTGGATGAAGCCGAGTGGAAACGGGGCTATGCCAAGGGGCTTGAGCTCTACTGCATTCCTGAACTTGCCTACAGCAAGGCCAAGTCAGGCCATGAGTATCTGGGAGTCTGTCCCAACGATGCCAGCTTCCTCACCCAGTACGATCGTGGTCGCAAGGAGTACCTGCTGGAGAAGCAGCTCAGCGAGATCAAGAGCGACTTGCAGCAGACAGAACGGGATATCGAACAGCTGGAGCGCCAGATCCGCAACGAGAACGACAGCAAGCAGCGCGACTACTACCGCGCCCAGCGCGAGCGGGCCATCCGTCATTACGAGGGACTGCGCCGAGACTACAACCGGATCCGCTTCCCTGATCGGGTGATCCAGTTCTCTTTCGGCAATTAAGACTCGGGCTGCACCGAGTACAGCGGGAACAGCCTCCCGACCCGGGTGATCCCCTTCTCTTTCGGGCATGGATGCGAAAAGAAAAGGCCACCCGGGCTATTTCCCGGCCTGGATGGCCCCTTTACTCTGGCCGCGGATCCTTACTAGGGCAGCACCCAGCGCTGCAACGCCAGCGCGATCCCGTCTTCGTTGTGATCGGCGGTCACCAGGTCGGCATGGGCCTGCACATGGGCGGCGGCATTGCCCATGGCAACCGCCAGCCCCACCTGCTCGAACATGCTGATGTCGTTGTTGTTGTCACCAAACGCCACCACGTTTTCCATCGTAATCCCCTCGCTCTCGGCCCACAGGGCCAGCCGGTTGCCCTTGCTGCACCCCGGTTGCACCAGCTCCACCGCATAAGGCGCCGCCCAGTCACGGGTAAAGGGCATGGCCTCGACCACCTCCCCCATGAACTGATGCAGCAGGGCAGGATCCTGGTTGAACAGCTCCAGCTTCCAGATCGGATTTTTCAGCCAGCTGACCAGATCGTCCGCAGGCAGCAGGGAGATCTTGAGATGATCCGGCTGGTTTGCCGACCAGTGGCGCATCCGGGTGATGTGATCCTCGCAGCCGATATAGCCGATCCCTTCGCTAAGGTGGAACAGGGCCCCCATCTGCTGCGCCTCGACCTGAACCAACAGCTCGGTGAGCGGGGCCACCGCCAGCGGGTCCCCCGCCAGGATCCTCTCCTGCGCCGGATCATAGAGGTAGGCACCGTTGCTGCAGATGATGGGGGTATCGAGGGCCAGCTCGTGATGGAAGGGGCGCGCCGTCATGAAGTGGCGGCCCGTCACCAGCAACACCTTGATGCCGTGGGCCCGCGCCTGGGCCAGCGCCGCTCGGGTCGCAGACGAGATCTTGTGATCCCGGGTCAGCAGGGTACCATCCATATCCAGCGCGATGGCCTTGTACTCACTCATAGCTCCTCCAGCCTCAAACAAATCAGCAAAGAGCCTTACCGTCCCAGAGCCGGCGCCCCGATGCAAGCCCTGTCAGGGACCGGGCCCCCAATCTGTGATCTGACCGGGGCACACTGCAGGTCCCTCCCGTCCACGGCTCCTCAACCCGGCTCGGCACAGCTCGCCAGACGCTGGCGTCGATCGGCCCGTTTGCGCAGACCGTAGAAACCGATGGCACAAACCACACCTGAGAGCGCAGCCAGATAGAAGGGCCACTCTGTGCCCGCCAGCAATGCCAGACTGCCCACTACGACCGCCAGGATTGAGCCGGCCACATTCAGCCCACGGTAGAGCCCCATCGCCTGCCCCTGCTGCTCGGCATGGCTGCGATTGGAGATGGCCACTGAAATGGCCAGCACCCCCAGGCTCATGCCGATGCCAGCCGGGATAAAGGTGAGCGTCAATCCCCACCAGTGGCTGGGCAGGATAAAGAGCAACATGCCCGCCGCCATCAACAGATGACCGACGACCCCCAGGCTGCTGCCGCGCCAGTGGTGAGCGAACCTAGCACCTAGCCAGGAGCCCGCCATCATCGGAAGGCTCACCAGTACCGAGGCCTGCGCCAACTGGGCCGGATCCCAGGCCAGCCGTTCCACCAGCCAGACGTTGAAATAGGTGAAATAGAGCTGCACAGCGCCGTAGCTGAGCAGGGTCAGCACGAAATAGGGCAACAGAGCCGGTTGCAGCAAGAGCTGACGAGAAGAGAGCGACGGCGCCTGCTGGCTGGGAGAAACCGGGGCCTTATTGGGCAACAACCAGAGCACCAGCAACAGGTTGACCAGGGTCATGGCCACCGCCAGCCAGGCGGCCAGACTGTAATCCCCCGATACCACGGCCGCATAACCTCCTATCATCGGCCCTACTACCCAGCCCAGGTTCATGCCTATGTTGATCCAGGCGAAGTTGCGGGTCTTGGTCTTGGTGGTGCTCATGTCAGCCGCCATGGCCTGCACTATGGCGATGTTGCCATTGAAGAATCCCTCCACCACCCGACTCAGCAACAACAGTGGCAAGGATCGCCAGACGATCCCCAACGCCATCAGGGCATACCCTGCCAGCACGCCGATCAGACAGAGCATCAGGATCGGTTTACGGCCGTGGCGGTCCGAGAGTCTGCCCAGCCTGGGGGATCCCACCAGTTGAAACAGCGGGTAGAGCCCCATGATGACCCCCAGCCACACCTTGCGACTCCAGTCAGACGCCTGTGGTGTCAGCATGCCCTGCGCCGGATCCAGCATCAGTGGCGCCAGCACGGGCGAGGGCAGGCTGAAGCCCGCTATAGCCAGTATCACCGTCATCACCAATACCCAGAGGGTCGCCTGCCCCTTGATCCCTTCCATGTCAGCCTCATTAAATAAAGTTATTGGTTTATTTATACTGAGCAAGGTGCATTATTAAGTAAAGTGAATTGTTGATTTAAAAGCGGCCGCTATCCATAATGACCCCATGAACATCCGTACTGACAAGATCCTCCTCCGATATCCTGGATCCTTGGCGTACCTGTCGATAACGGGAAGCCCTCAATGAACACCTGCACCGACAAGATCCTGTTCCTGCTCAAAATGCCATAGCTCCCCCAGAGCGCACCTGCCGATAACGAGAGCCATCGAATGAACGCCAGCACCGACAAGATACTGTTTCTGCTCAAGAGCCACGGCCCCCAGAGCGCAGCCGCGCTGGGGGAGCAGTTGCAGATGACCTCCATGGGCGCTCGCCAACATCTGATCGCGCTGGAATCCGACGGCTGGGTGGGTTTTAGCGATGAAGCCCGCGGCCGTGGCCGCCCCGTGCGCCTGTGGCATCTGACCGAACAGGCCTGGCAGCGCTTCCCCGATACCCACAGCGAACTGACCTTGCAGCTTATCGACAATATCCAGCAGCTGTTTGGCGAGGTGGGCATGGAGCGACTGATCCAGCAGCGTGAGCAGCAACAGCTGGGCCGTTATCAGGCACAGCTGACCCAGCCTGCGCTGGCAGACAGGCTGGCCACGCTGAAAAAGCAGCGCACGCGAGAGGGCTATATGGCAGATATGCGCCAGGAGGAGGACGGCAGCTGGTTGCTATGGGAGAGCCACTGCCCCATCTGCGCCGCAGCGCGGGCCTGTCGGGGGTTTTGTCGCAGCGAGCTGGAGATGTTTCGCCAGTTGCTGGCACCGGCCAGGGTGGAGCGGGAACAATACCTGCTGGACGGGGATCACCGCTGCCTCTACCGCATCACGCCGCCGAATCCTTGATCGCCGAATGCCAGAAACAACAAAGCAGGCGCCGGGATGCCTGCTTTGTTGCCTTCGGGGAGGAGGTGCTCTCGTTCCAGCCCGTCGTTTCCCGATAAGGTCGGACGGCTGATGGGGTGTGTGACCCGGTAAGGTCCTTCACCACAGAGACCGGGTTGGGTATCTGTCTTGCCACCGGAAGATGCAACCATAGTATCCCTCCCGGTGCAGTGAGTGGTTGCGAAGTAGCATGTATTTTCAGTTGTTTTTGCAATAGTTCACCCTTAATCTAGTAAAAGTGAATTAATAATTGCAACGAGGAACGGAGAATGCTGAAACTTGATCGCATAGACAGGCATATTCTGGAGTTGATGCAGGAGAATGGCCGCATCAGCAACCTGGAGCTGGCCGAACTGGTCGGGCTCTCCCCCTCCCCCTGCTCCCGCCGGGTCAAGGCGCTGGAGGATGCCGGTCTCATCGATACCCACGTCACCCTGCTCAACGCCCGCCAGCTGGGGCTCACCCTCACCGCTTATATCCATATCTCCATGGACAGACACACGCCGGAACGGTTCGAGAACTTCGACAAGGCCATCAAGGAGCTGCCCGAAGTGCTGGAGTGCGACCTCATCACGGGCAACGATGCCGACTATCAGCTCAAGGTAGTGGTGCGGGACATGGAGCACTACCAGCACTTCCTGCTGGACAAGCTGACCCACATACCGGGCGTGACCGGCGTCCGTTCCAGCTTTGTGCTGCGCCGCATCAAGCACAAGACGGCACTGCCGCTGAACCATCTGGGGTAAGGGATCAGCATGCTGCCATGTGTCCACCTCGACACGCGAGGTGAGGCGGATTGGAGCATGAGAGACCCCTGACGAAGAGAGGAGGCCCCGGGGCCTCCTCTCTTTATTGATTGCTATCTATTGGCACTCGCTCATGTCGCGACTCAATGCCCTGATACGGAGTCTGATCAGACCGCGACCTGGCTGACATCCTGCACCTGCAGCAGCCAACCAGCCTGCTCCTGCTGGGGCTCACCGCTCACCCGCAATCGCTCACCGGTCGGTATCCACTGCCCCTCGGGCAGGGAGACCAGCAGACTCTCGCTGCCATTGTCGAACAGCCAGCGATCTTCCCCCAGCGACTCTATCAGATAACCTTCCATCTCCACTCTGGACTCGGCTTGCCAGGAAGGCGCAACGGAATCACGGCTCTCGATGAAATCCCCCTGAACACCAAAACTGGCTAGCCCCCACAGAATGGAGAGCCCGACCAAAGATGTTTGCATCTTGTCTCTCCTCTTTTGGAACTGTGGAGCCAGTATGGGAAGAGAAGCGTGAGCACACCATGAACAAGGTGGCAAAGTGCAGGCGAGATCGCGAAAAAAACCGGCCAATGGGCCGGTTGTGTCATTTTATGGCGCCGAGATCACACTATTTGGCGGCTTCCTCTGCCATCCGGGCCGCTCTTGGCTTATTCGTCCACATGGCAACGCCTCTATGATCTGCGCAGATCCCCTCTTCGATCACGGCACGTACCCGGGTGCCATCCTTGCAGATGGCCTGCCAGGCATCGGCATCATCGATCGCCATCGAAGGAGAGCGAGAACCTGTGCTGCAGGCGGTCAGCAACAGTACAAACAGGGGCAACAGGATTTTCATGGGGTGGATCCTCAAGCTGTATGGGTCGGCCGAACTCAGCGCCCCAGCTGCGCCGAAATGCGATCGCAGAGCTGCTTGAGCTGGGCCAGTTCAGCATCGGCCAGATCCACCTGATTGCGCAAGTTGTCTGCCAGGCAACACGCTTTGACCTCCCGTTGCAGCTGGCGCCCCGCTTCGGTCAGGCAGATGCATTTTTGCCGCTCGTCCTCGCTGGAGACGGTGCGGGTCAGCCAACCCTTGCTCTCCAGCCGCTTGACGATGGGGGTCAGAGTGCCCGCATCCAGCCCTGTCTCCTGACCAATCTCCTTGAGGCTGACCTCATCCCGCGCCCACAGCGACAACATCACCAGATACTGGGTATAGGTCAGGTCCAATTTGTCCAGCAGCGGCCGATAGGCGCGCATCACGGCGTTGGAGGCGCTGTAGAGGGCAAAACAGACCTGCTTTTTCAATTCACTCATGGGGGCACCTCATTGGCAAGTGGGGCCAGTATACCCCAGCAAGGTGGAGGGAAAAATGATTTGCACACAAAACAGTTGCCAACCTTCGCGTTCAGGACTAGTCTGATTTTACTTTGCACACAAAACAAATAAGAGCACCCGACATGAAGACACTCTATCGCACACAGGCCATCGCCCAGGCGGGCCGCAACGGCGAAGTTCACACCCTGGACAACAGCCTGCAACTGGCACTGGCCCTGCCAACCGCCCTCGGCGGCAACGGCAAGGGCAACAATCCGGAGCAACTGCTGGCCGCTGGCTACGCAGCCTGTTTCTCCAACGCCCTGATCCACGTGGCCCAGAAACTCGGCGCGCCCATCACCAGCGCACCGGTCACGGCCAGCGTCGAGTTGCTGGCACTGGCCGATGGCCGCTTCAACTTCGCCATCACGCTGGACGTGGCGCTCGCCGCAGCGCAGCCTGAACAGATGGCGCAGGCCGAGCAGCTAGTGCGGCTGGCCTACCAGACCTGCCCCTTCTCAAATGCCATGCGGGGCAATGTCGTCACCCGCCTGCGGCTAAACGATATCGAACTGGAGGAAAAACAATGAGTCTGCTCAGTCATCAAATTCAGCTGCTGCGCCGCCCGGTCGGTATGCCCAGTCAGAACGATTTCATCCAGGCCGAGGTCGCGCTGCCCGAGTTACAGGAAGGGGAAGTGCTGGTCGCCAACCAGTGGCTGTCAGTGGACCCCTACATGCGCGGTCGCATGACAGAGGCCAAGAGCTATGTGCCGCCCTTTGCCCTGCACAGTGCGCTCGATGGCGGTGCCATCGGCACTGTGCAGGACTCGCGCCATCCCGACTTTGCTGTTGGTGATCGGGTGAGCAGCATGCTGGGCTGGCGCAATAGACTGGTCGCCAAGGCCGATCAGCTGACTCGCCTGCCCGACACAACACTGCCAGCCCAGTTATTCTTGGGAGCCCTCGGCATGCCGGGCATGACCGCCTGGGTCGGGCTCAACCGCATCGCCAAGCTGCAAGCCGGCGAAACAGTGCTGGTGTCGGCGGCCTCAGGCGCGGTCGGATCCATGGTGGTGCAACTCGCCAAGCGGGCGGGGGCCAGAGTGATCGGCTCCACCGGCTCGGCCGACAAGGTCGCCTACCTCAAGACGCTGGGGGCTGACGAGGTGATCAACTACCGTGAAACCCCGGATCTCGATGCCGAGCTGACGCGGCTCGCCCCGGAAGGCATCAACGTCTACTTCGAGAACGTGGGCGGCGCCATGCTGGATGCCGCTCTCAACAACATGGCGGTACACGGTCGCATAGTGCTGTGTGGCCTCATTGAGCAGTACAACAGCAAGGGCGAGGCGAGCGGCCCGCGCAACCTCTCTCAGGTGATCCGCAAACGCCTCACCATGCAGGGGCTTATCGTGTCTGATCACTGGCAGCACTACGGCGAGTTTCTGGCCGAGGTGATCCCGGCATTCGAGGCCGGTGCACTGCAAGCCGAGGAGACCATCTATCAGGGGCTGGCCAGCATGCCGCAGGCCTTCATCGGTCTGTTCGAAGGACGCAATACCGGCAAGATGCTGGTCAAGCTGGACTAAGTCACCGGACTGGACCATCACACAGCCAGCAACTTGCATGACGGGCCCAACCGACCTAAGGTGGGCCCGTTTTTTATGGTGCAATCCCGTTTCGACAAGGAGCCTCGCATATGTCCGCTCTCTACCCCCGAGTCAGTGGTCGATGACAGTGTTATCTTGACCAACCCGGTTGTCCCACCTAATCACGCAAGGAGCCTCGTATATGTCCACTCTCTACCCCCGCGTCGGTGGTCGATGACAGTGTTATCTTGACCAACCCGTTTGTCCCACATCACCACAGCAAGGAGCCTCGTATATGTCTACTCTCTACCCCCGCGTCGGTGTCGGCGTTATCCTGACCAACAGTCAGGGCCAGGTGCTGCTTGGCAAGCGCAAGGGCAGCCATGCTCCCTACTGGTCCATCGCAGGCGGCCATCTGGAACTGGGGGAGAGCTTCGAGTCAGCGGCGATCCGGGAAGTGGCGGAGGAGACCGGCTTTGTCATCACGGCGCCCAGCGTCATCGCCGTCACCAACAACCTGGAGACCTGGCGCGAGAGCGGGTTGCACTACATCTCCGTCACCCTGCTGGCCCGGGTGGAAGGCGAGCCGCAACTGCTGGAGCCGGAAAAATGCGAGGGCTGGATATGGTGTGATCCCCGCAACCTGCCAGAGCCCCACTTCGATGCCAGTCGCCAATCGATAGCCTGCTGGCTGGCCGGTCGTTGCTACCTGCCACAACCAGGCCAGCCGACAGAGTGACCATTGCCTGCCATCAGCCCCCTGATTTGTCATAAAAAAGTCACCGCTTTGTCATATCATCCCAACCGGCTCGACAAGGACAACAAGGGAGTGACGACATGGGGCAGGTATTCATTCAATTTCTATGGCTGGGTTGTGTCAGCTTCGGTGGGCCCGCCGCCCATATCGGCTATTTCCAACGCACCTTCGTCGAGCGACTGGGCTGGCTGAGTCAGGCCGAGTTTGCCCAGCTGCTGGCCCTGTGCCAATTGCTGCCGGGCCCCGCCTCCAGCCAGCTCGGCTTTGCCATCGGGCGCCACAGAGCCGGCCTGACGGGGGCCCTGGCCGCCTTTGTCGGCTTTACCCTGCCCTCGTTCCTACTGTTGCTGGCCGCCGCCATCGGTCTGGGACAGCTGACCGCCAATGTATGGCTGGAAGCCGCCCTGCACGGCCTCAAGCTGTTGGCACTGGTGGTGGTGGCGGATGCGGTGCTCACCATGAGCCGCCAGTTCTGCAAGACACAGTTGCAACAGGGCGTCATGGTGGCCACCGCCGCAGTACTCTGGTGGCAACCCGGGCTCTTGACCCAGCTAGGCCTCTTGCTCGGCGCCGCCCTGCTCTGTGCCCGGTTCAGTGCGCAGCAACCGGCAACGCCGCTCTCATCGCAGCCTCAACCCCCTGTCGCCCACCCGCCCCACTGGCCTGCCTTGATCCTGTTTGCGCTGCTGTTTATCGGCCTGCCACTGCTGGCTCACGGCTCCGTCAGCCGCCTTGTCGCCGATTTCTATCAGGCGGGCAGCCTGGTATTCGGTGGCGGCCACGTGGTGCTGCCCCTGTTGCAAGAGAGCGTGGGCCATACCCTCACTCAACAACAGTTCCTGACCGGCTACAGTCTGGCTCAGCTGGTGCCCGGCCCCATGTTCACGCTGGCAAGCTACCTTGGTGCCCAGTTGCTGCCAGCGACACCACTGCTTGGCGCCCTGCTGGCGACCCTGGCGCTGTTCCTGCCGGGCTTTCTGCTGCTGTGGGCCCTGGGGCCAAGCTGGCAGCGCTGGCTGGCCCGCCCCCGGCTGGCAGGGGCAGTGACAGGGATCAACGCCGCCGTGGTGGGGCTGCTGCTGGCCGCCCTCTACCAGCCGGTATGGCTGGGCGCCGTGCAGGCCCCGAGCGATCTCGCACTCGCCGCCATCGGCTTCTATCTGTTGCGCGTCTTGAAGCTGCCCATTCTGGCCCTTGCGGGACTGCTGGTGGGCGCCGCCATGCTGCTGGCCTGATGCCGCGATTTGAGTAAACTGGAAGGCCCCGTCAGGGGCCTTTCTTATTCATGTGACGGCAAGGAGCCAGGATGCAGCAGCCACAAAATCACTCCCAACTTGAAATAAGCGACGACAAGGGGCGGTTAGACGTGCCCTTGATCCACCATTTTTTGTCCGAGGAGGCCTACTGGTGCCTCGGTATTCCGCTGGCGACGGTACAGAGAGCCATCAACCACTCCCTCTGTTTCGGTGGCTACGTGGCAGGCCAGCAGGTGGCCTTCGCCCGGGTCATCACGGACAGGGCCACCTTCGGCTATCTGGCGGATGTATTCGTGCTGCCCGCTCATCGCGGCCGAGGCCACAGCAAGGCGCTGGTGGCGGCCATTCTGACTCACCCGCAATTGCAGGGGCTACGCCGCCTCAGCCTGGCGACCTCGGATGCCCACGGCCTCTATGCCGGTTTTGGCTTCGAACCGCCGCGCAAACCGGCCAGCCTGATGGAAAAGTACGATCCCGAGATTTATCTGCGCCCTTGAGTTCTGTCACGCAGGCGGCTCGTGGCCATGCAGCACGCCCCTGCGCTGTGACGCAGGGGCGTGACAGTGCCTGATGAGGGTATCCGCGACTTGATTGTCCTTGGGGCAAGTCACTGAACCCCCTGGTCTAATTGACCTCTGTCGTACTGTGACGAGCCGCGCGACAGTGCTAGATTGGCTGCCAGGATTTTCATTCACTCTGCAGACCCGTTAACCACAAGGACGGCAACCGTGGCCCAGCATTTTGCTTCTCTCTCCCTCCCCTCCTCTCTTCCGCCCTTGCTGCAGGATCAGGCCGAGCGCCAGTGGCAACGGCTGATCGAGCTGGCGCCCGATTATGGCGCCCTGCCCGAGGCGATTCGCCAGACCCTGCTGACCCTGCTTGGCCTCTCCGATTTTGTCTCCGATTCGCTCATCAAGCAGCCCGAACTGGTGACTCAGATCCTCGCCTCGGGGGATCTCGAGCGGTCCGAACGCTGGCCCGCCTATCAGCGCGATCTGACCGATCTGCTCGCCAATGTGAGTGATGAAGAGGCGCTCAAGCGCATCCTGCGCCAGTTCCGCCGCAGCCGCATGCTGGTGATCGCCTGGCGCGAGCTGCTGGGCCATGCGGCGGTGGAAGAGAGCTTTATCCATCTCACCAAGCTGGCGGATGCTCTCATCTGCTCCGCTCGCGACTGGCTCTACCAGAAGCAGTGCGGCGAGCTGGGCACCCCCATGGACGGGGATGGCAACCCGCAGCCACTGCTCATCCTCGGCATGGGCAAGCTCGGGGGCGGCGAGCTGAATTTTTCTTCAGATATCGATCTTATCTTCACCTTCCCCGAGAATGGCTACACAGTCGGCGGACGGCGGGAGCTGGCCAACCAGCCCTTCTTCATCAAGCTGGGGCAGCGGCTGATCAATGCCCTCCACCAGCCCACCCAGGATGGTCAGGTATTTCGGGTCGACATGCGGCTGCGCCCCTTCGGCGATGCGGGCCCGCTCGCCATCTCCTTTGCCGCCATGGAGGACTATTACCAGCACCACGGCCGCAACTGGGAGCGCTACGCCATGGTCAAGGCGCGGGTACTGGGCCCCCAGTGCGAGCACGGGGTCACGCTGGCCGAAATGCTGCGCCCCTTCGTGTTTCGCCGCTACATCGACTTTGGCGTCATCGACGGCCTGCGCCAGATGAAGGCGATGATCGCCGCCGAGGTGCGCCGCAAAGGGCTGGAGGGCAACATCAAGCTGGGGGTCGGCGGCATTCGCGAGGTGGAGTTTATCGCCCAGGCGCTGCAGCTTATTCGCGGCGGTCGCGAGCCTGCGCTGCGGGTGCGCCACCTGCCCGAGGCGCTGGCCGCCATCGCCCAGTGCGGCGCCCTTGAGGCAGAGCATTGCGACCGCTTGCTGGTGGCTTACCGCTTCCTGCGCCGGGTCGAGAACATACTGCAGGAAATCGGCGATCAGCAGACCCAGACCCTGCCCACCGAGGAGCGGGATCGGTTGCGGCTGCTCACCGCCCTGGGTTTTACGGACTGGGGCGCCTTTATGGCCCATCTGGATGAGGAAATGGCCGCCGTTCATCAGGAGTTCGCCGCCGTGGTAGGCGAAGAGAAGGAGGCCCCCGCCCATCTGGAGCAGCTCTGGCTTGATCTCTGGCGCACCGAGCTCGATGCTGCCGAGCTGGAGACATTGCTCGTCACTCAGGGCGTCCAGGATCCGGTTCCGCTCTGCACCGCCCTGCTGCGCTTCAAGGAGGAGTACAAGCGCCGCCAGGTGGGCCCGCAGGGGCGCATCGCCCTGGACTGGCTGATGCCTGAGTTGCTGCGACTGGTGGTGGCAAGCCGTGAGCCTGCCCGCCTGTTCGAGCGAGTGTGCGAGCTGCTGACCCGCATCTTCACCCGCAGCGCCTATCTGCAGCTACTGGCGGAGAACCCCGCCGCCCTGCGCCAGCTGGTGCGGCTGTGCGATGCCAGCCATCTGGTGAGCGAGCAGCTGGCCCGCTACCCCATACTGCTGGATGAACTGCTGGATCCCCAGCACCTCTACCACCCGACTCCACTCGATCAATACAAGCCCCAGTTGCGCCAGTTCCTGCTGCGCATCCCCGAGGAGGACGTCGAGCAGCAGATGGAGGCATTGCGCCAGTTCAAGCAGGTGCAGCTCTTGCGCATAGTGGCAGCCGACATCGCCGGCGCCCTGCCGCTGATGAAGGTGAGCGACCACCTCACCTGGCTGGCGGAGGCAATCACCGAAGAGGTGGTCAATCAGGCCTGGACCCAGATGAGCGAACGCTACGGAGTGCCGCCCGAAGTGACTGTGACCGGCCAGCGCGGTTTCGCCGTGGTGGCCTATGGCAAGCTGGGCGGCATAGAACTGGGCTACGGCTCGGATCTCGATCTGGTATTCCTGCACGGCGGCGATCCCAACAGCTACACAGACGGGCGCAAACCCATCGACAGCCGCCAGTTCTACCTGCGCCTGGCCCAGCGGATCCTGCACCTGTTCAGCACCCGCACTCCGTCAGGCATCCTCTATGACATCGACATGCGACTGCGTCCCTCAGGCGACTCGGGCCTGCTGGTCTCGTCGCTGACCGCCTATGAGCAGTATCAGCGCAGCGAGGCCTGGACTTGGGAGCATCAGGCACTGGTGCGGGCCCGCCCCATCTACGGCGATGAGACCGTCATCGCCGAGTTTGGGAGGATCCGCCGCGCCGTGCTGGCCAAGGAGCGAGACCTCGCCATCCTCGCAAAAGAGGTGCGCGAGATGCGCCACAAGATGCGGGATCACCTGCTCAAGGCCGGCGAGGGGGAGTTCGATCTCAAGCAATCTCCCGGCGGCATGGTGGATATCGAGTTCATCGCCCAGTATCTGGTGCTGGCTCACGCCAACGGCGAACCCGAGGCCCTGACCCGCTGGTCCGATAACGTGCGTATCTTCGATGAGTGCGTGATGGCGGGAGTGCTCACCCTGGAGCAGGCGGAAGGGCTGAAACAGGCCTATCTGGAGATCCGCAACCTCGGCCATCGCCTCAATCTCTCGGAGATCTCCCGCAAGGTGGGGGACGACCAGTTGCTGACCGAGCGAGGCCATGTGCTGGCGGTCTGGCAACTGCTGTTGGGGAAGTGACGCAAGGCTTGGCCGGAGCAATGAAAAGGGGCGCTTCAGCGCCCCTTTTACTTTCCGGAATGGTCGGTGGCATCTGGCCCTATCGCCCTGCGGCCAGCTCGATAAAAGTCGGCAGCATAAGCGGTATCTCTTCAGAAGCGCACACAGGCCAATAGATGGAATCATGATTCCGTCCCTGAGAGACTATACCTGCCTCTCAGGCATATTCTGGAGGCCATTGCCCTGAATCTGGCGTCAAACCAGCAAGATCTCGATACCCTGTCGTTCCAGTGCCTGACGGTCCGCATCGCTAATCCCGGGGTCGGTAATGATGATGTCTATCTTGTCGATCGGCACGACTACGTTGGGGGTTCGCTGGCCAAATTTGCAGGAGTCGGTCACCACTATGATCTTTTTCGCTGACTGGCACATGGCCTGACTCACCTGATATGCCTCGTTGAAGGTGGTGATCCCCTGTTCAACATCAAAACCATCGGCACCGATAAAGAGTTTGTCGAAGGTGAAGTCCCGAAAAGCCTGCTCGGCCGACTTGCCATGAAAGGAAGCGGAGCGTTTGCGATAGGTGCCGCCAGGCATCAGCAATGTCAGGGAACTCTCAAGGGCAGCCGCTTCATTCATGATGTGCAGGCTGTTGGTCATCAGCTTGAGCCCGACATGTTCAGCCAGCCAGGGCACCATCTGCAAGGTGGTACTGCCACTGTCGAGCACGATGGACTCACCATTTTGCACAAGGCTGGCAGCCTTGGCCCCGATACGCTGCTTGATGTTCAAATTGAGCGTGGTTTTCTCGTCCATGGTACGGTCTTCCAGAGCGGCACCATTGAATGCCTCCGCCCCGCCATACCGCCTCATCACCAGCTGTGCCTGCTCCAGAAAGCGAAGATCGCTACGAACTGTGGCTCCTGTGATGTTGAAATAGTCAGCCAGCTCCTTCACTGACGTTCTGCCATTTTCACGTAGATAACGAACCAGCATATCGCGTCGAGTTTCTATAGACATTCAGGATTCTCACAGTGATTAAAAGTCTGACCAGTTCAGGAATCTACCTCCATTTTTTCAAAATGAAAACAAATGTACAGGAAAAACGTCACTTAGTTGATAAAGCGCACGCTATCGCCTCCCGAATGGAGGGAGATAACCCAGTCACATCCTGCTCACTCAGGGGCAAACTGGCGTGCAATAACGCGGTTAGTGGCTTGGGGCGTGTAAAGGTGCTGATCCCTTTCATCAGGCGAGCATCAAGGATCACGCCTTCTGCATCATGGACGAGTACCACCAGGGTGCGTGGCCGCCAACGGGAAGCTGTCCGGCCTATCCTGACCACTCCTTTTCGGCTCAGCTCCTGCAACATACGGTTGAATGATTTTAATTGGAAAAATCCCAAGACCATTTGCAAAATCCATGCAGTCAATGCAACAAAAATCAAGGCATTTACCGTATCCATTAGTTACCTCACTGACGAAAACAAAGTGAAACGGCAGTGCCTCATGCACTGCCGAAATATCTGGTGACAAGCCATGATGGACTTAAAACATGACCTGACCACCAGTAATATTGATGGACTGGCCAGTACAGTAAGAAGCATTGTCGCTGGCATAGAATTTCAACACATTGAGTACATCTTGAAAGTCACAGCCACGTTTGAGGGGAACTTTATCGATATAAGCCTGTTCCACTTGATCCTCTGGAATGCCGAGCTTTACCGCATACTGGGGTTTTAGCGATTGGAACATGGGACTCTTGAGCAAATTTCCCAACATCAGTGAATGCACTGTGATGTTGTGCTCTGCCAGATCCAGAGCCAGAGATTGCGTCAGCCCTATACCACCAAACTTTGCAGCTGAATAAGCCGAGTTATGCTTGGAACCCACTTTGCCAGATTTGGAGTTTATCTGGATGATACGACCACCGTGAGACTCCCGTATCATGATCCGCGCCACTTCTTTTGCACAAAGGAAATAACCTGTCAGGTTGATATCCAGTGAGCGATGCCAATCAGCGAGAGGAAAGCTGTCGATCTTGGCAGCGGTAGCCGTTCCCGCATTGTATACCAGCAGATCGATACGACCGAAGCGCTCATCAATGGCGTTTACCATACGGATGACATCTTCTTCCTGAATGGCATTGGCCTGAATCGACATGACATTTTCTGCACCATGGTCATGAGCCACTTCATCCGCTGTTTTCCGGGCAGCCTCGCCATCCAGATCGGCGACGACCACACAATAGCCATCATCAGCCAACCCTTTGGCCAGAAAAGCTCCCAGGCTTTTACCGCTACCAACTATCAGCGCTACTTTAGACATGTTATTCTCCCAAGGTTGTATCTCACCCTCCTCTACATCAGAGCGACCAAACTCAATAATGTGTAGAGGGGGTGTGAGTTTTCAGTGATTCGATGTAAATATGATTTCTGTGCCAATCTCCAGAGCCTTTGGGCATGTGCCATTGACATGGACAGTCCCCGGATATTCAGCTTCTGAAGCGCCATCAAATCGAATGGTAATATGACCCAATGCATCAAGGTTGTGGCTTACTACACAGCCAACCGCCGTAATGGGATAGCTGATTGCGCCTAATAAAAATTGTCCACCTACCAGAATTTCACCATTCAACTCGGCATCTGGATGAATGAAGCAATAGTCAGCGACATCCTTTGGTGCATTATCATTGAAGATAATCATCATATTTTCATTGAGTGATTCTGTTGCGAATTCCCCAATTTGAGTTACTTGCGTCCGATAGAGCATTGTCTATGTCCTTCTCTACAAGCGTGATTACTGATAAATGAAAAATGAAATAAACCAGGCAAAAGCAACCGTAGGTGCTCCCGTTAGAAAACGGGAATAAAGTACCGATGGGACACCTACCTGTACCGTGTCTGGTTTTGCCTCTGCCAGGCTTAGCCCAACCGGTATGAAGTCACAAGCAGCCTGGGCGTTGATAGCAAACAGAGCGGGCAATGCCAGATGAGGCGGTATGTTACCCAAACCGATCTGGGTTCCTACCAAGACACCAATGACTTGTGCAATAACGGCCCCAGGCCCAAGAAAGGGAGAGAGGAACGGAAAAGAGCAAATAAGTGCCAGTATGATTAGACCAACCGGATTCTGAGCTAGCGGAATAAGTGCATGCGCTATCACATCACCGATTCCAGAAGCCAGTATTACCCCAATCAACATTGATACAAATGCCATGAAGGGAATAATGGAGTTGATGACAGTGTTGATGGTTTCCCGACCAGCCTGAAAGAAGGTTGCCATGACCCCGCCCATGCCAATCCCTATTTTTGCAAGCAAGCTGTCACTTTGCTCACTCAGTTTTTTGCTACTGTCGTATTGAGGTTTGTCTGCATTCTGAACCAAAGTCTGTGGGGCTGCCTCTGTAGACACATCCCCGTTGGCATTTTGCAACCTGATATTATCAGGCGTGACTCCTGAAACATAAATATCCTCAACGATAAACTGTGCCATTGGGCCGCTTTTGCCGGTTGAATGAATATTCACAGTAGGAATTTTCTTTTTAGGATAGAGACCACAACGCAGCGTACCACCACAATCGATGATGACGACTGCGATCTCTTCCTCGGGTACAGAAGACTTGAAGCCATCCACTGCCTCCATACCGGACAACTCTACCATTCTGTCAACAATATCGGGGCGGGTACCTGCCGTGATATACAGAATTTTATTGCCAGGCTTGATCGGCACAATCAGTGGACCACCCCAACCCGAAGCGCCTTTTGTTATATAGAGTACATTATCCATGATGAAACTCCTGAGTTAACTTAAGCAGTGACTTTAATATTGACTTCGCCACTAAGATAAATCCCTTGCTGACGCTCAACAAATGCCGTCGTCAAATCTGTTACCCAGCCGCGGAAGAAATTACTTATCATGCCAACCAATAAATAACTCATGGCCAAAGGTGCCAATGGCAAACCAAGCTGAGTCAGCCCACTTGCGATACCCAGATAAACGAACAGCTCACCAGGATTAACATGAGGAAATAGACCATTCATCGAATGGCAACTGTAGGAGGCTGCTGCATAATAAGATGGCTTATATCGTTCAGGCAGAAAACGCCCCAAACTGAGGGTCATCGGGTTCATAAAAACAAATGTACCAATGACCGGCAGTATCAAATATCTGGAAATGGGATTGCCAGCGCTTTTTGCGGCCAAGCGTTCCACTCGTTCCTGACCAATGAATGCAATCAAGGCATTCATTGCGATCATCAGGGATATGAGCAAGGGAAGAATGCCAGTCATCATGCCGACAAATACCTCACCTCCTTTATGGAACAGTCCAATGAACCATTCCGCTGCATGAATAATGATATCCATGGTGTAGTCCTCAAGTAACTCCAGTGGTTGATAAGGGCACACAGAATGTGGATGACTTCAGCTGTGTGACGGGGGTTTGGCTGCTTCCTTGATAGCGTGCGACCCCAGCAACCCAATACTTTCACAATGAAAGGCGATTTTCACAAAATGATTTTCAATGTGTGATTTCAGTAGCACTTTTTCCGTTTTTACCCTTGAATTTCGCTAACTATGCCACCTGTGGCGAACAAGCCAAGGCTGACAATCTCAAAAATTGTAAAACACAACAAGCTGAATCGTTACAGTAACAATTCTACATCTATCGATTTTTTCATATTGAAAATCAAAGCTAGCTCCCATCGTTCAACTACATGGCAATTCACTGAAAAACGGGGGCACTTATTGGGCTTCAAGCTGAGCAGTGAAGCCTGCAAACCCTGTATGAGAGCGCCACGGCTGATGCCCTGGTGGCCAATCAGGCCGCTGGACCAAGATGAGCAAACGCTCGCCCGAAGTGGCTGTGAGAGACCAACGCGGTTTCGCCGTGGTGGCTTATGGCAAGATCGGCGGTATCGCGCTCGGCTACGGCTCGGGTCTGGTGTTCTTGCACGGCAGCAACCCCGACATCGACAAAGACGGGCACAAGCCCATCGACAGACGCCCGTTCTACCTGCGCCAGTGAGCAGTACCAGCAGGCTGCTGGTACGAGCCCGTCCCATGACCGAGTTTGTCATGGGGGGCATACCCCAGGAGCAGGCGAAAGGGCTGACACACGCCTATCTGGAGATCCGCCACCCGGGTCATCACCGCAATCTCCCGGAGACCTCCCGCAAGGTGGGTGACAACCAGTTGCTGACCAAACGGAGCCATGTGCTGGCGGTCTGGCAACGGCTGTTGGGGGAGTGAAACAAGGCTCGGCTGGATCAATGAAAAGGGGCGCTTCAGCGCCCCTTTTCATTATGAATATCAGCCCGGAACCCGAGTTTCCTTCACATAATACTCAATAGCGGTGAGCTGGATCCTGTTTCAAGCATTCACAACTTGGCATCGTATGACACTTTTCTGAATATAAGTGGAGATCAACTATGTCTACGTTATCACCCGATTTCTAGCCCGAAATGGTGAAAGTGGAATGTCAATTCAGCCATGCCAACACCCAGTGTCCATGTGGAGATAAAAATGGATTTTTCAGAACAGTTACAGAGCCTAGCCAAAAAGATTGCTCAACAGTCGTCGATGATCACGACCGAAGAGGCAACCAAGAATGCGTTTGTAATGCCATTTCTCAACCGCGTACTGGGGTATGATGTATTCGACCCCACCGAAGTAATTCCAGAATTCACCGCAGATACTGGTATCAAAAAGGGGGAAAAAGTTGACTATGCCATTCTTAAGGATGGACAGATTCAGATTCTGGTTGAGTGCAAAAAGTACAGTGAGAAACTGTCAACCAAGCACTCGGGACAACTCTTTCGTTATTTTTCTGTCACTAATGCCCGCATCGGCATCCTGACCAATGGTGCTCAATATGAGTTTTATACCGACCTTGATGCACCAAACAAGATGGACGAGAAACCATTTCTAACGCTCGATTTAGAAGACATTGATGAACACATAGTGCCTGAGGTATTGAAGCTGACCAAGACCTCCTTTGATGTAGAGTCGGTTGTCGATGCAGCAGGAGAGCTAAAATATCTCAGTCAAATCAAGAGACTACTGGCTGAGCAGTTTGGTTCGCCAGAAGAGGACTTTGTTAAGTTCTTTGCATCCAGGATCTATGATGGTGTGCTTACCGCAAGGGTCAAGCAGTCCTTTACCGATATAACCAAGAAAGCCCTCAGTCAGTTTCTCAATGACAGCATCAATGCACGGTTAAAATCAGCAATTGGTAGCACAGTTAGCTCCTCGGCTATCCAGCCTGCATTTGATAGTGGCCTATCAAGTGATAACAATGAAGTCGATAATAGTGAGGAAAAATCAAAGGTAGATACCACCATTGAAGAGATGGAAGGTTTCAATGTCGTCAAAGCAATCTTGAGACAACAGTTTGATGTAACCAGGATCGCAGCCAGAGATACTCAAAGCTACTTTGGCATACTGCTCGATGACAATAACCGCAAGCCACTATGCCGGTTACATTTCAATGCAAAGCAAAAATATATTGGTTTGTTTGACGCCGACAAAAAAGAAACCAGGCATCCCATTAGCTCTATCGATGAAATATTTACCTTTGCCGACCAGCTACTGACGGCCACTGCCGTCTACGAATAATCCTGATTGGGGGCGGATTAATTCCGTCCCCCCTCCTTCAACCAAGTCTGCGCAAAATGCCTATCGCCCCCCGGCAAGATCGATAAAGGTGCCGGTGGCGTAGGAAGCTTCGTCCGACAGCAGCCAGGCAATGGCGGCGGCCACCTCGGCTGGTTGACCGCCCCGCTGTAGCGGGATCTGGTTTTTCACCCTCTCCACCCGGTCGGGTTCACCGCCGTCGGCATGCATCTCTGTGTAGATAAAGCCAGGGCGTACCCCGTTGACCCGGATCCCCTGCGCCGCCACCTCCAGCGACAAGCCTTTGGTCAGCACATCTATGGCCCCCTTGGAGGCGGCATAGTCCACGTATTCACCCGCCGAACCGAGGCGAGCGGCAGCCGAGGAGACATTGACGATGGCGCAGCCCGCCGTCATGCGGCGCACCGCCTCACGGCAGCAGAGAAAATAGCCGGTCACATTGGTGGTCAGTGTCTTGTTGATACGCTCGGCGCTCATCTCCAGCACCTTCATCTGTGGCTGCAAGATACCGGCGTTGTTGACCAGATGGGTAATCACCCCGAGCCGCTCGTCCATCTCCTCGAACAGGCGCACCACCTCGGCCTCGACGCTGATATCCGCCTGCACCGCTATGCAGGATACCGGATGTTGCGCCCGGATCTGTGCCACCAGCGTCTCGGCAGCCTGCCGGTCATGGCGATAGTTGATGCAGATATGATAACCCTGCCCCGCCAGATAGCGGGCAGTGGCCGCCCCGATCCCACGGCTGCCACCCGTGATCAGCACATTCCTGTTCATTGAACCTCCTTGTTCTTCGCCCTGATTGCCAGTCTCCGATACTGTCCGATAGCAGGCCAACCAGGATGCCGGTCAGGCAGTCACGCCGTGGTCCATCACCCGCGCCACCAGCATCCGGTTGAACTGCTGGTACTCATAGAGGTTGATGGGATCTGGGTAGCTCAACACCCGCAGCTCGTGCCCCTGATAGTCAGGATGATAGGGCGGATGCACATGGTCATGGTCGTTGAGACAAAAGCCCAGCGACTGGTAGAAGCGCAGCCGCCGGATGGCAATCTCATCCTCTGGCGGATCAATCTCCAGGATAACGGAGCGCCCAGCCGTCTCGCAGAAGTCAGCAAGCAGGCGGGAGCCATGGTTCTGGCCGCGCAGGGCCGGATTGATGGCCAGATGCTCGATATAGATCTGCTCGCCGCAGGCCCACCAGAAGATAAAGCCGAGCAGCAAGTCGCCTTGATAAAAGAGCTGACAGTGAAAGTGAGGATCCGCCATCTTGACCTGCTGATGTTGCGGCTGGCGTTGCTCGTAGTGCGGGAAGCTGCTGCCATAGATCTGCCAGACCAGAGGCCAGTCTGGATGGGATATCTCTCTCACTACTTCACTTCGGCTCATTCATCTACTCCTTGGCAAAACAACAGTGATATCACCTTTGGGACAAGGGTACATCCCCATTTTTAACCAGAAGCAGCCATGACTCTCTTGCCGCCGGCCCTCCGACGCATGGACAAGCGGCAGCAAAGAGCCCGCACGGGGCGGGCTCTGAATGGCAATAACAGGAAGGAGTTGCTACTTGAACAGCCCCTTGAGCAGCTGATCGGCCACCCCTTTGACAGCGTCGTTGTCAGCCTTGTCACCCAACAGCTTCTTGAGACCGCGCTCGGCCTCCTTGCGGGCCTTCTCCTCCAGCACCTTGTTGTTGGTGAGCAACTCTTTCACATCCAGCCGATAGGTAGGGGCCTGCCAGTGGCCGCCGATGCGTACCGGTATTGTGATGTCCTTCAGCTCATCCACCCCCTTGCCCCCCTGGCCTTTGCTGCTCTCCACTATGGAGGTGAGGAACAGAAAATCGAGGGTTTGGGGCACCAATGCCGTCTGACCCTGGCCCCGCACTCGCAGGGCCGGGGCGAACAGCTGGATATCGTCGCTGCGCGCCACGCCGTTCGCCAACTGGAAGCTGGCGGTGAGGGCGCTGAAGTCGGTCTTGCGTGCCTCCTTGACCTGATCTGTCCCCTTGCCGGTCAGAGTGGCTCGCGCCTCGCGGATCATCTCGGCCAGGTTGATGCCATGCAGGGCACCATCGCTCAACTTGAGGCTCACCTTGCCCTGCATCTTGTCGCGCAGCGCCTGCTCAGACAGTCCAGTGCCCTGCACCTGCACCTCGAGATCCCCCTTGCCTTCCAGCAGATCGCTCTGGGCCAGGGTTTGCAGCAGCGGGCGCACATTCACCCCTTGCACCCGTTTGTGTACCTGATAACGGGCTGGTTGCTGACGCGCATCTATTGAACCCTCGGCGGTCACCTGACCACCGGCCACACCGGCACTGAATTGCTTGAGGGTGAGCTGGCTACCGGCCAGGGCAAGTTGCAGATCGACGGTGCTCAAGTCCAGCCCCTTCAACCGCAGGCTATCAAGCTGCAAGCGCCCGGCAAGATCGAATGCCTTGAGCGCGCTCAGGTCCGGTTCTACCGTCGAGATCCCCTTGGCAGCCTTGGCGGGCACTGCGCCTTTATCATCCACTTTCGCCGCAGCGGGCTGCACCGGAGCGGCTGCCTTGGCTGTTGCCGGTTCGCCGAGCCAGCTGTCGAGATCCAGCTTGTCGCCCTTGAGATCAAATTCAATCTTGGGCACGGCACCGAGTCGCACCGCCCCTTCACCACGGAGCAGGGCATCGTCGGCGCTCATCACCAGCTTGCTCAGGGTGATCTTCTGCTGATCCAGCTCGGCGCGGGCAAACCCAGCCAGTTTGAGGTTCATCTGCGGGCGTGGCAGTGCTTTACCTTGCAGATTGGCCGCCAGCTTCGCATCCGAGACTTCGACCAGTTGCAAACCCTTGTCTACTCGCGCCTTGAGAGTTCCCTCCAGCGAGCCGGCCAGAGTCGGTTGGTCACCTTCCAGCTGGGCGCCTTGCAGGTTCAGGGTGAGGCTGCTCCACTCTCCCAGTGCCAGCCGATCGGCCTTGACCGAGAAGCTATCCAGCCGCTGTTGCGGCTGGCTGAGGCTGCCGCTCAGACTCAGGTTTTTCAGCTCGCTGGCCAACGCATCCTGTGCCAGCTTGACCTCTCCTTCCCCCTTGATATCGAAGGCAAGCTTGCCTTGCGCCCCCTTGGCGGCCAGGGTCACCGGCACCCACTGACCCGGCGTCAGCTGGCCGAGAGCAAGATCGAGCTGATCGAGCCGGGAGAGAGTGCCGTTGCGATCGTCCTGCACCAGAGCGCTGGCCTGCTCCAGCACCACTCCCTGCAAAGTGATCTGCCAGGTCTGGCCATTGCTCGCAGGGGGCTGGCTCTGGCCACCTGGCGCGGGCTCGCTGTCCTTCGCCGCCTCAGGCGTCTTGATGAGATCGTTCAGGTTTGAGCTGCCATCGGCCCTGGTCTGGATAAACAGATGGGCACCGGTCAGGGTCACCTCGCCAATGTCCAGTCGATGGGAGAGCAGGGGTAACACGGCGACCGAGGCATCCCCCCGCTCGAAGCGCACCAGATCCGGCTCGGCAAAACCAGCCGGGTTGCGAAGCGCCACCCGCTCGAGGGAGAGACCCAGACTCGGCCAGAAACGCCAGCCGATATCCCCCTCCATCACCAGCTCGCGGCCTGTACTCTTGCGTACCTGCTCCACCAGTTGTGGCTTGAACTCATTGGGGTCAATCAGCTTGACCAGGGCTGTGATGACTACCAGGGCGGCCAATGCCAGCCCCAGCAAGATGTAAATGATCTTCTTCACGATGGACTCCTTGAATGCTGATCCTGTGGCTGACTATACCACCGGGGACGGGGTAGATGGCCCCCTCCACACAAAACGGGAGAATGGCGAGACAGGGATGGTCGCGACATGGGAGCACAAGGCGTGAGTCGCTCAGTGGCCACAAGAAAAGGGCCCCGCAGGGCCCTGATGTCATGGTCTGGTCGGCAACGGCCAGTAGCCCATCTCGCATGGGTCAGGGTAGACGCGGCAACTGCCGGTAGCCCATCTCGTACAAGGTGAAGGCGTAGATGTCCGCGCTCTGCTCGATCAGCTTGGCCACCGGCGTGCCTGCTCCATGCCCGGCATTGGTCTCGATGCGAATGAACTGGGGGTTGGGCCCCGCGTTGTCGGCCTGCAAGGTGGCGGCAAACTTGAAGGAGTGGGCTGGCACCACACGGTCGTCGTGATCCGCCGTGGTGACCATGGTAGAGGGGTAGCTGACACCGGCCCGCACATTGTGCAGCGGTGAGTAGCCCTTCAGGTAGTCGAACATGGCCTCGCTGTCGGCGCTGGTACCGTAGTCGTAGGCCCAGCCAGCCCCGGCGGTAAAGGTGTGATAGCGCAGCATGTCGAGTACCCCCACCGCAGGCAAGGCAACACGCATCAGATCCGGCCGCTGGGTCATGACGGCCCCCACCAGCAGACCGCCGTTGGAACCACCTCGCACAGCCAGCCTGTCGCTGGAGGTATAGCCTTCAGCCTTCAGGTATTCGGCCGCGGCGATAAAGTCGTCGAACACGTTCTGCTTGTTCATCTGGGTGCCCGCCAGGTGCCAGGCCTGACCATACTCGCCGCCGCCCCGCAGGTTTGCCACCGCATAGACGCCTCCCAGATCCAGCCAGTTGGCGACCGCCACGCTGAAGCTCGGGGTCAGGCTCACGTCAAAACCGCCATAGCCATAGAGGATGGTGGGATTGCTGCCATCGAGTTTCAGCCCCTTGCGGTAGCTGATGATGAGCGGTACCCAGGTGCCATCCTTGCTCTGGTAGAAGCGCTGCTCTGATACGTACTCCTCGGGCTTGAAGGGGGCCGCCGAGGCACGATAGAGGCTGATGGCCCCGCTCTTTGGCTCGAACTGGTAGAGGGTGGGCGGCTGGGCGTAGTTCTCGAAGCCGAAGTAGAGCGCGGGATCATCCTGCTTGCCGTTGAAGCCGCTGACGCTGCCAAGACCGGGCAGCGCCACCTCACGAATCCGTGTGCCGTCATGGTCGAACTGCTCGACCCGGGCGGTGGCATCCACCATGTATTCGGCAAACAGATAGCCGCTGCCGCTGTGCACCGTCAGCACCTGCTGGCGCTCGGGGATAAGGTCACGCCAGCGGGCGGGGCCGGGGTTACCCGCATCCACAGTCACCAGCCGGCGGTTGGGAGCATCCCGATTGGTCAGCAAGTAAAGCGTGCTGCCCTTGTTGTCCACCAGGCTCACGTCCGCATCCAGATCCCCCTGCACCGTCAGCAGCGGCGCGTTCTCCTCGCTCAGGTCCTTCACATAGAGGCGGTTGCCGGAGGTGGAGTCCGCCGCCGAGATGAGCAGGTAGCGATCATCCTCGCTCACGGTTGCCCCCACGTAGCGGTGCTGCTGGGCAGGGATGGCACCGAACACCAGGCGGTCATTCTGCTGCGCCGTGCCGAGCCGGTGGAAGTAGAGCTTGTGCTGATCCGTCCTGGCCGACAGCTCGCTGCCATCGGGTTTGTCGTAGCTCGAGTAGAAGAAGCCCTCGTTGCCCAGCCAGCTGATGCCGCTGAACTTCACGTCCTTGAGGGGTGCCTCAAGGGGCTGTTTGCTCTCCACGTCCATCAGGTGGATCTCGCGCCAGTCGCTGCCAGCCAGGGACAAGGAATAGGCCAGGATGCGGCCGTCCCGGGAGAAGCTCAGCTGATCCAGCGCCGTGGTGCCGTCGGGGCTGAGGGTATTGGGATCGAAGAACACCTCGGCGGGTTTACCCGCCTGCTGGCGCCACAGCACGTTCTGGTTCTGCAAGCCGTCGTTCTTGAAGAAGTAGTGGTAGCGCCCCTCGCGAAACGGCGCCCCCTCCTTGGCGTAGTTCCAGGAGGCGGCCAGTTTGTCCTTGATGGCATCGCGAAACGGAATACGTGCCAGATAATCCCGGGTGACACTGTTCTGGGCCTTGACCCAGGCCTCGGTCTCCGCGCTGCGGTCGTCTTCCAGCCAGCGATAGGGATCGGCCACGGCGTGACCGAAGTAGTGATCCACCTGATCGCTCTGGCGGGTGACGGGGTAGTGAAGACGCTCTTTCCCTGACATGACATCCTCTCGGGTTGAGTGGCTGCTGCAAGCACACAGCAGTGACAAAGCCAGCAGGCTGACAATGGATCGCATCGATGCAGCTCCCTGCGGTTCGGGTGAAACAGGCAGGTTAACAAAGAGCCGCGTCCATCGCATCCCCCTCAATACGGTAAAGGAGGGCGTAAAAAAACCGGGCACTGGGCCCGGTTGAAAAACCTGCGCAGAGCAGGGCGTGTCACGTCAATGACACAGTTCAGGCTTGCCAGACTGGCAGTCCATGCCGTCCGGCCAATCCGCACCCGGGGGTTGAAGAGGGATGAGCTCCCGCCCCCGGATGCGAATGAGTTGGCGCACGAAGGCGCCGAAAGTCTGGTTACTCCCGCTCAAGTGCATGGATGGGATCCATCCTCGCCGCCCGACGAGCCGGGAAAAAACCGAACAGCACGCCGATCAGGCTCGAGCAGAAGAAGGCAGCCAGCACGGCGCTTGCAGAGTAACGCATGGCAAACTGACTGCTGAAGTGCTCGAACAAGACGCCGACCAGCAGGGAGAGCAGCACTCCGGCGGCGCCCCCCAGCAGGCAGACCAGCACAGCCTCGATCAGAAACTGCTGCATGATGTCGCTGGCCCTGGCGCCTACCGCCATCCGCACACCTATCTCGCGAGTACGCTCCGTCACCGACACCAGCATGATGTTCATCACCCCTATGCCGCCCACCACCAGGGAGATGAGCGCTATCATGGCAACCAGCAGCGTCATGGTGGCAGTGGTGCTGGTGATGGCCTGACGGATGCTGTCGGTGTTGAGCACGAAGAAATCCTGGCTGCCATGGCGCTGGCGAAGCAGCCGGGTGAGACCATCCTCGGCGGCGGCCAGGGAAACCTCATCCTGCACCCGCACGCTGATGCTGCGCAGATAGCTCTGACCCAGCATCCGCTTCATGACCGTGGTGTGGGGGATCCAGACATTGAGGTTCTCGTCGCTGCCAAAGCCGCTCTGATTGCGGGCCACCACACCGATCACCCGGCACGGCAGCTTGCCCAGCAGGATCACCTGCCCGAGGGGTGATTCCCCCGCATCGAACAGTCGATCCCGGCTGTTCTCGTCTATCACCACCTCCTGCGCCAGACTGGCCACGCTGCCGGCATCGAACAACATGCCCTGCAACACCCGATAGCCGCGCACCTGAAAGAACTGATCCCCCACCCCGTTTACCGTGCCGGAGACCGCCTGACTGCCCCGGCGCAGCGTGGTGCTGGTCGCCAGACTGGGGGTCACGCTGTGAACATAATCGAGCCCGGCCAGGGCATCGGTATCCTCGGTCCGCAAGGTCTGTATCGCCTCGGCCCGCTTATCCCCGAAGCCGCTGCCGGGAAAGATCTCCAGTGTGCTGGTGCCCATGGCATTGATGTTGGCCAGCACCTGTTGCTGGGAGCCGCGCCCCAGCGCCACCACGGAAACCACGGAGGCGATACCTATGATGATGCCGAGCATGGTGAGGAAGGTGCGCATCCGCTGGGCCTGCATGGCCCGCAGCGCCATCCTGAAGGCAGAGGTAAACCTGTCCAGCCCGCCACCCCATGCAGAGCGACCAAGCCGGGGGGGCTTCTGGAAAGGTTGGGAGTCAGATGCCGGCACGCGGCGGCGATCGGCCACCACTTCCCCGTCCTTGAGCTCTATGATGCGCTCGGCCTGCTCGGCAATGCTCATGTCATGGGTCACTATCACCAGGGTATGACCCTGCTCATGCAAGGCATGCAGTATGCCGAGCACCTCTGTGCCACTGTGGCTGTCGAGCGCGCCAGTCGGTTCATCCGCCAGTATCACCTGACCACCATTGATGAGGGCACGGGCTATGCTGACCCGCTGCTGCTGGCCACCGGAGAGCTGGCTCGGCTTGTAGTCGAGCCGCGTACCCAGCCCCAGCCTGCGCAGCAGCGTCTCGGCCCTGGCCTGTCGCTCACCGGCAGCCAGACCGGCATAAATGGCTGGCAACGCCACATTGTCGCGGGCACTGAGATCCCCCAGCAGGTGGTAGCGCTGGAAGATGAAACCGAAATGCTCGCGGCGCAGCGCCGCCAGTTGATCCGCGGCCTGCTTGCTGGTCTCCTGACCGGCAACCCGGTAGTGACCGTCGCTCGGCTGGTCGAGGCAACCCAGAATGTTGAGCAGGGTCGATTTGCCGGAGCCGGAGGCACCGACGATGGCCACCATCTCCCCCCTCTCTATGGTCAGGTCGATCCCCTTGAGCACCTGTACCCGCTGATCCCCCTCGCCGAAGTGACGCTGGATCCCGCTCAGTTGCAGCAGTGGCTGGGTCATGATCACATCCCCATGGGCGGGCCCATGCGCCCGCTCTGCTGGCTCTGGGCCGTCAACTGGCTCACCACCACGGATTCCCCCGCCTCGAGGCCGCTCAGGATCTGGGCATCCACCTTGTTGTTGAGGCCCACTTTCACCTGACGCCACTGCAGCTTGCCCGCACCATCCACCACCTGCACCCTGTCACCGCTCAGGGCGATGGCCGGGATCACCAGCGCATTGCGCTCGGTTGCCAGCACCAGGTGTACCTGAGCCGTCATGCCGATGCGCAGGGCGCCTTCCAGATTGCTCACTTCGAACAGGCCGTTGTAATAGACGGCTGTGGTGGTCGAACTGCTGGTGTCATCATTGATGGAGTCCGGCGCAGGCTCGATGGCGCGCAACCTGGCCTCGTAACGGTGCTCGGGCGCCCCCAGTATGGTGAAGTAGATGGGCAGGCCCGTGCTCACCCTGATCACGTCCGCCTCCGAGATCTGGGCCTCCACCGTCATGGTGTCGAGCCGCGCCACCTTGACGATGGTCGGGGTACTCTGCACCGCATTGACCGTCTGTCCCTGCTCCACCGGAATGGCCACTATGGTGCCCGCCATGGGGGCGACGATGCGGGTATAGCCCAGATTGACTCTGGCGGTATCCACGGCGATGCGGGCCTGCACCGCCTGCGCGGTCAGCGCCCGGATATCGGCGCGAGTGGCGATCAGGGTCGCCTCTGCGCTGTCATAGTCGGCCTGGCTACCGAGCCCCCGAGCCAGCACCTTGCGCTGACGCTCGAACACCAGCCCATTGTTGCGCAGGGTCGCCCGACGCGAGGCCAGCTGGGCCTGCACATTGTCGAGGGCGGCCTCGGCATCCTTGAGGGCGTTCTGCTGGGTGAGATCGTCGATCTCGACCAGCAGATCGCCCTGCTTAACCTGATCCCCGAGCGCAACGTGCAAGACCTTGATCTGGCCGGAGACCTGCGCCCCCACACTCACTAGCTTCTGGGCCTGCAGGGTACCGTCAGCCAGCACGCTCTGCTCCAGATCGCGCCGCTCGGCGGTGGCTGTGATATAGGAAGCCACCGGCGCCGCACCGGTCGCGCTGAAAAACCAGCCCACCGCAATCAGCAAGAGAGCTGGCAGCAGCAGACGGACAACGAAGAGACGGGTACGGGTCATCGGGGATATCCTTGGATGAAACAAGCCAGCGCAATGTACCCCAATGCCCGGTTAAGCCTCCTGCAGGGCAGTGTAAGGATTGCGTAAAAGCAGCTGCCAGCCGCATGCAGACACGGGAAAATGGCGCCGACTCGAGAGGGAGAAGAGCAATGAAGATCCTGCTGGTAGACGATGACCTGGAGCTTGGCACCATGCTGAGTGAATACCTGGGCGGCGAAGGCTTTGTCACCACCCATGTGCTGACCGGCAAGAGCGGTGTGCAACACGCTCTTTCCGGCAACTATGTGGCCGTGGTGCTCGACATCATGCTGCCCGACATCAACGGCAGCGAGGTGCTGCGCCAGATCCGCCACGACAGCAAGATCCCCGTCATCATGCTCACCGCCAAGGGGGACAACATCGACCGGGTGATCGGACTGGAGATGGGGGCCGACGACTATGTGCCCAAGCCTTGTTACCCCAGAGAGCTGGTCGCCAGGCTGAGGGCAGTGCTGCGACGAGTCGAACCTGCACCGGCGCCAGCTGGCAAGAGTGACGGTTTGCGTCTGGCGGAACTGACCCTCTCCCCCGCCACTCGCCAGTGTCACTGGCAAGGCGAGCCACTGGAGCTGACCGCCACGGAATTCAATCTGCTGGAACTGCTGCTGCGGGCGCCGGAGCGGGTAGTCAGCAAGGATGAGCTATCCCTGCACGGACTGGGCCGCCCGCGCGAGCCCTATGATCGCAGCGTCGACGTGCACATCTGCAATATCCGCCAGAAGCTGCAGGCGCTGGCGGGTGAGGCCATCGGCATAGAGACGGTGCGCAGCATAGGATACCGGCTGACATGATCCTCAAGGGCCACCTGTTCTGGAAGATACTGTTCGGCTTCTGGTTCACCATCATAATGATGAGCCAGCTGCTATGGGTCGCTTTCAGTCTCTACAGCCATGAAGGGCCGCCAGAGGAGAGAATGGCGCGGCAGCTGGCCGGGCGGCAACTGAACTCGGCGGCGACCCTGCTGCAAGAAAAGGGACCCGCCGCCCTGAACACCCTGACGACCAGCTGGCCCGCAGGGGAACGCCCGCTTTTGCACATCCAGCAGAGTGAAGCAGCCCAATCCCCTTTCCCCCATCTGCTTACCCGCACTGTCAAAGGAGCCGATGGCCAGCGTTACTGGCTCGGTTACGACACGTCCGGCCTGCAGCAACAACTGGCACCGCCGCCGCGACGCAACGACTGGCTCAACATGCCTCTGCCCATGTGGTGGATAGGCGGCCTCGGCGGTCTCTTCTTCAGCGCCCTGCTCGCCTGGCATCTGACCCGTCCCATGAACCAGTTTCGGCAGGGATTCGAGCGTCTCGCCCAGGGTGATCTGGGCGTGCGTCTCTATCCTCTGATGCGACGACGCCACGACGAGATCAGCGAGGCGGCCCGTGACTTCGATGCCATGGCCGAACGGTTGCAACTGCTGGTCGAGAGCCGTGAACAGCTGCTGCACGACGTCTCCCACGAGCTGCGCTCTCCCCTCGCACGCCTGCAACTGGCTATCGGTCTGGCCCAACAGGATCCGGCCAGGATCGAGGGATCCCTGGCGCGGATCCAGCTCGAAACCCATCGCATGGACAAGATGATCGGCGAACTGCTCACCCTCACCCGCGCCAGCCACGGCGAACGGGACTGTGAGGAGTATTACGATCTGCAAGCCCTGGTTGAGGCTGTGGTGAGCGATGCCCGCTACGAGGCGCAGCACATGGGTGTCGAGATAAGGCAACAGGTGGATGAGGCAGTGGACCACACCATCTGCGGTCAGGCTGAGCTTATCCGCCGCGCGCTCGACAATGTGGTGCGCAATGCCCTTCGTTTCTCTCACCCTGGTCAATCCATCACCCTGACCCTGCACAGGCAAGGGGGAGAGTTCTCCATCGAGGTGGCGGATCAGGGCATGGGGGTGGACGAGACCAAGCTCTCCAGCATGTTCGATCCCTTCGTGCGGATCGGGTCCCCTTCTGCAGGCAAGGGCTATGGGCTGGGACTCGCCATCACTCGTAAAGCCATTCAGGCACAGGGCGGCCGGGTCGAGGCCAGAAATGGCGATAACGGCGGTTTGATAGTCACCCTCTCACTGCCGGGCTAGCCCCTTATTCCAGCTCAGCCATCTGGTCACGTCGTTCGAGAGCGGTGAGGCGGGCACTCATCCCCGCAACCTTTGCAGCTGGCCGATGGCTGCGCCCGTGGATCGGAAGGCAAACTCTGTGAGGTAGATCTCACGCAACTTTCGCCACTCACAAGCGGCCACATCATCGGCCGCGGTAACGGCGGGCTTGTGAGCCAGCTCCAGCATGAAGACGGTATCGCAGGTGTGATAGACAACATCGTCATAGGGGTAGACGTTGGCAAAGGAGCTGAGATAGCGAGGCGCCTCTCTCCCCAGATCCAGCCCCAGTTCCTCTTTCAGCTCCCTAACTAATGCGGCCTCCAGCGACTCTCCGGGATCGACGAAACCACCGGGCAGATCCAGCAGTCCTTTGCCAGGCTCCCGCCCTCGCACCGCAACCAGCACTTCATCCTGCCAGCAAAGCGCCACCATCACGGCCGACGCCACATTCTGGAAATAGTGGAAACCACAACCACAGGCAAACTCTTTCTCGCTGCGTTTTTGCAGCGATTCGATACCACAGCGCGGGCAGAACATAGAGGCCACCTCCCATTTGAAACCAAAGTGCATTGTATGCCGCAAACCTCTTCAAATCAGCCTGCATAGAGCCCACTGCTCGGCAGGTACTACAAGCAAGTGAGCCCCTGAGCCGAAATACAAAAGGCCCTCCCAAGAGGGAAAGCCTTGTTGTGTTGGAGCTTGGCTGTGATGCAAATTGGCAAAAAATACACGAGAAAAAGCCCAGTCTTTCGACTGGGCTTCTCAATTTACTGGCGGAGCGGACGGGGAGATGGACGCAGTCCAGCTCAAGCACAAGGGACTGCAGGCAGGGACCGAGTTGCCAGTGGCAAGTCGCAGCCCTGTCTGCTGCCCCTTGTTTCCTTATCCCGTTCGCAAATGCCAGAAAGCAAAAAGGCCTTCCCGATTGGGAAGGCCTTCAAATTAGTGGCGGAGCGGACGGGACTCGAACCCGCGACCCCCGGCGTGACAGGCCGGTATTCTAACCAACTGAACTACCGCTCCGCTGTCTGGTTAGCTTTTTGCTAAATTGTCTGCCGTTTCAATGAGGTGTCATCCTCTCGGCCAATCATGCAATGTCTGCACAACTGTCTAATTGGGTGCCTGGCAGTGTCCTACTCTCGCATGGCGAATGCCACACTACCATCGGCGCTACCGCGTTTCACTTCTGAGTTCGGCATGGGATCAGGTGGTTCCACGGCGCTATGGCCGCCAGGCAAATAACTTCAATCTGAGAAAGCTGACGTGAGTAATGATGTCGCTCGTGGCTTCATCACTATCACTGAATTAGTTAGTAGTTCGCTTGGTATCTGTTACAAGCCCCAGAACACTTCTTGGGTGTTGTATGGTTAAGCCTCACGGGTAATTAGTACGGGTTAGCTCAATGCATCGCTGCACTTACACACCCCGCCTATCAACGTTGTGGTCTCCAACGGCCCTTTAGGACCCTCAAGGGGTCAGGGATGACTCATCTCAGGGCTCGCTTCCCGCTTAGATGCTTTCAGCGGTTATCGATTCCGAACTTAGCTACCGGGCA